>DASSOK010000016.1:0-29509 GCA_035700665.1 Marmoricola sp.
CGGCCGGGTCAGCGACCACAAGGGCATCAACCTGCCGGGCGTCGCGGTCAGCGTCCCGGCCCTGAGCGAGAAGGACGTCGAGGACCTCCGCTGGGCGCTCCACCTCACCGTCGACTTCATCGCGCTGTCCTTCGTCCGCTCGGCGCGCGACGCCGACGACGTCCGGGCGATCATGGAGGAGGAGGGCGTGCTGCTTCCGGTGATCGCCAAGATCGAGAAGCCGCAGGCGATCGACAACCTCGACGAGGTGGTCAGGGCCTTCGACGGGTTCATGGTCGCGCGCGGTGACCTCGGCGTCGAGTGCCCCCTGGAGGACGTGCCGTTCCTGCAGAAGCGGGTGATCGAGAAGGCCCGGCGCAACGCCAAGCCGGTGATCGTCGCAACCCAGATGCTCGAGTCCATGATCGTCAATCCGGCGCCGACCCGGGCGGAGGCCTCCGACGTGGCCAACGCCGTGCTCGACGGCGCCGACGCTGTGATGCTGTCCGGGGAGACCAGTGTCGGGAAGTACCCCATCGAGACGGTGCGCACGATGGCGCGGATCATCACCTCCACCGAGGACCACGAGCTCAACCACATGGCGGCGATCGACTGGCAGCCGAAGACCCGCGGCGGCGTGATCGCGAAGGCGGCCGCCGAGGTCGCGGACCGGGTCGGTGCGTCGTACCTGGTCGCCTTCACCCAGAGCGGCGACTCCGCGCGCCGGCTGGCCCGCTACCGCGGGGCGATCCCGGTCCTGGCGTTCACGCCCGAGGCGCCGGTGCGGTCGCAGCTGGCGATGACGTGGGGCGTCGAGGCGTTCAAGACGGCTGCGGTCGAGCACACCGACGAGATGGTGCGCCAGGTCGACGAGGAGCTGCTCCGCATCGGCCGGGTCACCGAAGGGGATCTCGTGGTGATCATCGCGGGCAGCCCTCCGGGCATCCCCGGCTCGACGAACGCACTCCGGATCCACCGGATGGGCGACGCCATCAACGAGGTCGCCCCGGCGTACCGACGATCCTGAGCCAGGCCCGCACCTCCCGACGGCTCCGCAGGCGTACGACGGGCAGCCCGGGCCGCGTCCGTCGTACCTCCTCGATGCGCTCGGCCACCGCGGGCCACGACGTCCACGCCCACCGGATGATGTGCTCCCGGTCCACCAGGATCCGCCACAGCGGCTGCTCGACGTTGCCGTTCCAGAGCACCTCCCGCCGCCAGCGGCGCCGGAGGGTGCGTCGGACGACCTGCCACAGCGAGAGCCACCGCGGCAGGTCCAGCCACACGACGAGGTCCGCGCGCTCGAGCAGGAGCGGACGGGCGTCGGCGTACTGGTACTCCGTCACCCACGCCTCCTGCCGCACCAGTGCGCGGACGTCGTCGAGGAACTCCGGCCGCTGCTTCCAGCCGGCTCCGTGGTGGAGGCCGTCGATCTCGACGTGCGGGATGTCCAGCCGCCGCGCGAGCTGGGCAGCGAGGGTGGTCTTGCCCGAGCCGGAGACGCCGTTGACGATGATCCGTCGTGGGGTCTCAGCCATCCTGCGGGTCCCGGACCACGTTGAGCAGCGGTCCGCCCGCAACGAACCGGTCGAGCTGCTGGCGGAGCAGGGCCCGCAGCCGGGGCCTCAGCGCCGTGGTGCCACCGGCTACGTGCGGCGTGACCAGCACGTGGGGCGCGGTCCACAGCGGGTGGTCCGCGGGAAGCGGCTCGGGGTCGGTCACGTCGAGTGCCGCCCGGACCCGGCCAGCCTCCGCCAGCAGGGCGGTGGTGTCCACCACGCCGCCGCGGGCGACGTTGACGAGCAGGGCACCGTCGCGCATCCGGGACAGGAAGGCAGCATCCACCAGCCCGCGCGTCGCCTCGTTGAGCGGCGTGAGCACCACGACCACGTCTGCGTCGGGCAGCAGCCCCGGGAGCTCGTCGACACCGTGCACGCCGTCACGTCGCCGGGAGGCGACCGGGACGACGGCGCACTCGAAGGGCTCCAGCCGTCGGTGCAGCGCCCTGCCGATGCTGCCGTAGCCCAGCACCAGCACGGTGCTGTCCGCGAGCGACGTGCCGCTCGTCCGGTGGGTCCAGCGCTGCTCGGCCTGGGCGTGCACGTACGACGGCAGGTCGCGCAGGGCTGCCAGGATGAGCCCGACCGTCCACTCCGCGGTGGCGGCATCGTGGAGCCCGCGGCCGTTGCAGAGCGTGACGCCCGCAGGCAGGTGTGGCGCGACGTGCTCGTAACCGGCCGAGGGCAGCTGCACCACCTCCAGGGCACCCATCTGGGCGAACAACGCGCTCCAGTCGTGGCGGGTGTCGTACATCGGGCTCCAGAAGGCCACGTCGGCGATCGATGGCGGCGGCTGCCCGCCGTCGTACACCTCGAACCGCAGGCCTTCCTGCGGCCGGTAGCCCGGGCCGGCGCCGTCGGCGAGCTCGGCCGCGTCGAAGGGCAACCACACGAGGGAAGTGCCGTCGTCCATGGCACATGTCTACGCCATCACCGGTAGTTGTCGCGCCAGGGTCGTCGCCGTGCCGGTCGGACAACGCTCAGGTGACAACCACGAGTGCCCCGGGTGGGACTCGAACCCACACTGGACGGTGTTTGAGACCGCGGCCTCTGCCGATTGGGCTACCGGGGCTGAACAGCCGAAACCGTACCCGATCCCAGACCATCGTCCGCCTCGCCGTTAGCCTTTCCTCGTGACCGAGAGCCCCCTTCCCAGCCGTCGCGTCCTCATCGCCGAGGACGAGGCGCTGATCCGGATGGACCTCGCCGAGATGCTCGCCGAGGAGGGGTACGACGTCGTCGCAGCCGTCGAGGACGGCGAGAAGGCAGTGGACCAGACACGTGAGCTGCGCCCCGACCTCGTCATCATGGACGTCAAGATGCCGCGGCTGGACGGGATCGCGGCGGCGGAGCAGATCGCCGCGGAGCGGATCGCCCCGGTCGTGATGCTCACGGCGTTCAGCCAGCGGGACCTGGTCGAGCGCGCCCGTGACGCCGGGGCGATGGCCTACCTGGTCAAGCCGTTCACCAAGTCCGACCTGGCGCCGGCGATCGAGATGGCGGTCAGCCGTTTCGCCGAGCTGCAGCAGGTGGAGGCCGAGGTGGCCGACCTGACCGAGCGGCTGGAGACCCGCAAGGCGGTCGACCGGGCCAAGGGCGTGCTGCAGGAGAAGCTCGGGCTGAGCGAGCCCGAGGCCTTCCGGTGGATCCAGAAGACCGCCATGGACCTGCGGCTGTCGATGCGTCAGGTGGCCGACGGCGTGGTCGCCCACGGGATCGAGGTGCAGCCGCGCGACGACGGATGAGGCGCAGGTCACAAATCTGCAACTCTGCGTCCACCTCCCCGGTCGGCCGCGCTGGCGGCACTAGGTTGGTCGAAACCTCGCGGTAGCTCCGTGGGGAAGATGTCCATCACATGTCCGGAGGGTTCATGTATCGCCCGAAGAAACTGACTCAGGTGGCCGCTCTCGCGGCTGCCGGAACGCTCGTCCTGACCGCCTGCGGTGGCGGTGACGGCGACAACGACAAGAACAACTCACCCGAGGCGAGCAGCGGAACCCAGCTGTACTTCGTCGACGGAAACACCGCTGACTACTCGAAGGACTTCGACAAGGGCACCCTCGAGGGTGTCCGGGCGACGTACCCCGGTGCGGAGCTGAAGGACGACTTCAAGCAGCGCCTGCTGGGCATCAACCCCAAGCTGACGGAGTTCACCTACGGCCCCGAGTCGTACGACGCGACGGTCGTGGTGGCCCTGGCCGCCGCCGCCGCGAAGAACGACAGCGGCAAGGCGATCGCCCAGAAGATGCAGGAAGTGACCGTCGGTGGTGAGAAGTGCACCACCTACAAGGACTGCCTCGAGATGATCAACAAGGGCACCGACATCGACTACGACGGTGTCTCCGGCCCGATCGACTTCAACTCGACCGGTAGCCCGTCGGCCGCCACGATCGGCATCTTCCAGTACCAGGCGGACAACACCTTCGAGCCGATGGACTACGTCACCGGCAAGATCCCGGACGTGGACAGCGTGGCCGACAACCAGAAGGTGACCGGTCCGGTCCCGAAGGGTGACGGCACCCTGACCATCGGCAGCCTGCTGCCGCAGTCCGGTGACCTCGCGTTCCTCGGCCCACCGGAGTTCGCCGGTGTCGACCTGGCCGTCAAGGAGATCAACGCGGCCGGTGGCGCCCTCGGCAAGCCGGTCAAGCACATCAAGGCCGACTCCGGTGACGGTACGCCGAACATCGCCCCGTCGGAGACCGACCAGCTGCTCAGTGGTGGCGCGGACGCCATCGTCGGTGCTGCGTCGTCGTCGGTGTCCCTCAGCGTGATCGACCGCATCGTCAACGCCGGTGTCGTCGAGATCTCGCCGGCGAACACCTCGACCGCCTTCGACACCTACGCCGACAAGGGCCTGTACTTCCGTACCGCGCCGTCGGACGTGCTGCAGGGCACCGTGCTGGCCCAGACCGTCAAGGGTGACGGCTACCAGAACGTCGCGATCCTGGCTCGCCAGGAGGCCTACGGTGAGGCGCTCGCGAAGCAGGTCCGCAAGGTGTTCGAGGAGGAGGGCGGCAAGGTCGTGTCGTACCAGCTGTACGACCCGAACGCTGCCAACTTCACCGCCGAGGTCGACGCGATCAAGTCGCAGGACCCCGACGCCATCGTGGTGATCGCCTTCGACGAGACGAAGAAGATCATCCCGGCACTCATCAAGGTGGGCATGGGCCAGAAGCACTGACCCACGCCCCACAGCGAAGGCCCCCGCCGAGAGGCGGGGGCCTTCGTCGTTGTCGGCCGGGTTGCTCGAGCCGGCGGCGGTTACTTCGCGAGCGTGCCGAGGTACAGCTCGATGACCTTGGGGTCCTTCGCGAGCGACTTGCCCGACGCGGTGTAGGCGTTGCGGCCTTGGTCGAGGACGTAGCCGCGGTCACAGATCTGCAGGCAGCGGCGGGCGTTCTGCTCCACCATGATGACCGAGACGCCGGTGCGGTTGATCGCCCGGGTCTGCATGAACACCTCGTCCTGCAGGACGGGGGAGAGGCCGGCCGACGGCTCGTCGAGCAGCAGCACCGACGGCTCCATCATCAGGGCGCGGCCCATGGCGACCATCTGCCGCTCGCCGCCCGACAACGACCCGGCGCGCTGGTTGCGCCGCTCCCCGAGGGCCGGGAACAGGTCGGCGACGAAGTCGAAGCGCTTGTTGAAGTTCGACGGCGCCTGGTAGCAGCCCATCTGGAGGTTCTCGGCGATGGTGAGGCTCGGGAAGACGTTCTCCGTCTGCGGAACGAAGCCGATGCCCTTGGAGACCAGCAGGTCGGCGCGGCCGTTGGTGATGTCCTCACCACGCAGCTTCACCGAGCCGCTGCCGACCTTGACCAGGCCGAAGAGCGCCTTCAGCAGCGTCGACTTGCCCGCGCCGTTGGGGCCGATGATGCCGACGAGCTCACCCTCCTTGCAGTAGAGGTCCGTGCGGTTGAGGATGTTGACGCCCGGGACGTAGCCCGCGATGAGGTCGTCGGCCCGCAGGACCGCGCCCTCGGCGTTGCGCAGGTGCTCCTTGCGGGCCGCCTCGTCGATGTCCGGCGTCTCGTCGGGCGCCTCGTCCGGCTCGGCCACCACGTCGGAGACCGCTGCGTGCTGGTCAGGGAGCTGCTCGCTCATTTGTCCTCGCCTCTCTCGGCTTCGAGCTCGGCCTCGGCCGCCGCGGCCACCTCATCGGCCGAGAGCTCGCTGATGTCGGTGTCGTGGTGCGCGCCCAGGTAGGCGTCGATGACCCGCTCGTCGGCCATGATGGAGTCCGGCGGACCCTCGGCGATCACCTTGCCCTGCGCCATCACGACCACCCAGTCGGAGATGTCGCGGACCATGTCCATGTCGTGCTCGACGAACAGGACGGTCATGCCGTCCTCGCGCAGGGACTTCACGTGGCCCAGCAGTGTCTGCTTCAGCGCCGGGTTCACGCCTGCCATCGGCTCGTCGAGCATCACCAGCTCCGGCTCCACCATCAGCGCCCGGGCCATCTCGAGCAGCTTGCGCTGGCCGCCGGACAGGGAGCCGGCGAAGTCGCCCTCCTTGGTGTCGAGCTTGAACCGCTGCAACAGGCCGCGGGCCCGCTCGGTGTTGGCGTCCTCCTGGCCCCGCCACAGGAAGTGGAACGCGGCGGACCAGAAGCCCTCGCCACGCTGGCCGGTGGCGCCGAGCCGCATGTTCTCGAGCACGGTCATCTTCGAGAGCACCTTCGTCAGCTGGAAGGTGCGCACCATCCCCATCCGGGCGACCTTGTAGGCCGGCACGCCCGCGAGCGACTTGCCGTTGAAGGACCAGGCCCCGGTGTCGGGCTGGTCGAAGCCGGTGAGCAGGTTGAAGAAGGTGGTCTTGCCCGCACCGTTGGGACCGATCAGTGCGGTGATGACGCCGCGCTGGACCTCCAGGTGGTCGACGTCGACGGCGACCAGGCCGCCGAAGCTGCGCTTGATGTCGTCGGCGACCACGATGGGGTCGGGCTTGGCCACGCCGGGCTCGTTCGCGAGCCCGACGAGCTGGGCACGCGCCGCGTCCGCGTTGCGGGCCGGCGCCTGGGCATTCGTCTCAGCGGGCATCGAGCGCGATCTCCTTCTTGTCGCCGAAGATTCCCTGTGGTCGGTAGATCATCAGCAGCATCAGCACGATGCCGACCAGCATGAAGCGGACGTTGGAGACCTGGTCGGCCGACATCATCGACTCCGGGATGAGCCCTTGCTGGACCAGCTTGCCGAGGCCCACCCCGAGGGCGGAGAGCACTCCCCAGAAGAGCACCGCGCCCACCACCGGCCCGAGCACCCGCGCCGCGCCGCCCAGGACCAGCATGGTGAAGGCGATGAAGGTGAAGTCGGTGTTGAAGCTGTCCGGCTGCACCGAGGCCAGGCCGAGGCCGCCGATGAAGCCGCCCGTGGCGCCGATGGCGCCGCCCAGCGCCAGCGCCTGCATCTTGTAGGAGTAGACGTTCTTTCCGAGCGATCGGACCGCTTCCTCGTCCTCGCGGATGCCCTTGAGGACCCGGCCCCACGGGGCGCGCATCAACAGCCAGATCAGCACGCAGACGAGCGCGACGAGGATCCAGCCGACCGTCATCACCCAGAGGTCGTTGCGGCTGAACGTCAGGAAGTTGCGCATGGACGTGGGATAGGGGTTGAGCTGGCGGAACCCGGCGGTGAACGCCGTGACGCCGTCGCGGGCGTGGAAGTACTCCTTGAACGTCGCCGAGAACATCAGCCGGAGGATCTCCGCCGCGGCGATGGTCGCGATGGCGAGGTAGTCGGCGCGGAGCCGCAGCGTCGGGACGCCCAGCACGATCGCGAGCAGGATCGACGCGATGATGCCGACCGCCAGCCCCACCACGAGGGGCAGGTCGAACGACTGGACCATCACGCCCATCCCGTAGGCGCCGACGGCGACGAAGGCTGCCTGGCCGAAGTTCAGCAGGCCGGTGTAGCCGTAGTGGACGTTGAGGCCGATCGCCGCGAGCACGAACGAGAGCGCGAACGGGCCGACTCCGTCGTGCCAGAAGGCCTGGATCATGTCAAGCATGGGGGTATCCCTTCCGCGGCCTCAGCCGACTCGTTCCTTGCGGCCGAGCAGGCCCTGTGGTCTGACCAGGAGGATGACGATGAGCAGCAGGAAGGCGCCGGCGTTCTTCAGCGCGATCTCGGGCAGCACCAGCGTGCTGAGCTCGATCAGCAGGCCCACGATGATGCTGCCGATGACGGCGCCCCAGACGGAGCCCAGACCACCGACGACCACCGCGCAGAAGAGCAGCAGCAGGATGAGCTGGCCGATCTGGAAGGTGACGCCCATGTTGAAGCCGAGGAAGGCGCCCGAGAGGGCCGCGAGCGCGGTGCCTATGATCCAGACGGTGGAGATCACCCGGTCGACGTTGATGCCGCTGGATGCGGCCAGGGCCGGGTTGTCGGACACCGCCCGGGTGGCGCGGCCCAGGCGGGTCCGGCTCAGTGCGACGGTCACGCCGACCAGGACCAGCACGCACACCGCGGCGACGATCAGGTCGCGGTAGGTGTAGCTGGCGCCGAGGAATCGGTGTCCGCTGACGGTGACGTAGTCGTCGTACGTCAGCGTGCGGCCCCCGGTGACGTACTGGAAGACGTTGCGCAGGAAGAACATCAGGCCGATCGAGACGATCATCAGGGCGAGCAGCCCGATGCCGCGCTTGCGCAGCGGTCCCCAGAGGCCCTTGTCCTGCACCAGTCCGAACAGGCCGCCGAGCACCACGGCGATCAGCACGCTGACCGCGAACGGCACCCCCATCCGGTTGAACGCGTAGGTGACGACCGCGCCGAAGGTGAGCAGCTCGCCGTGCGCGAAGTTCGTCAGGCCGGTCGTGCCGAAGACCATCGACAGCCCCAGTGAGCCGAGCGCGATGATCAGGCCGAACAGCAGGCCGTTGTAGATCAGCTGCGGGATCTGGTCCCACTTCGTGCTGATCTGGCGGTTGTCCGGGCCGACCGCCGGGGAGAACGAGACGATCGTGGTGGTGTTGTCCTTGCTGACCTTGTACTCGGTCGGCTCGCCCTCGGCCAGCTTCACACCCTCGGGCAGGGTGTCCTCGTCCAGGGTGATGGTGAGGTCGCCGGTGTCGCTGGCCGGGATCTCGATCGAGTAGCGCCCGTCGGCGTCGGTCACCGCCTCGTACGTCGCGCCGGTCGAGCTGGTCACGACGAACTTGACGCCCTCGACCGGCGCGCGGTTCTCGGCGCGGTTGAGCAGGGTGCCCCGGACGGTCAGGCGCGGGGCCTCGTCGGCGGCCGGCGCCGCGGCGGCACTGGTCGTCGTCCCGGGAATCGTCCCGAAGGTGGTCGCGGCGGCGGCCGTGGCGGGCGCCAGCGTGCCGAGCACGGCGATCAGCAGCGCCGGGACGAGGAGCAGCCACCGGGCCACTCGACGACGAACCCCGGGACCTGGTGGGGAGGCCGGTTGGGCATCCGGCACTGGTCGGGTCGTCATAGACGGCATGACTCTCCTCATCGACGCGCACACTGGCGCGGGGGACTGTACCGAGGCCCTGTGGCCTGTGTCACATCGGGGTGACGCGGGCTCACGTCGGGTCGGCCTCACCGGCTTCCTCCGTCACCGGCTTCGGACACAGTAGGCCAGGTCACACCCGCTGGCGGGGGAACCCGGATAACGAGTCCGCATCGGCTCGCCGCAGGACGCTCACCGGAACGCCACGACCACCGCGGTGAGCAGCGGTGCCGTGACCAGCGCCGGGAGCAGGTCGGCGACCTTGATCCGGGCCGGCATCGGACGAAGCGCGAGCAGCCGCATCGCCACGGCCACGAGCAGCAGCCCGCCCGTGGCCGTCAGGGCGGCGAGGTGTGCCGCCGGGAGGAAGTCGCCGAGGGCCATGCCGAGCGCGGTGAGCGCTCCCTGGACCACCAGGATCGTCGGGATGCTCGCGAACACGCCCCAACCGAAGGCGGCTGCGAACGCGATCGCGGCGAAGCCGTCGAGGGCGGCCTTGAGGAGCAGCTGGTCGGGGCCCTCGCCGATGCCCTCCGTGATCGAGCCCAGGATCGTCAACGGACCGACGCAGAACACCAGCGAGGAGGTGACGAAGCCCTCGATGAAGAGGCTCGGCCCCTCGGTCTCCGCCTTCCCGCGGCCCAGCTGCTGGAGCCGGTCGCCCAGCCCCTCGAGCCGGTCCTCCAGCCGGAGCAGCGAGCCGATGATGCCGCCGGTGAGAAGCGCCCCCAGGACGATCAGGATCGGGGCGGAGCCGCCCACCGCCGCCACGAAGGCGTCGTCGGAGACCGCGACCGCGGAGGAGGCGGCGATCAACAGGGTGACCAGCCCGAGCCCGTCGGTGACGACCTGGCGGGTGCGCTCCGGCAGCCGGTGCCCGATCCCCAGGCCGATGCCGGCGCCGAGCAGGACGGTGGCGGCGTTGACGAGGGTTCCCGTCCCGATCATCACCGTGTCCCGATCCTCCTGCTCTATCCTGATTGACGGCTCAACAGTAGTGTTCAGCCGGGGGCGCGGTCGCCGTGCCCTCGTCACCGGCCGTGGAGGGGTGGAGATGTCGCGCAGCGCGCTGAGCATCAGGGACGCGCGACCGGAGGACCTCGAGGCGGTCCTCGAGCTCTGGGGCCGTGCCGGCTCCGGCGGCCAGTCGGCCACGCCGCGCCCGATGGCCGAGGCGCGGACGGCGCTGGCCGAGGTGGCCGCCGACCCCGACGAGCGCCTGATCGTGGGGCTGCACGAGGGCACCGTGGTCGCTGCGATGCATCTGCGCCGGGGGCCGATCAGCCCCATCCACCTGGAGTCGGCCGTGCACACGTCGTACCTCCTGGTGGACCCGGAGTACCGCAAGCACGGGTTCGCCCACGCGCTCCTGGAGAGCGCCGTCTCGTGGGCGGAGGAGAAGGACATCGAGCACGTCACCGCGATCACGTCGGGCAACCGGGACACCAACCGGTTCTTCGCCCGCCTGGGCCTGGGCGACATCGCCACGGTGCGGGCGTGCAGCACCTCCGTGCTCCGGCACAAGCTCACCCCCGAGTCCCGGCGTCCGCACCCGTCCCGCCGCAACCTGTCGCAGGTGCTGGCCGAGCGGCGTGCGGTGCGACGGGTGGAGCCGGCGCGGCCGGAGGCCGACCAGGGCTGATCCACGGCGGCCGGCCCGGTCGCCGTCGGAGCGACCGACTAGGGTCGAGTCGTGCCTGCCCAGACGCCTGCCGGCGGCCGACCGCGGCTGCTGCTCCTCGACGGCCACTCGCTCGCCTACCGTGCCTTCTTCGCGCTGCCCGTGGAGAACTTCTCCACCACCACCGGCCAGACCACCAACGCCGTCTACGGCTTCACCGCCATGCTCATCAACGTGCTCCGCGACGAGGAGCCGACGCACATCGCGGTCGCGTTCGACAAGTCCCGGCAGACCTTCCGCCTGGAGGAGTACGCCGACTACAAGGCCAAGCGCAACAAGACGCCGGACGAGTTCAAGAGCCAGCTCCCGCTGATCCAGGAGGTGCTCGACGCGCTGCGCATCCGGCACCTCGAGATGGACGGCTACGAGGCCGACGACATCATCGCGACGCTGACCACCCAGGCGGTCGCCGACGGGTTCGAGGTGCTCATCCTCACCGGTGACCGGGATTCGCTCCAGCTGGTCAGCGACGACGCGACGGTGCTCTACCCGTCCCGCGGCGTCTCGGACCTGGCGCGGATGACCCCGGCCTCGGTGGAGGCGAAGTACGGCGTCACGCCGGGGCGCTATCCCGAGCTCGCGGCGTTGGTGGGCGAGACGTCGGACAACCTCCCGGGCATCCCCGGCGTCGGTCCGAAGACGGCAGCCAAGTGGCTGGCGACCTACGACGGCCTCGACAACGTCATCGCGCGGGCCGAGGAGGTCGGCGGCAAGGCGGGGGAGAACCTGCGCGCCCACCTGGACGACGTCATCCGCAACCGCCGGCTCAACGCGCTGGTCTGCGACCTGCACCTCGAGCACCGCCCCGCCGACCTGGGGCGGCAGCCGTGGGACCGGCAGGAGGTGCACACGCTCTTCGACGGTTTGGAGTTCCGGGTGCTGCGGGACCGGCTCTTCGAGACGCTCACCTCGCAGGAGGAGATCGACGAGTCCGGCTTCCAGGTCGAGATGACCCGGCTCGAGCCCGGGGCGGTCGCCGACTGGCTCCCGGGTGCCGACGTGGGTCGGGTCGGGGTGCACGTCGAGGGCAGCTGGCGGGCCGGCACCGGTGACGTCACCGCGATCGCCCTGGCCACCGACGGGGGCGCGGCCTGGGTCAGCACCGACCGGCTCACTCCCGAGGACGACGCGGCTCTGGCCGGCTGGTTCGCCGACGCGGGCGTCCCGAAGGTGCTGCACGACGCCAAGGGCCCGATGCTCGCCCTCGCGGCACGCGGCTGGGACCTGTCGGGGCTCGAGCGAGACACGGCACTGTCTGCCTACCTGGCGCGCCCGGACCAGCGTTCCTACGACCTGGCCGACCTGACGGTGCGCTACCTGAAGCGGGAGCTCCGCGCCGGGTCCGACGACGGCGACCAGGGCCAGCTGAGCCTCGATGGCGTCTCCGGCGACAACCCGGGCGAGGGTGCCATGCTGGCCGCGCGGGCGGTGCTGGACCTGGCAGCGGCGCTCGACGACGAGCTCGCGGACCGCGGCGGCACCCAGCTGCTCGCCGACGTCGAGCTGCCGCTGATCGACGTACTCATGCGGATGGAGCAGGCCGGCATCGCGGTGGACACCGAGCTGCTCGAGGGCCTGGAGTCCCAGTTCGCCGACGGCGTCCGCGCGGCCGCGGCCGACGCCTACGACGTCATCGGCAAGGAGATCAACCTCGGGTCGCCCAAGCAGCTGCAGACCGTGCTCTTCGACGAGCTCGACATGCCGAAGACCAAGCGGACCAAGACCGGCTACACCACCGACGCGGACGCGCTGCAGGGGCTCTACGAGAAGACCGAGCACCCTTTCCTGCAGCACCTGCTGCGGCACCGGGACGTGTCGCGGCTGCGCCAGACCGTCGAGGGGCTGCTCAAGACCGTGGCAGAAGACGGCCGCATCCACACCACGTTCAACCAGCTGATCGCCGCGACCGGACGGCTCTCGAGCACCGACCCGAACCTGCAGAACATCCCGATCCGCACGGAGGCGGGCCGGCGGATCCGCGAGGGCTTCGTCGTGGGGGCCGGCAACGAGTGCCTGATGACGGCCGACTACTCGCAGATCGAGATGCGGATCATGGCGCACCTCTCCGAGGACGCCGGGCTGATCGAGGCGTTCAACTCCGGCCGGGACTTCCACCAGGCCACGGCCTCGCGGGTCTTCGGCGTCGACCCCGCGGACGTCAACGTCGAGATGCGGGCCAAGATCAAGGCGATGAACTACGGGCTGGCCTACGGACTGTCCGCCTACGGGCTCTCCCAGCAGCTGCGCATCTCCACCGGCGAGGCGAAGGAGATGATGGAGGAGTACTTCGAGACGTTCGGCGGCATCCGGGACTACCTCGCCGGCGTGGTGGACGAAGCGCGACGCACCGGCTTCACCGAGACGATCCTGGGCCGCCGCCGCTACCTGCCGGACCTGACGAGTGACAACCGGCAGCGCCGTGAGATGGCCGAGCGGATGGCCCTCAACGCCCCGATCCAGGGATCGGCCGCCGACATCATCAAGGTCGCGATGCTCAACGTCGACACCGCGCTGCGCGAGAGCGGGATGCGGTCACGGATGCTGCTGCAGGTGCACGACGAGCTCGTCCTCGACGTGGCGTCAGGGGAGCGCGACGCCCTGGAGGCGCTGGTGCGTGAGCAGATGGCGTCCGCCGCCGAGCTCACCGTGCCGCTCGACGTCTCCGTCGGCACCGGGCACAGCTGGCACGAAGCGGCTCACTGAAGGGCACCGGGATGCGTGCCGGACTCCACCGGGTCGGGTGCCGCCGATGGCTCGCGAAGCCGCCAGAGGGTGATTCCCAGCAGTACGACGAACAACGACGCATCGATCAGCACGACGGTCTGGAGCAGGTCCTGCCACGATGACAGTCGCAGCCCGAGAACCGTGACCGCCGCGAAGGCGATCCACACGAGCAGGCCCGACTTGCGCGCCTGGCGGGCCAGCACGCTGTAGACGAGGAGCTGGAGCATGGACAGCGCGGTCCCGAGGACGGCGAAGAGCCACAGTGAGCTCTCGATCTCGCGGTACTCCGAGCCGCCGACGAACAGCATGGCGACGTCGGAGAGCACCCAGGCCCCGAGCGTGCAGACCGCGCCGGCCACAGCGACGAGGGTGAGGCTGGCGAGCAGCGCGCGCCGGCGCTGGTCCACCGTCGACAGGGAGGGGAAGGCGAGCACCACGACGAACTGGGGCAGGAAGAGCACGGCCTTGACCAGGATCAGGCCGCCGGCGTAGAGGCCGGCGTCGTGGGCGCCGAGCTGGTTCCGCGCCACGAGGATGTCGACGTTGCTGAGCGCGAAGAAGGCGAGCAGTGCCTGCGAGTTGTGGAACAGCTCGCCCAGGACGTCGCGGACGCCGTGCTCCTCCGACGAGGGTGTCCCCGGCGCGTCGTGGCGCAGGGCGAGCCAGCCGACCAGCATGGGGACGAAGGCCGATACCGCGACCGCCGCCATCGCCACGAAGGCCGACGGCTCGACCGCGATGAGGGCGGCACCGACCAGCAGGCGTGGGACGCCGTTGGCCGTGTAGACCCAGGAGAGGGCGGTCCAGCGCCGCTGACCCTGGAGGATGCCGAGCTGGCCGCCGACGACTGTCATCGGGACCAGGGTGATGCCGACCAGCGCTGCCGCCCGGAGGTCGTCCAGGTGCAGCACCCGGTCCACCACCGGAGCCAGGGCGAGCAGGAGTGCCCCGAGCAGGAGCGCGGCGCCGACGGTGACCTTCATGACGGTGTGCCGCACCATGGCGAGGTGGCTGGCGTTCGCGGCGATGCGCCGGGCCGCCGTGGCCTGCAGGCCGAGCTGGACCACGCCGAAGACCAGCAGCGTCGCCATGAAGGCCGCCAGTGCGCCGTAGGGCCGTGGGCCGAGGAGCCGGGCGGCGATCATCGTGAACCCGTACGTGGCGACGTTCATGACCGCCATCGCCACCGCGACGTTCACCCCGCGGCTGCGTCCCGACGGGGACGGGGCGGACGGCTCTCCGGCTTCGGACACGGTGCACAGCCTAGGGTTGTCGCCGTGTCCCCACGGAAGTCCAGGCAGGTCGCCGCGCCGGAGGAGGTGCATCCCGCGGTGCGTCGGGCGCGCCAGGTGGTCGGCCTCTACGGGGATCCGGACGTCACCTGGTCGATCCTGCTCGAGCTGGAGCTCGCCACCGGCCTGGATCGCTCCGCGCTCGCGGACCGGTTGGGGCAGGTCGTTCGAGAGCACCCTCACCTCGGGCGCCCCCCCGACGTCGAGGAGGTGGCCACCTCCGGGCGATCGGCTGCGCCGGCGGACCGCGAGCGCTTCGCCAACCGGCCGTACGGTGACGTCGACCCGCTGATCCGCGTGGGGCTCACGAGTGACGGCAGGGTGCTCCTCCTGGCTGCCCACCACGGCGTCATCGACGGACTCGGCCTCGTCGGGCTGGCGGGGCTGCTCCTGGCGACACCACTGGGCACCAACGCCCGGGGCGTGGCGCGCAGCGGAGCCGAGCCGGGATTCCTGCGCGGTGCCGTCAGGCGCCTGAGCGAGGTGGTCTTCCGACCGCCGGAGCGCTACGCCGCCCGTGTTCGGGACCGGGGGGTGGCAGCCGACGTGCTCGCGCATGCGGACCTGCCGTCGGCGCGCCGAGGAACGGCCGCCCTCGCCTGGGCCGCGTTGGTGGCCCTGCGCCGTTGGAACGGGCCGCTGCGCCGGTTCCGGCAACCGGTGATCGCCCTGGGCATCTCACGCAGGCCCGGCACGGCGCCGATCGCGCCGGACCGGGACACGGCCTACAGCAGGGTCGTGGCCATGGACCTCCACACGTCGGCGGAGCTGGCCGCACGCGTCGCGGCCACGGACCCCGAGCCGGACTTCCCGGTCAGCGACGCCGGGGGGTTCGGGCCCCTGCTGGTCCGGCTCCTCGCAAGCCGGCTGGGTGCGACCGTCCTGGTCTCCAACCTCGGGTTGCTGGAGGGCCGAAGTGTCGAGGCGCTGCGCTTCTGGCCCGCGGCGTCGGGACCCGCTGGCGTGGCGTTCGGGCTGGCGAGCACCCGTCGTACGACGACGCTCACCGCTCGCGCCAGGGGCGGCTGGTTCAGCCGGCAGGATGCCGAGGAGCTCCTCGGACTTGCGCAGAGTGCCTTGCTGGCGACTCAGTAGGGGTCGTACGGGCTGTCGTGGCCGAACAGCCGGGCGACCGGCCGCAGCCGCAGACGGAGCAGCACCTTCAGGAACACGTTGCGCAACCACCAGGGCAGCTCGCCGAGGATCCGCAGGCGGTCGGCCCTGGTGGGCCGGCCCACGCGGAACAGCGCGAGCGAACCGGCACGACGCTCGTAGCGCAGCGTCGACCCGAAGAGGACGTGTCGCAGGATCCCGAGCGTCACGCCGATGGAGGAGAAGCAGTCGTGGACCAGGACGGCAGCGCCCTCCGGCAGGTGGACGGCCCAGCGCAGGTCGTCGGAGAGCGTCCAGTAGTCGTGCTTGCCGTCGATGTACAGGTAGTCGAAGGGACGGGTCCAGGTCGGTCGAGCGGTCGTGCTGTACTCCTGGACCAGCTCCACGACGTCAGCCAGACCCGCAGCCGCGATGTTGGCCTGGAACTTCTCCTTCGTCGAGAGCCCACCGAAGAGGCGGCCTTCGACGAAGGGGTCGACGGCGACGAGCCGGCCGCCCAGCTCCTGCGCCGCCTTGCCGAGGATGACGGTGGAACGGCCCTGGTGGCTGCCGATCTCGAGCAGCGTCGCGCCACGGCGGAGCCGGACCGCCTCGTCCCACAGGAGTCGGCCCTGGTCCTCGGTCAGCCAGCCCTTGATCGGGTCGGCGCCGGGCCAGACGGCGTCGAACGAGACGTGTTGCTGCACGGCGACGATGCTCCCTGAACGGCTGGGGCCGCACACGACGGGCGGCTAGACTCCCGCAAGGCTACTGCACGAGGGAGACGTGCACGGCGAACGGGCAGGCGATGGAGGTGGCGGTCATTCCGACCCTGCTCGCACGTGCCCGTGTCTCTGTGCGCCGACGCGCGCGGCAGTCGGGGTTCCGCGTCGACGCAGCAGTCTGGGTGCTGCTACTCGCCGGTGCGTTCCTGCAACGTCCCGGCCTCACCACGTTCGACACCAAGTTCGACCTGACGGCAGACCCGGTGCGCTTCCTCGCGCGGAGCCTGCATCTGTGGAACCCGCAGGCGTCGCTGGGCGAGCTGCAGAACCAGGCCTACGGCTACCTGTTCCCCCAAGGACCGTTCTTCGTGCTCGGTGACGTGCTGGCCGTGCCGGACTGGGTCACCCAGCGGCTGTGGTCCGCACTGCTGCTGATCGCCGCCTACGAGGGTGCCCGGCGTCTCTTCCGCACGCTCGACGCCGGTCCCTGGTGGGCCGCCCGACTGGCCGGCCTGTCGTTCGCCTTCACGCCGCGACTGCTGTCGGAGGTGGGCGTGCTCACGGGCGAGATCGTCCCCACCGTGGTGCTGCCCTGGGTCGTCCTGCCCCTGGTCAAGGCTCACCGAGGCGAGCTCTCCGCGCGCACCGCAGCCCTCCTGTCCGGCGTGGCCGTGCTCTTCATGGGCGGCCTCAACGCCGTGGAGAACCTCGCTGCCCTCCCGTTGCCGTTCTTCGTGGTGCTCGCCAGCCGTCCGGGCCTCCGCCAGAGGTTGCTCGGGTGGTGGCTCGTCGCCGTGGCCGGCGCTGCGGCCTGGTGGCTTCTCCCCCTCCTGCTCCTCGGCGCCTACAGTCCGCCGTTCCTCGACTATGTCGAGGCCGCCTCGGTGACCACCGACCCGCTGACGCTCTCGAACGTCGTCCGCGGCGCCGACCACTGGCTGCAGTTCTTCGCCCTCGGGGGAGAACCCTGGTGGCCGGCCGGGTTCGCCCTCGCCACCGACCCGCTGCTCGTCGCTGTCGGTGCGCTCGTCGCCGCGATCGGGTTCGCGGGACTGTGGCGGCGCTCGATGCCGCTGCGGGGACCCTTGCTCGCCAGCGGGCTGCTGGGGCTGGCCTGCCTGTACGCCGGGCACACCGGGAGTCTCGGTGGACCATTCGCTCCATGGGTGCAGGACCTGCTGGACGGTCCGCTCGCGGCCTTGCGCAACGTCCACAAGGTCGACCCGCTGGTGCGGCTTCCGCTCGCGCTCGGTTTCGGACACCTGGCGGCCGTCGCTGCCCCGGCGCTCGCCCGAAGGCTCGGCCGGCGTCGCCGCGGCCACCTGCGGCTCGCGCCGAAAGCGACCACCTCCGGAGTCGTCCTCGTCCTGGTCGCCCTCCAGCTCGTCAGTGCTCGCCCTCTCTTCACCGACCAGCTGCGGACTGCGGGATGGAGCGAGGTGCCCGCAGCCTGGCACCGGGCCGCCGACTACCTGGCGGCACATGATGACGGCAGCCGGGCGCTCGTCGTCCCCGGCTCCGGGTTCGCCCGGCAGACGTGGGGCACCACCATCGACGAGCCGCTCCAGGGCCTGGCGCGCAGTCCCTGGGTGACGCGCAACCAGGTGCCGCTGACACCAGGTCAGACCATCCGCATGCTCGACGCGCTGCAGGAGCGCACCTCCAGCGGAGCGGGATCGTTCTTCCTCGCCGACGCGCTCGCCCGCGCCGGCATCGGGCACGTCGTGCTGCGTCACGACCTGGAGCAGTCCCGCACCGATGCGGTGTCGAGCGCACGCGTGGCGGCGGTGCTCCAGCGCAGTCCCGGACTGTCCCGCGCCGCCGCGTACGGCGATGCAGGAGTCGCTGGGCTTCCGCAGGTCGAGATCTGGCACGTCGACCGGCCAGTGACGCGTGCCGACGCGGTGGACGTCGCCGACGTGCGCGTTCTCGCCGGCAGCGCGGACGACGTCTTCTCCGTGCTCGAGTCCGGGTTGCTCGGCGCCGACCAGCCTGTGGTCGCCGTCGGCGAGGCCGGCTGGGTCCGGGCACCTGCCGACTTCGTGGCCGACGGCTACCGCCTGCGAGAACGGAACTTCGGACGGTCCCACGACGCCACAAGTGCCGACATGACGCCGCGAGACCGCTACCAGCAGGATCGACGCGTCCACGACTATCCGGGGACGCCCGGGCTGCCCCGGGTGCACCTCGACGCCGGACGGATCGCCTCGGTCACCGCATCGTCGTCGTTCGGCTATGCCGATGTCCTGGGCCCGGTGCGTCCGGAGTACGGTCCCTACGCCGCGCTGGACGCCGGGCTCGACACCGCCTGGCTGTCTGCGCCCTTCACGAGGCCGACCGAGCAGTGGCTCCGGGTGCGGTTCACCGATCCCTACCCCGTGCGCCGCGTCAGCGTCGTGACCGACACCTCCGTCGGCCGCTCGGTTCGCGTGCAGGCGCTGCGGGTCGAGGCCGGTGGGAGCACTCAGCTCGTGGAGGTCGATCCCGACACCGGCACGGCCACGGCCGAGTTCGACGGCAGTCCGGTCGGCTCCGTGCGGGTGACGATCGCACGAGTCGTCGGCTCCCGCGACGTCGGTGTCGTCGGCATCCGGGACCTGTCGGTCTCGCGGCTCGCGCGACACCTGGAGCTCGTCGTACCGGAGGGACGGACGCACACCCGGACGAGCTGGATCCTCGCTGCAGACCCGGGCCGGCGCGCCTGCCTCGCGACGCTGGCGGGGCCCTCCTGCGCCGCGTTCGACGCGCGTCAGCCGGAGGCAGCGGTGGAGCTGGCCCGCAGCTTCGCCCTCCGCACGCCGCAGGAGCTGTTCGTCTCCGGCTCGGTCGTGGCCCGCCCGACTCCGGCGTCGGCGGACCTGCTCGAGCCGCTCGACGGCAGTGTGCGGATCCGGGCGAGCAGCGTGCTGGGGGACGACCCTCTCGTCAGCGGACAGCTGGCGTTCGACGACGACCTGACGACGTCCTGGCTGGCGGAGCCGGGCGCCGAGGAACCGACGCTGCGCCTGGACTGGAACGGCATGCGTCGACTCCAGCGGATCCAGGTGGTGAACTCGCTGAGCTCCGCTGTCGGACCGACGCGCGTCGTCCTGGTGGCCGGTCCGGAAAGACGTGAGGTGGACCTCACTGGCGGGGTGGGGTTCTTCCCACCCCTGCGGACGGACCACCTGGTGCTGCGCTTCGCGCGTCCCCCCGCGGCCCAGGAGGGTCAGGCGCTCGGCGTCGCGGAGCTCAAGCTGCCCGACCTGGAAGACCTCAGCCATCCGATCGACAGGACGATCACCACGGGTTCCGTATGCGGACTGGGCCCGATCCTCTACATCGACGGGCATGCCCGTCGTACCTTCGTGGCCGGCTCGATCGACAACGTTCTGGGCGGCACGCCGCTGCGTCTCGGGCTCTGCGGCGGGCCGCTGCGACTCTCCGCCGGCGAGCACCACATCTCCGTCCGGTCGACGGGTCAGTGGGCTGCGACCCGGGTGGTGCTGTCCCCGCGCAGCACCTTGTCCACCGACGTCGACCACCGCCCGGTGACCGTGACGAGGTGGGACGACACCCACCGGGTGGTGCGTATCGCGCCGGGAGAGGAAGCCCTGCTCCGCGTGCCGGAGAACGCGAACCCCGGCTGGCACGCCACCATGTCGGGCAAGGAGCTGACACCGACGCGGGTGGACGGCTGGCAACAAGCGTGGATAGTGCCGGCGGGCAGGGGAGGCGACGTGCAACTGGTCTTCACCCCCGACCGCACCTATCGCGCCGGACTTCTGGCCGGTGGACTGGCGGCGCTTGCGCTCATGCTCGCGGCGCTCTCTTCCATCTTCCTGGACCGGCGGCGGCGACGCGTCGAGCAGGTGCGGTTGTCCCCCGCCCCGTCACGACGGTCGCTCGGCATGTCGTTCGCGGCTCTCGGCGCGGCACTGATCGGCGGGCCTGCCGTGGCTGTCGGGGTGGCGCTCGGGCTCGGCCTCGTCCTCACGGGGACCCGTCGGCTGTCCGGTGCCGTCATCGGACCACTCCTGATCCTGGCGGCGGGCTGCGTCGCAGCGGTCGTCGCCGCGGCGGGAAGCGGCGACGTCTCGCCCTGGGCAGCGAACGCCCTGGCGGGCCTCGGCCTCGGGGTGCTGGTCGCCGACCTGCTCGAGCCGTGGGCACGCGCTCGTCGCTCAGCTGCGAGGGGGACCCATGAGTCACTCTGATGTCGGCCGCGTGCCCTGGTCACGAAGGTTGCTCGAGCCGTGGACCGACCGTATCGGCCTCGTCGGGCTCGGGGTGATCCTCGTCCAGGGCGTCTGGCGGGGCTGGTACGTCGCACGCGGGTACTTCACGCAGGACGACTTCGTGATCCTGGACCTCGCGCACGACAAGTCGCTCGGAAGCCTGCTGTTCAGCGACTACTACGGCCACCTCCTACCGGCGCGATGGCTCGTCGCGGAGCTGCTCGTCCGCGGCGGCGAGCTGCCCTGGGGTTGGGCAGCCGTGCAGATCATCGTGCTCATGCTGGCCACGTCGGTGGTGATGTGGCACGTGCTCAGCCGCCTGCTGCCCGGGCGGTGGGCACGTGTCCCGCTGCTCGCGCTCTTCTGCTTCTCACCCCTGACGCTGTGGACGACCCAGCAGTGGATCGTGGCCATCCAGTTCTTCCCGGTCACCATCGTGATGCTGCTGAGCGTCCTGGCGATCGTGCGCAGGATGCGTGATGGCTGGACACCGGGCGTGTGGTTGCCGGTCATTCTCACCGCGGTGGCGCTGCTGTTCCAGGAGCGGGCGATCCTCTTCGTGATCGCCTACGCGGGCGCCGCGCTCGTCGCCGTCCCGGGGTCGTTCCTCCGGCGGATCCCCACCGCCCTTCGCACGCTGTGGCCGACGTGGCTCGGCCTCGCACTCCTGATCGCCGGCTACTTCGTCCTCCACTCGCTCACGGCACCGATCCAGGCGCGACCACTGGCGAGCGACAACGGGGACGTGGTCGACCTCGTCGCCAACTTCGTGTTCCGGACCGCCCTTCCAGGGCTCGTGGGCGGCCCGTGGCGGCCGGAGTTCTTCGGGAGCTCGGCGTTGCTGGCGCCGTCGTACGCAGTGTTCCTCGCCGTCGCGGTCTTCGCCGTCGTGGCCGTGCTCACCCTGAGGCGAGGTGGGCCCGCGGCGCGTTGGGCATGGTGCACCATCGCGGTGTACCTCGTGGCCGACGTGGGCATCCTCTTCGGCGGCAAGGGACAGTTCGGGGTGGAGATCGGCCTGATCAGCCGGTATGCCGCGGACCTGACCCCGGTGCTGTCCGTCTTCCTCGCCGTCGCCATCGCCGACCAGCCTCACGGGTGGCTGCCCGAACCGCTGGCCCGGCTCGCGCGTCGAGGCGAGACCGACGGGCGCTCACCCTCGGCGGTCACCGCACTGGTCCTCGCCGGGCTGGCGTTGCTGAGCGCCGTGCCCACGACCGCTGCCGTGGCCGGGGAGCTGCAGAACCGCGACGACCGGCGCTATGCCGAGAGGCTGGCGGACCAGCTGACCAAGGCACCCCAGACCATCGTCCTCGACACCGTGCCCCCGTCGGGCGTGCTGGTCCCCTGGTTCGGCGACCGGACGCGCGTCTCGACCGTCCTGGGCACCCTCGAACCGCGGCCCCGCTACGACGTGCCGAGCAGCAACCTGATGGTTCCGGATGCCACCGGCCGGCTGCGCCGGGTCGGCGTGGCGGACGCCGTCCGGATGCGCCCTTCCAACCATCCCCAGTGTGGCTATCCCGTCTCCGGGGAGCCCGTGACGATCCCCCTCGAGCGGGTCGTCGTCCCCGGTCGGCACGTCATGCGGGTGGACTACTTCTCCGGGCAGGAGTCGGTTCTCAGCCTGCGGCTGGGTGAGGGTGGCGGCGGCAGGACGATCCGCTTCCTGGCCGGTCCCGGGCTCGGCTCCATGTTCGTGCCCGTCAGCGACGCCTTGGGAGCGGTCGTCGCGCACAACGACGATCCCGACGTGGTGGTGTGCGTGGCGCAGGTCGCCGTCGGACGAGGGGTGCCCGCCGCGTGAGACCACGCGTCACCGCGGTGGTGATCCTCGGCAGCGTCCTGGCGCTGGCACCGCTCCTGCTGCACCGTGGCTTCGCGCTGGTCGGGGACATGTCCTTCGTCCCGTTCCAGCCCTGGAAGGGGGAGTGGCTCGGCCTCGACGGCACCGTCCCGCGCGCCGTGCCGGCGGACGCGGTCGTCTCGGTCCTCACCCACGTGGTGCCCGGCGACCTGGTCCAGAAGGCCATCCTGCTCGGGAGTCTCGTGCTCGCCGGCTCTGGTGTGCTCCAGCTGCTGCGCAGGCTGCCCGGCGTCGCTTCCATGGGTGCGGCGCTGCTCTACGTCTGGAACCCCTACGTCTACGAGCGGCTGGCGATCGGTCACTGGGGTCTCCTCGTGGGGTACGGCGCGCTCCCGTGGGTGCTCGACGCGGCGCTGGGCGTCCGCGCCGGTCGCTCCGGGGCATCGCGGCGGCTCCTGCTCTGGCTTGCCGTGGCGGCCGTGGGCAGCCCGACCGGGGGAGTGCTGGCCGCCGTCACGGCTGTGGTGGTGGTGGCCTCTCGACGGCGCCGGCGTCGACTGTGGGTGGTCCTGGCCTCAGGGGCGGTGGCCAACCTCCCTTGGCTGGTGCCAGCACTCCTGACGAGCGTCGAGACGTCCGATCCGGCCGGCGTGGCCGCCTTCTCCGCCGCAGCAGACTCGCCCATGGGCCTCTGGGGGTCGTTGCTCGGTCTCGGCGGGATCTGGAAGGAGTCCGTGGTCCCCGACGAGCGGTCCACGGTGCTGCTCGGCGCGCTCGCCGCCGTCGTCGGGCTCACGGCCCTGGCAGCCGTGGCGCGTTCGGCGGTCCGGTCGCCAGGGGACAGGGCTGCCGCGGACCTCGCGCCGCGCCGCCTCCTCGTCCTGGGTGTCGGGGCGCTGCTCGCCGCCGGGCTGCCGGGTACGGCTGTCGGTGGCCAGGTGCTGGAGTGGCTGGTCTCCACGGTGCCCGGTGCCGGGCTGCTGCGTGACTCGCAGAAGCTCCTGATGCCGTTCGCGCTGGTGGTCGCTGTCGGCTTCGGCCTGTTCCTGGATGGGGTGCGTCGACGCCTGCCCCGCGACGGGCGGTTCGCCGTACCGGCCCTGCTGGCGCTGCTGCCCGTGCTGCTGCTTCCCACACTGGGCTGGGGGCTCGCCGGGAGGCTGGAGCCGGTGCAGTTCCCGCGGGAGTGGACCGTCGTGCGCGCTGAGCTGGAGCAGGCCGGTGCCGCGGACGACCGGGTCCTGGTCCTTCCGTGGGCGGCCTATCGGAGCTACCCCTGGAACGAGCATCGTGCGGTGCTGGACCCCGCCATCCGGTTCTTCCCCGGTGAGGTTCTCACGGACCAGGACCTGGTGCTCGACGACGTCACCGTGCGCGGCGACGATCCGACGGCAGCGGTGATCAGCGCAGCCCTCGACTCCGGCAGCTCGCTGGAGGAGGTCGTGCACGACCACGACGTTCGCTGGGTGCTGGTGGAGAAGGGCGCACCGCTCACCCAACCTCTTCCCGGCGGAACCGTGCGGCACGACGGAGCGGGACTGCTCCTGCTCGAGACGGACGTCGCTCCGGGCCGGGCCCAACGGGCAGCGGCGACCGACGGGGTCATCGTGGCGGTCGACGTGCTGGCGGGCCTGGTGGTGGCAGGGGTCGCCGGGACGCTGCTGTGGGACAGGCTTGTCCGCAGAAGGTCTTCGCAGGGTCCGACCATCGGGTAACATTCGGCCCGGGAGACTCATCTGGGAGCGTTAGGGAGACCAATGTCTTTGATCCTCGGGTCCGGCTCAGCCGGCCTGCTGACCGCTGGAGCGGCCGCCGTCGGTGGCGCCGTTGCGGCGGCTGTCATCACCGTCGGCGCCACGCAGGTGGCGGTCAACGTCACCCAGCCGGAGCAGACGTCGGCGAACGTCACTAACGTGAACCAGCCGAACTACGCCGACTGACCAACAGACGCGCAACGGGCCCCGGGGAAGCTCCCCGGGGCCCGTTGTCGTCTGCTCTAGTGGCCGGCGGACGCGAGCGTCGCGCCGATGCGCTCGGCCGCTGCCTCCCACGTGAACTCGTCGGTTCGCAGCCGCGCCTTCTCGGCCATCTGCTCGAGCTTGACCGGGTCGGACAGCAGGTCCCGGACCTGGGCGGTGAAGTGCTCCTCGTCGTGGGCCAGCAAGCCGGTGACGCCGTCGAGGATCGACTCAGCCACCCCGCCTGCGTCGGCATAGGCGACCGAGGGGACCCCGACGCGGGCGGCCTCCATGATCGAGAGCCCCCAGCCCTCCTTCACCGACGGCATCAGGTGCAGCCAGGCCTCGGAGAGCTCCTCGAACTTGGTCCGCTCGTCGACGTGGCCCAGGAACGTCACCCTGTCCGCCACACCGAGCTCCGCGGCATGGTCGTGCAGGTGGCCCGCCCACCAGCCGTCGCCCATCACCCGCAGCTGGATGTCGGGGAAGTCGGTGGCGAGTGCCGTGAGCGCCGCGATGGCGTGCTCGATGCGCTTGTGCGGGACCAGCCGGCTGAGGACGACGAGCGTGGGCGTCGCGGCTCGTGGCCGGGGCGTGTACGACGGCTCCGGCGGCATCCCGTTGTAGGCGATCTGGATGTCGCCGGCGGGGACCCCGAGCTCGACCAGCTCGCGACGAGTCACGTCGGAGACCGCGAGGTAGCGGTTGCCCCGGTTGGCGCGCACGGCGACGCGGGACTCCAGGAACCAGCCGACCCTGGCGAGGACCGGGCCGACGACGGACCACTGCTCCCGGTGCACGTGGTGCACGAGCACGGTGACCGGCCTGCGGGTGAGCCAGGTCGCCAGGAACGGCATCCCGTTCTGCACCTCGAGCACGGCACCGGACGGAGCGATCCGTCGGGTGAGGAACAGCCACGCCACCCAGAGGTAGACGCTGATGTGGCCACCCCGGCGGACGTAGCGGATGCCGTCGACCACCTCGTCACGGGGCGCGTCCGGGTAGGCCGCAGTCACCCAGGTGACCTCGATCCCTGAGTCTCGCAGCCGTTCGGCCACCTGCTGGACATAGAGCTCAGACCCGCCGCCCTCCGGATGCCACGGATCCCGCCAATTCAGGATCGTGACATGCGTAGGCCGAGGCCCCTCCGTCCTGGCTCGCACCTGGTTCTCCCTCCCCGTGCGACACAGAGCGACCGAAGGGTAACATTCGGCGGGTGCCCGGAACCGACTTTCGCGACGATCTGGGACGAAGCGTGCGGCTGTTCCGCTCGTTCCTCACCGAGCAGAGCGACCCGGAGGGTTTCTACGGCCTGATCGCCGAGGACGCGGCGGACCTGATCGAGCTGCACGTCGGGCTGGAGGGCAAGGTCGTCGCCGACTTCGGCGGGGGACCGGGGTTCTACTCCGAGGCCTTCCGGGGCCGAGGCGCCACGACGGTGCTCGTCGACGCCGACGAGCAGGAGATCCGCCTGCACGGTCGGCGCACCCCGGGATCGGTGGTGGGGCTCGCGGAGCAGTCGCCGCTCGCCGACGGTTCGGTCGACGTCGCGTTCTCCAGCAACCTCCTCGAGCACGTCCGGGACCTGGGCGAGGTGTGCGACGAGATCGTGCGGGTCGTGCGGCCGGGCGGTGTCGCCGTACTCTCCTACACCATCTGGTACGGACCCTGGGGCGGGCACGAGACGTCGCCGTGGCACTACCTGGGCGGTCACCGCGCCGCGCGGCGCTACCGGCGCAAGCAGGGCAAGGAGCCCAAGAACCTCTACGGGGCCACCATGTTCGCCGCTTCAGTCCGGGACGGCCTGGACTGGCTGGCGCGTCGTCCCGATCTCGAGGTCCTGGACCTCCGGCCCCGGTACCTTCCGAGGTGGGCCGCGGTCCTGCTCCGGGTGCCTGTCCTGCGAGAGCTGCTCACCTGGAACCTGTGGGTCGTCGTTCGCACCCGCCCCGTGTGACTTGCTGGTAACCTCCTGCTCGCCCCGCTTGGGAGATCGGGGCTCGGACATCGCGGACGCCGGCATGGACCGGCATCCATTCGGGAGAGGGAGAGCGCTGCATGCGCAAGTTCAGTCTGGTGTTGGTGGCGCTCGGGGCCTTCCTGATCGTGCTGTCGCCGATGGTGCGGTTCTACGCCTACCCGAAGATCGCGGTTGCGCCGGTGAACCAGAACAGCATCACCACCCTGGTCGGACCGAATGCCACGATCTTCGACATCTCCAGCCTCAAGGAGATCCAGACCGACCTGACCACCAAGGTCCGGACGATCGGCGACAGCAAGGCGTCGGAGAAGGCGCCGGGCAACACGGTCGTGTGGGTCTCCTCGACCGAGACGAAGTCCTCCGACGGGGTGATGCGGTCCAGTGAGGTCGAGCGGGTCGCCTTCGACGCGAACACCGCCAAGGCCGTCAACTGCTGCGACGAGTTCATCTCCGAGACCAAGGGCGAGGAGACCCCGGTCAAGCACGAGGGCCTCCTGGTGAAGTTCCCCTTCCACACGGAGAAGAAGACCTATGACTTCTGGGACGGCAGCCTGCTCAAGGCCGTGCCGATCCAGTACAAGGGCACCGAGGACCTCGACGGGCTGACCGTCTACAAGTTCGAGCACACCATCGAGCCGACCAAGGTCGGCGAGCAGGACCTGCCGCTGAGCCTGCTCGGCCTCGAGGGCGACGAGACGGTCACCGCGGACTCGATGTACTCCAACACCCGCACCCTGTGGGTCGAGCCCAACACCGGTGTGATCATCAAGCGTGCCGAGGCGCAGAACAACACCTTCGACTACGAGGGCGAGCCGCGGATCACCACCACGAAGGTCACCACCGGGTACGACGACGCGACAGTCGCCAAGAACATCAAGGACTACAAGTCCCTGGGCAGCCAGTTGCACCTGCTGCGCTCCACGGTCCCGCTGGTCTGCCTGATCCTGGGCCTGGTGCTCCTGGTCCTGGGCCTGGTCCTCGCGGGACGCAACCGCGAGCCGCGCAGGGCCGACTGACTCACACCAGGTCGGCCACGAAGATCGCGGTCCCGGGGGTGAGCAGTCCCCGCTCCCGGGACCACCCGCCCCACGTGCGGTCGTGGCCATCGGGCCACTGCGGCTCCACCAGGTCTACGAGCCGGAAGCCAGCGCTCGACAGCGCCCGCACCCAGTCGCCGAGCGTGCGGTGGTGCTCGACGTAGGCGGTCCTGCCCGTCTCGTCGTCCACCTCGACGTAGGGAGTCCGGTCCCAGTAGGACTGGGTCGCCGTCAGCCCGCCGGCACCGGGGTCGTCCGGGAACATCCAGCGGGTCGGGTGCGTGATCGAAAAGGCCAGCCGCCCACCCCGTCGGAGCACCCTGGCGACCTCCATGACCAGGGCGTCGGCGTCGGCGATGAACTGCAGGGCGCCGAAGGCGGAGAACACCACGTCGAAGGCCTCATCCCCGAAGGGCAGGCCGGCGGCCGAGGCGCACACCGCGGGGACCCGCGTCTCCAGATGCTGATCGATGCGCCGACTGTGCTGGAGCTGCCGCAGGGAGACGTCGAGGCCGACCGGGCGGCCGCCGTGCTGGAGCACCCACCGCGAGCACTGGCCGGCGCCGCAGCCGAGCTCGAGCACGTCGCAGCCCGCCACGTCACCGAGCGCGGCGAGGTCGTCCTCGCGGAGTCCCTCGGGACCCCACAGGAAGCCGGCATCGCCGAGGAACTCGCCATGGGTGGCCTGGTACTCGTCGGCGTACCGGTCCCAGTCCGCCCGGTTCGCCCGCAGCGAGTCCGACTCGTCGACGGGCCGGCGCTCGACGCGCACGCGCTGCGGCTGGTGGTCGGCCGGCTCTCGGGGGGGCACGTCGGGCACGGCGCCAGTCTGGCAGCATCGAGCCCCTCGGTTGGACGTGGCCGGGCGGCACGCCGTATCCTGTGAGATGCGCCAGAGGTCTGCCTGAGTCTCAGACGGAGCAGTCTCTCGCTCGCTGTCGCCCCCGACGGGCCGAGCCGGTCGGTAATTGCACGATTCGTGATGGTGAAACGGTCCTCGACGCGCGCCCGCACGACATCTATCCACCCAGAAGGTTCCCACCACCTCATGACGAGTACCCCCACTATCTCCTCCGAAGCCCCGCAGGTTGCGGTCAACGACATCGGCTCGGAGGAAGACTTCCTGGCCGCGATCGACAAGACGATCAAGTACTTCAACGATGGCGACATCGTCGACGGCACCATCGTCAAGGTCGACCGTGACGAGGTCCTCCTCGACATCGGCTACAAGACCGAGGGCGTCATCCCCTCGCGCGAGCTGAGCATCAAGCACGACGTCGACCCCAACGAGGTCGTCCAGGTCGGCGACCAGGTCGAGGCCCTCGTCCTCCAGAAGGAGGACAAGGAAGGCCGCCTGATCCTCTCCAAGAAGCGTGCCCAGTACGAGCGCGCGTGGGGGACCATCGAGAAGGTCAAGGAGGAGGACGGCGTCGTCGAGGGCACCGTCATCGAGGTCGTCAAGGGCGGCCTCATCCTCGACATCGGGCTGCGCGGCTTCCTGCCGGCGTCGCTGGTGGAGATGCGCCGGGTGCGCGACCTGCAGCCCTACGTCGGCCAGACGCTCGAGGCGAAGATCATCGAGCTCGACAAGAACCGCAACAACGTCGTGCTGTCCCGCCGCGCCTGGCTGGAGCAGACCCAGTCCGAGGTGCGCCACGGGTTCCTCACCCAGCTGCAGAAGGGCCAGATCCGCAAGGGTGTCGTGTCCTCGATCGTCAACTTCGGTGCGTTCGTCGACCTCGGCGGCGTGGACGGCCTCGTGCACGTCTCGGAGCTGTCCTGGAAGCACATCGACCACCCGAGCGAGGTCGTCACCGTCGGTGACGAGGTCACTGTCGAGGGGCTCGACGTCGACATGGAGCGCGAGCGGGTCTCGCTGTCGCTGAAGGCGACCCAGGAAGACCCGTGGCAGCACTTCGCCCGGACCCACCAGATCGGCCAGATCGTGCCGGGCAAGGTCACCAAGCTGGTTCCGTTCGGCTCGTTCGTGCGGGTC
>DASSOK010000017.1:0-49501 GCA_035700665.1 Marmoricola sp.
TCCTCGTGCACCAGCCGCCACACCCGGTCGCGGCCGTCGCGGGCCAGCTCGGGGGCCTCCTCGACCAGGCCGTACTTCGCCAGCTGCCGGAGGTGGAAGCTCGCCTGGTTGGCCGGGATCCCGATCCGCTCGGCGACGTCGGCCGCCCGCAGTGGCCCGGTGGCGCCGAGCTCGTCGAGCACCCGGTTGCGCACGGGGTGGGCGATCGCCCGCAGCACCCGGACGTCGTCCGCCTGGTGCTCGTCCTCGTGCATGGCAGCAGCGTAGCAAATCTCGCACGCACACTTGCGCAAGTATCATTGCGCAACTTATGGTGCGGGACATGACCGGCTTCCGCGACCTCGCCCGCAACCGCGACTTCAGCCTCCTGTGGACCGGGGAGGCGGTCAGCCAGCTCGGCACGTCGGTGTCGATGTTCGTCTTCCCCCTGCTCGGCTTCGCGCTCACCGGTTCCACCAGCCTGGCCGCGCTGGCGGAGGCCGCGTTCCTGCTCGGCTTCGTCGGGATGCTGCTGCCGGCCGGGGTGCTGGCCGACCGCTTCCACCGGCGCCGGCTGATGCTGCTCTCGAGCGGGCTCGGCGCTGTCGTCTACGTCGCGCTGGCGGCGGTCACCCTCGCCGGGGCGCTGACGCTGCCCCTCCTCGTCGTCGGCGCACTGCTGACCGGCGCCGCGGGTGGGCTCTTCGGCCCCGCCGAGACAGCGGCGCTACGGATCGTCGTACCGACGCAAGACCTGCCGACGGCGCTCAGCCAGAACCAGGCGCGCCAGCACGTCGCCTCGCTCCTCGGCGGGCCGCTGGGCGGCCTCCTCTACACCGCGTCGCGGTCACTGCCCTTCTTAGCCAACGCCCTGAGCTACCTCGTCTCCTGCGTCACCCTCACCGCGCTCCGCACGGACCTGGCGGCGCCCGCGCGGGGTGAACGTTCGCGCGTGCGCGCCGACCTGGTCGAAGGGTTCAGCTACCTGTGGCGGCATCCGGTCTTCCGACCGCTGCTGGCCTACGGGGCGCTGTCGAACCTGGTGGTGAACGCGGTCTTCACCATGGCCGTGCTGCGGATGGTGCAGGCCCACGTCGCCCCCGCCGCGATCGGCCTCGTCGAGACCTGCGCGGGCATCGGCGGGATCGTCGGTGCGCTGCTGGCGCCACGCCTCATCGAGCGGGTGCCCACGGGTGCGCTGATGGTGCTGGGCGGCTGGAGCTGGGTGCCGCTGGCCGCTCCGTTGGCGTTCACGGCCAGCCCGTGGGTCGTCGGCCCGTGCGTCGCCGTGGGCCTCCTGCTCAACCCGGCCGGCAACGCCGCGATGGGCTCCTACCGGGTCGCCGTCACGCCCGGGGCACTGATCGGGCGGACCAGCTCGGCGATGCAGTTCACCGCGATGGCGGCGATGCCGCTGGCCCCGGTGCTCGCCGGTGTGCTCCTTCACGCCTTCGGGCCTGCCAGCGCGACCCTGGGTCTGCTGGGGTGCATCGCGGTGGCCGCCTTGGTGCCCACCCTGTCCCGCCCGATCCGCTCGATCCCCCGGCCCTCGGAGTGGTCGGCTGCTGCGCCGGCCCGGCAGCTGGTCGGCGCCCCGAGCGGCTTGTAACGCGGAGTTCGCGCCTCTTGGTGCCCGCCCGGGCCGGCACTAAGGGGCGCGAACCGGGCGTTACAAGCAGAACCGAGCGCCTCAGCCCATGGCGGCCGGGAGCGTGCCCGTCCAGGCCTCACGGAGCTCGGTGAGCGGGATGTCGAACTGCCCCTCCACGGCGAGTACGGCGCCTCCCGTTTCGCCGAGCGGGGTCAGCGGGACGCCGTGCTCCTGCGCGAGCGCGACCAGGCGGTCGGTGTCGCCGGGACGGACCGTCACGAGCGCCCGGGCGGCGGACTCGCTGAACAGCGCCACGAACGCGTCGCCACCCAGCGCCACGGCAGCACCGACGTCGTTGCGCAGGCAGGACTCCGCGAGCGCCTGGGCCAGGCCGCCGTCGGAGAGGTCGTGGGCGGAGGTGAGGAACCCGACGCCCTCGACCAGCAGCCGCGACAGCGCCTGCTCGGCGGCCACGTCCGCGCGCGGCGGAAGTCCGCCGACGTGGCCGTGCACGACGTGCGCCCACTCGCTGCCGGAGAGCTCCTCACGGGTCTCGCCGAGGAGGAAGACCCGTTCGCCACTCGTCTGGAACCCGGTCGGCGTGCGCCTGGTGACGTCGTCGATCACCCCGAGCACGGCGACCACCGGCGTGGGCAGGATCGCGGTCTCGCCGGTCTGGTTGTAGAGGCTGACGTTGCCGCCGGTGACCGGGATGCCGAGCTCGGCGCACGCGTCCTTGAGCCCGCGGCACGCCTCGGCGAACTGCCACATCACCGCGGGGTCCTCCGGCGAGCCGAAGTTGAGGCAGTCGCTGATCGCCAGCGGCGTGGCTCCGCCGGTCGAGACGTTGCGGTAGGACTCGAGCAGGGCGAGCTGAGCGCCGGCGTACGGGTCCAGCAGCGCGAAGCGGCCGTTGCAGTCCGTCGACACGGCAACGCCGAGGTTGGTCTCCTCGTCGACGCGGATCATCCCGCTGTCGCTCGGCTGGGCAAGCACCGTGTTGCCCTGGACGTAGCGGTCGTACTGGTCCGTGACCCACGAACGGTCACACAAGTTCGGCGAGGCGACCAGCCGCAGCAGCGTCGAGCGCAGCTCCGCACCAGAGGTCGGCCGGGGCAGCCTCTCCGCTGCGTCCGCCTGGAGTGCGTCCTGGCCCGCGGGCCGCTCGAAGGGCCGGTGGTACGTCGGACCCTCGTGGGCCACCGTCCGCGGCGGCACGTCGACGACTCGCTCGCCGTGCCAGTCGATCTCCAGCCTGTCGCCGTCGGTGACCTCGCCGATGACGACAGCCTCCACCTCCCACTTCGCGCAGATGGCCAGGAACGCCTCCACGTCGTCAGGCTCGACGACCGCCATCATCCGCTCCTGGGACTCGCTCATCAGGATCTCCTCCGGAGCGAGCGTCGAGTCACGCAGCGGCACCCGGTCGAGCTCCACGTGCATGCCGCCGTCCCCGGCGGACGCGAGCTCGGAGGTCGCGCAGGACAGCCCGGCCCCGCCGAGGTCCTGGATGCCGGCGACGAGCCCCGCGGCGAACACCTCGAGAGTGCACTCGATGAGCAGCTTCTCCATGAACGGGTCCCCGACCTGCACGCTGGGCCGCTTGGTGGGACCCCCCTCGGAGAACGTCTCGCTCGCGAGCACGCTGACCCCCCCGATGCCGTCGCCACCGGTCCGGGCGCCGTACAGGATGACCTGGTTGCCGACACCGCTCGCCTTCGCCAGGTGCAGGTCCTCGTGCCGCAGCACCCCGACGCAGAGGGCGTTCACGAGCGGGTTGCCCAGGTAGCTCTCGTCGAAGACCACCTCGCCCCCGATGTTCGGCAGACCCAGGCAGTTGCCGTAGCCGCCGACGCCGGCGACGACGCCGGGCAGCACGCGGTGGGTGTCCGGCGCGTCCAGGGGCCCGAAGCGCAGCGGGTCCATCACCGCGACCGGGCGCGCGCCCATGGCGAGGATGTCGCGGACGATGCCGCCGACGCCGGTCGCGGCGCCCTGGTAGGGCTCGACGTACGACGGGTGGTTGTGCGACTCGACCTTGAAGGTGACCGCGTAGCCCTGGCCGACGTCGATCACGCCGGCGTTCTCGCCGATGCCGGCCAGGGTCTTGCCCAGCGGCGTCTCCTGCGGCAAGTCGCCGAACTGCTTGAGGTGCACCTTGGAGGACTTGTAGGAACAGTGCTCGCTCCACATCACCGAGTACATCGCCAGCTCCGAGCTGGTCGGCCGCCGGCCGAGGATCTCGCGGATCCGGGCGTACTCGTCCTCCTTCAGCCCCAGCTCCCGCCACGGCTGGTCGCGGTCGGGGTCGGCGGCGGCGATGGCGACGGTGTCGAGCTGCACGCGCTCATCCTAGGTACGACGCCAGGGACCCTCGGCCGCCGGCCCGGGCCCGGACACCGGCGAGGCAACCCCTTTGTCGAATCGGGTACGGACCTCCATGCACCAGGACACGCACCAGGACACGCACCAGGACACCACCGCCCCACCCGCACCGGAGCCGACCCCGGTGCCCACACCAGGTCCCGAGCCGGTTCCAGACCCCACCACGCCGCAGCCGCTCCCCGACCCCGACGGCCCACCCCCGGTCGGCTTCTGACCCCCCCCCGTTGAGTAGTCAGTTCTTCACCGTTGATTGGTCAGTTCTTCACCGACCAGTGGTCACTGAAAAGGTGACCAACGAACGATGAAAAGGTGACCACTCAACGCTGAACAGGTGACTTCTCGACGAGGGACGTGAAGAAGCCGAGACCGTCGGTGCCCGGGCCGCAGAGGGCCTCGACCGCGTGCTCGGGGTGGGGCATCAGTCCGACGACGTTGCCGGCCTCGTTGGTGACGCCGGCGATGGCGCGCTGGGAGCCGTTCGGGTTCCCGTCGGCGTAGCGGGCCACCACCCGGCCCTCCGCCTCGAGCGCATCGAGGGTGCGCTGGTCGGCGACGTAGGAGCCCTCGCCGTTCTTGAGCACGATGGTGACCTCCTGGCCGGCGTCGTACGACGAGGTCCACGCGGTCTTGTCGTTCTCGATCACCAGCCGCTGGTCGAGGCAGCCGAACTTGCGGTGGTCGTTGCGGATCAGTGCCCCCGGCAGCAGGTGTGACTCGCAGAGGATCTGGAAGCCGTTGCAGATGCCGAGCACCGGCATCCCGCCCCTCGCGGCGTCGACGACCTCGGTCATCACCGGGGCGAACCGGGCGATGGCGCCGCAGCGCAGGTAGTCGCCGTACGAGAACCCCCCGGGCAGCACCACCGCGTCGACGCCCTGGAGGTCGTGGTCGCCGTGCCACAGCGCAACTGCTTCGTGGCCGGCGAGCCGGACCGCCCGGCGGGCGTCGACGTCGTCGAGGGAGCCGGGGAAGGTGACGACGCCGACCCTCATCGCTGCCCCTCGTCAGGCTCGGGGACCGTCACGGAGTAGTCCTCGATCACCGGGTTGGACAGCAGCGTCTCGGCCATCCGGCGCACCTCGGCCAGCCGCTCCTCGGTCGCCTCACCGTCGATCTCGAGCTCGAAGCGCTTGCCCTGGCGGACGTCCACCACGCCATCGAAGCCGAGCCTCGGCAGCGCGCCGTGCACCGCCTTGCCCTGCGGGTCGAGGATCTCGGGCTTGGGCATCACGTCGACGACGACACGGGCCACGGGGTCGCTCCTGGGCTCGGCGGGGTGGGGGCGGGGCCAGTCTAGTGACCGCTCAGACCAGCTCTCGCTTGAGGATCTTGCCGGTGGAGGTCATCGGCAGGGAGTCGACGAGCGCCACGATGCGGGGGTACTTGTACGCCGCCATCTGCTCCTTGCCCCACGCGACCAGCTCGTCCTCGGTCACGCTCGCGCCCTGGTTGAGGATGACGAACGCCTTGACCTCCTCGCCGTGGCTGTCGTGCGGTACGCCGACCACCGCGGCCAGCGAGACGTCGGGGTGCGTCATCAGCACCTCCTCGATCTCACGGGGATAGACGTTGTAGCCGCCGCGGATGATCATGTCCTTGGACCGGTCGACGATGTAGTAGAAACCGTCGTCGTCGCGCCGGGCCAGGTCGCCGGTGCGGAACCAGCCGCCGCGCATCACCTCGGCGGTCGCGTCGGGCCGGTTGAGGTAGCCCTTCATGATGTTGTGCCCGCGGATCGCGATCTCGCCGATCTGGTCGGCACCCTCCACGGTCGTCCAGTCGGCGCCGTCCGCGGCAGATTCGGGGTCGATGAGCTTGCACTCGATGCCCCAGATCGGGATGCCGATCGAGCCGGGTCGCGGGTCCCGGTCCGGGTCGCTGAACGTCGCCACCGGGGAGGTCTCGGAGAGCCCGTAGCCCTCGAGGATCTGCACCCCCAGCCGCGCCTTGACGTCCTTGATGATCTCGACCGGCAGGCTGGCGCCGCCGGAGACGCCGAGGCGCAGGTTGCGGGCGATCTTCTCGACGTCGGCTCCCTCGAGCGCGCCGAGCAGGCCCCACCACATCGTCGGCACCCCGGCGAACACGGTGACGTCCTCGGACTGCAGCAGCCCGATCGCCGCCTCGGCGTCGAAGCGGGGCAGCAGCACCAGCGTCGCCGCCATCGAGAAGCCGGCGTTCATCTGCACCGACGAGCCGAACGAGTGGAACAGCGGCAGCGTGACCAGATGCACGTCACTCGCCGGCTTGGAGTCGAACAGCCGGTTGCAGGTCAGCGCGTTCATCATCAGGTTCGAGTGCGACAGCTCGGCGCCCTTGGGCTGGCCGGTGGTGCCGCTGGTGTAGAGGATCACCGCCGTGTCGGTCTCGTCGGTGCTCACCGACTCGAAGACCGGCGCCTTGTCGGCCAGCGCCTGGCCGAGCGTGCGGGTGCCCTCGATCGGCGAGTCGGCCGTCGGGTCGGCGGTGATGACGATGAACTCCGGCGGGTTCGCGGCGCCCTTCGCGCCGTCGTACCCCTCCTGGCCCATCGGCAGCTCCGGCGTGCCCTGGAAGCAGAAGTACACCTTCGACTCGGAGTCGTCGAGGAAGTAGCTGACCTCGCGCGCCTTGTTGAGCACGTTCATCGGTACGACGACCGCGCCGGCCTTGAGGATGCCGTAGTAGACGATCGGGAAGTACGGCAGGTTCGGGCTGGTCAGCGCGACCCGGTCGCCGGGCTCGACGCCGAGCTCGACGAGGAGGTTGGCGACCTGGTTGGCGGCGCCGTTGACCTGCGCGTAGGTGAGCCGGGTGTCCCCGAGCACCAGCGCGTCACGATCGGGGTAGCGGCGGGCACTGTCCTCGAGCAGGGTCGACAGGTTGTACACGGGCTGGACCTCCTGGGCGTCGGGTGGGGCCAACCTATCGGGCGATCCGTCAGGCGGCGTCGACCCTGTCCGCGAGGATCCGCGCCGCGCGCCGCAGGTCGGGGAGTACGGCGAGCCCCGCCGCCACCGTGAGGACCGGACCGAGCGGCGCCAGCATGCCGTCGGCGCGCAGCCTGGCCGCCACCCGGACGACGCAGCCGCTCGGCGTCGGCTCGAACCGCAGCGCCCCGGTCGCGATGACGCTGCGCCAGCGGCCCTCCTCGACCCACTCCGTCGGCCGCCGCAGCGCGGTGGTGCGCATCTCCGGGACGACACCGGCAACCGCCGTCACGTCGCGCCAGCGCTGGCCGACGTGCGGCGGACCGGCGTCGACGAGCTCCACCCGGCGCAGCGACGACTGCCACTCCGGGCGGTTGGCGGGGTCGGTCAGGTAGTCGAACGCCACCTCGACGGGCACCGCGAACGCCACGCTCCAGCCGAGCCACGGCGACCGCAGACCGCCGGGCCGGCGCATCAGAACGTCTCGCCGGTGAGCAGCTCGAAGGCCTCCACGTAGCGGGCCCGGGTCCGGTCCACCACCTCTTGCGGCAACGCCGGCGGCGCCTCCCCCGAGCCGCGGTCCCAGCCACTCTCCGGCGAGGTGAGCCAGTTGCGGACGATCTGCTTGTCGTACGACGGCTGCACCCGTCCTGGCTCCCAGCCCTCCGCCGGCCAGAACCTGCTCGAGTCGGGGGTGAGCACCTCGTCCGCGAGCACGATCCCCCCGTCGAGTTGCGCCTCCGGGCCCGTCGAGTTGGCAGTTGTGGCACGTCGAGTTGGCAGTCGGCGCCCGAACTCGAGCTTGGTGTCGGCCAGGATGATGCCGCGCTCGCGGGCGATCTCCTCGGCGCGCCGGTAGACCTGCAGCGTCAGCTCCCGGAGGGCGGCCGCGTCCTCGGCGCCGACGACGCCCACGACCGCGTCGTACGAGACGTTCTCGTCGTGGTCGCCCAGCTCCGCCTTGGTCGCCGGCGTGAAGACCGGCTCCTCGAGCCGGCTGGCCTCCACCAGCCCCTCGGGGAGCCGGACCCCGCACACCTCGCCGGTGGCCTGGTAGTCGAGCAGTCCGGACCCGGTCAGGTAGCCGCGCGCGACGCACTCCACCGGGAACATCTCCAGCTCGTCGCAGAGCACCGCCCGGCCACGGACCTGTGCCGGCACGTCGGTGGAGACGACGTGGTGCGGCACCAGGTCGGCCAGCTGGTCGAACCACCACAGCGACATCCGGGTGAGGATCTCGCCCTTGTCCGGGATGGTCGAGGACAGCACGTGGTCGTAGGCCGAGATGCGGTCGCTGGCCACCATCAGCAGGAGGCCGGCGTGCTCACCACTGGTCATCCGGTAGAGGTCGCGCACCTTGCCGGAGTGGAGATGGGTGGCACCCTCGATCGCAGGGGCGGCGGGAATGTTCAGGTCGGCCACGCGGCAACCCTAGATCCTCAGGACTGGTCGAGGTCGCGCAGGAACTCGCGGATCCGCTCCCGGGCGTCCTCGCGGATCTCCGGCCCGTGCGTGAACGCGGCGACGTCGTACTCCAGCTCGCCCAGCCGGTGCGCCGTCTGCTTCGTCATCCGGAAGTCCGCGCACAGTGACTTCGGCGAGATCCGGAAGCCCAGGACGTTGAAGATGGAGTCGCCCGTGATCAGCACGCCACTGGGCTCGTGCAGCAGCGCAACGTGGCCGGGTGAGTGGCCGGGGGTGTGGACGACGCGCAGCCCGCCCGCGACCGGAAGCACCTCGCCGTCGGTGAGCGCGGGCCCCGGCTCGAACGCCTCGAAGGTCGGCTTGCTCAGCCGCATGAAGAAGCGACCCAGCGCGGTGGACTCCTTCGGCTTCGCGAGCACCTCACCGGCCTCGGCCCAGGCGCGGTCGCCGTCGTGGAGGTGCACGGGGGCGCCGGTACGACGGATCATCTCCGCCGCCCCGCCGGCGTGGTCGGGATGGGCGTGCGTGAGCAGGATCCGGGTGACGTCCTCGGGGTGCTTCCCCATCGCCGCGAGCCCGGCGACGATCTTCGGCGGTGCCTGCTTCACGCCGGTGTCGACCAGCGTGACGCTGCCGTCGTCGTCCACGAACGCGTACGAGTTCACCAGCGCCTTCGGTGCGGTCGGGATCCGCCAGACGTTCTCGGCGAGCTGGACAGCGGGAGCACTGGACATGCAGGCGAGTATGCCGCCGTACCCCCGCCGAGTTGCGCCTCCCGGCACCGCGAGTTGCGCCCGCGGGCACGCCGAGTTGTGGCTAGCGGCGGGAGAGCGCGCCCCACAGGTCCGGGTCGTCGGCGAGCAGCCGCGCCCGCGCCCGCCGGCGGTAGCGGCACACCTGCACCAGCCCGACCGCCCACAGCACGTACTGGAAGCTCATCGCCCACCGGAACGCCGACGGTGGATAGTCCGCTGAGGTGCCCGGCGTGCGCCAGTCGAGGATGAGCCCGATCGCCACCACCAGAACCAAGCTCGCGTAGAACCCGCCCTGGTTGATGATCCCGGTGGCGCTGGCCAGCCGCTGGGGCGGGTTGGAGGTCCGGCCGAGGTCGAACCCGATCATCGAGGCCGGGCCGCCGACCCCCGTCACCACCACGAGTACGACGAGCAACCAGATCGGGGAATTCCCCGGCCAGGCCAGCACCGCCGTCCACACGGCCGTGATCGACGCGACGATCAGCAGCACCAGCGTGGAGCGGTGCCACGGCCGCACGGTGATCCGCCAGCCGAGCACGGGCCCTGCGCTCATCACCGCGAGCACCATCACGGTGAGGAGGACCCCAGCGGTGCGAGGGCTGGTTCCCTCGCCCTGCACGAAGAACGGATACCCCCAGAGCAGGCCGAGGGTGGTGGCGCTGAACTGGGTCGAGAAGTGCATCCAGAAGCCCAGCCGGGTGCCAGGGTGCCGCCAGGACTCGGCCAGGCCCGCGACGATCTCACGCGCCGAGAGGGCCGGTCCCCGCAGCCGCCGCTCCACAGGCGAGTCGTGGACGACGAGCAGCAGCGCGACCACCATGATCACACCCAGGGACGCAGCAAGGAGGTAGGACCGGGTCCAGCCGAGGTGGGCCAGGCCGTAGGTCATCGGGACCGCGGCGACGATGGCGCCGAGCTGGCCGAGCACCCCGGTGAGCTGTACGACGACCGGGATCCGCCTCGGAGCGAACCAGGTGTTGACCAGCCGCAGCACGCAGATGAAGGTGAGCGAGTCACCCATGCCGACGAAGACCCGCGCCAGCAGCGCCTGCCCGTAGGTCTCGGCGAACGCGAAGCCCGCCTGGGCGCAGGTCAGGATGACCGCGCCGGCCAGCAGCACCGACCGGGACCCGTACCGGTCCACCAGCAGACCGACCGGGATCTGCATCCCGGCGTAGACGAGCAGCTGCAGCATCGTGAACGTGGCGAGCTGCGAGGCGGTGATGTCGAACCGCTCGGCCGCGGCGAGCCCGGCCACCGCGAGCGAGGACCGGTGGAAGACGGCCAGCAGGTAGACGAGCAGCCCGACCACCCAGATCGCGACCGCCTGTCCCAGCCGGGCCTCGACGGTGGCGGAGGACGGGGCGGACACGGGCTCCATTCTCGCCGGTTCCCCGGCCGAGCACCGACCCGCCGTGCTTGGCTGGACACATGGCCGAGTCACCCGAAGCGCTGTACGCCCGGATCGTCGACCAGGTGGGGGTCGAGGGCCGGCTGCCCATGCCGCCGGTCGCGGAGTGGGAGATGTTCCCCTGGGAGCTGGTCGACGGGGCGCTGCAGCCGAAGGTGGTGCAGCCGCCCCTCGAGGCCGAGCCGGCGCGGTGGGGCGAGGCGCCGGACAAGCCGTGCGGGGCCTGCGCCGGCGGGACCGACGACCGTGTCTGGGAGGACGAGCGCTGGGCGCTCAACCGGATACGCCGGGGCGGGATGCCGCTGATCCTGATCCTGCAGTCGAAGGAGCACCTGGACTACCCCGAGATGGACCCCGACCTGGCCGCCGAGTACGGCCGGCTCAGCGTGGTCCTCTGCCGGATCATGTCCGGCCTCGACAACGTCGGCCGAGTCCACGTCTGCCGCTGGGGCGACGGCGGCAGCCACCTGCACGTGTGGTTCATCGCCCGGCCGGCTCGGCTGCCCGGGATCATCGGCTCGATGGCGGTCGAGTGGGACGAGATGCTGCCACCGCCCCCGGAAGACGTCTGGGAGCAGGACACCCGGGACGTCGTACGACGCCTGGCCACCCACCGCGGCCGCGCCCTCGTCTGATCCGACCGGATACTCCGACGCGATCTGCCGGGCCCGGCGGCGCCAGGGTGCGGCATTTCGCGTCGGACTATCCCCCCGGGACGTCCCCCTCTCAACCCGACCGCTCGTTGCCCCAGTCGACGAAGCGGGTCGGGTCGTGGCGGCCCATGCTGGCGTGCTCGAAGAGTCCGTGCCCGACGGCGCCGTCGCACACCGCGCGGGCGGCGTGGTCGGTCACCCCGAAGGGGATCCGGGCGGCCACCTCCGTTGAGGTGAGGTCGTGGGTGACCCGTTCGGACCAGCCGGCCCCCCGCCACTGGCCGTGCGCCCACTCCGGGTCACCGCCGTAGCCGCCGCCGACGTGCAGCGGCATCCCCGTCCGCGGCTCGATCTCGATGACCACCGGCGCCCCGGACGGGTCGGTGCAGCTGAGGCGAGCGGCGACGGGCGTCCGGGTACCCGCGGCGTAGTCGATCTCCACCCGTGGCCAGCCGAGCTGCTCCACCCGCCCGTCGCGCCACACCCGGGTGGCGTCGTTGAGGGTCCGGAACCCGTCGGCCTGTTCCTGGAGGATCACCACGACGGCGTACTCCTCGAAGCGCAGCGGCGCGTAGACCCACCAGAAGCCCTCCATCGGCGGCTCCTGCGGCCGACCCGCCGGCTCGGGCTCGCCGACCGGGCGAATCCCCCACGAGCGGTCACGGCTGCCGATCCAGCGGTCCGGCGTCACGGTGGTCTCGGTGCCGTCGACCAGCACCGTGCCGCTCCAGCTGCCGAGCTGGGCGAACCGCTGGGCGTCCAGGGTCGGCCGGGCGCCGGCCAGCATCAGGTGCGGCTGCTCCTGCACGACCGGGAAGTCGCCTTGCCAGGTCAGGTCCAGGCCGATCCCGTCGGTCTCCTCGAGCACCAGCCGCAGCCGCTGCAGCGGCTCTAGCACCTCGATCCGGTAGCCGTTCACGCGTTGGTCGAGCCGGTTGCCGTCCAAGGCGTCGGAGAGCCGCAGTGCGGTCTGCACATCGCCGCGACGGGTGAGCACGAAGGCGTCCCGGACCCCGAGGTTCGGGTAGAACCCCATCCCGGTGATCACATAGCCATCACCCTCGGTGTCGATCGCGTTGAGGTAGCAGCGGTCGTAGAAGTTCCGGTCGCTGCTCACCGGCCGCGCGACCGGCAGCGGCGCCTGGTGGATCGGGTACTCGTCGGCCGGGCCGATCAGGTTCATGCCCCCACCTCGTCCAGCAGCGCCGCGAGCAGCGGCCGGTGGTGGAACAGCGCCTCGACGTCCTGGGGCATCGGGATCTCCCCGAAGTGCACCTGCCGCGCGCCGGTGCGCAGGAAGACCACCGCCCAGATCACCGCGGCATAGACCTCGAACCAGGTCAGGTCGCCGACCTCCACCCCCGTCTCCCGGAGGTACGACGACCGCACGTCGCCCACGCGCAGGAAGTCCGGCATCCCGGGCAGCTCGAACGCCTCCGCCAGCCCCTGGAAGACCCGGTGCGCGAACACCATCCAGCCCAGGTCGATCTCCCGCGGGCCGAGCCCGGCCATCTCCCAGTCGAGCACGGCGACCGGCGCGAAGTCGCGGTAGAGCACGTTGCCGATCCGCGCGTCGCCCCACGACAGCACCACGTTGTCGGGACGGTCGGCCGCCGGCCACTCCCGCTCCAGCCAGGCCAGCGCCCGCTCCACGAGGGGCGAGGAGCCCAGGTCCGCGGCGGCCCAGGCGTACCAGTCCCGGGTGTCCTGCACGTGCCGGCGCAACGGCGTCGCGCCCTCCGCAGCCCGGTCGAGGAACCCGAAGATCTCCTCCGCCCGCGGGATCGAGTGCAGCCGGCCAAGCACACCGACGCTGGCCTCCTGCAGGGCACGCTGCTGCTCCGGCGAGGCGTCGAAGAGCCAGTTGTCGCCGAACGGGTAGGGCATCACGTCCGGCGGCACCAGCCCGTGGATGCGCTCCATGAGGAAGAACGGCGCCCCGAGCACCGCGCCGGTCGGCTCCAGCCACCGCGGTTCGGGCACGGGTACGGCGGTCAGCCGGCCGACCAGCCGGAGGACGTCGTACTGGTGGTCCAGCCGGTAGGACCGGAACACCGGCACGTCGCCGGGCGAGGGAGCCAGCCGCAGCACGAAGGCACCGGTCTCCCCGGCCCACGCCACGTCGGCCAGCAGCGTGTCGCTGGACATGCCGTTGGCGTCGGAGCCGCCACTGAGGCGGACCTCAACGGGCCCGCCGGTCTCCTCGCCGAGCCAGTCCCGGAGGCGCGACGCCATCGCGTCGGGGTCGCGGCTGCTGCGCTGGAGGTGGAAGTCGTCGGGGGCCTGGGTCACCCGGCACACGGTTCTGGAACGTGTTCTCGTTTGTCAATGGTCCGGTCGGGTCTCCTGCTCGACCTCACCCTTCTCGACCGAGAGCGCGAAGTCGTCACCGTGCTCGGTGACCCCCGCGACCACGGCGTCGTGCACCGCCTGGCGGGCATACTTCGCCCGCACGATCAGCGGGTCCTGGGAGAGGTCCTTCACCAGCGCGATGCACAGCGCGACCATCACGAACACGAACGGCACCGCCGCGAGGATGGTGATCGTCTTGAGCCCGTCGAGGGCGGTGCTGCCTCCGACCAGGAGCATCACGGCGGCCACCGCACCGGTGGCCACGCCCCAGAAGATCACCGGCGCCCGTCGCGGCTCGATGGCGCCGTGCTGCGAGAGCGACCCCATCACGATCGAGGCGGCGTCGGCGCCGGAGACGAAGAAGATCGCCACCAGCACCATCACCAGCACGCTCATCACCGTGGCGAGCGGGAACTGCTCGAGCAGGTTGAACAGCTGCGACTCCACCGACGCGGCGGCGCCGCTGGCGTCGTGGTAGATGTCGGCGCCGTCCATCTGCAGCTTGATCGCGCTGCCGCCGAAGATCGCGAACCAGACCAGGGTGACGAGGCTGGGCACCAGCAGCACGCCGGTCACGAACTGCCGGATGGTGCGCCCCTTGGAGATGCGGGCGATGAACATCCCGACGAAGGGCGTCCACGAGATCCACCACGCCCAGTAGAAGACGGTGTAGTAGCTCAGCCAGGTCTCGGTGTACTCGCCGTGAGCGTTGGTGCGGCCGGCCATCACCGCCAGGTCCTGGACGTACTGGGCGATCGAGGTCGGGATCACGTTCAGGATGAACAGCGTCGGGCCGACCAGGAAGACGAACAGCGCCAGCACGAGCGCCAGCACCATGTTGACGTTCGACAGGATCTGGATGCCCTTCGAGATGCCGGACACCGCGCTGAGGATGAAGCAGACGGTCAGCACGGCGATGATCCCCACCAGCACCGCGTTGCCCACCTTGCCGATGCCGCCGACGATCTGCAGGCCGCTGCTGATCTGGCTGGCGCCGAGGCCGAGCGAGGCCGCGGAGCCGAACAGGGTCGCGAAGATGGCGAGGATGTCGATCACCTTGCCCGCCCAGCCCTGGGTGTGCCGGCCGAGCAGCGGCTCGAACGCCGAGCTGATCAGCTGCAGCCGGCCCTTGCGGAAGACGCTGTAGGCGATCGCCAGCCCCACCACGGCATAGATCGCCCACGGGTGCAGGGTCCAGTGGAACAGCGTCTGCGCCATCGACTTCTCGGCGAGCTCCGACTCCTGGATGCCGCCGCCCGTGGTGCCGGGGATGGCCAGCCCGTCCTTGCCGCGGTCGGCGAAGAAGGTGAGCGGCTCGTTGACGCCGTAGAACATCAGGCCGATGCCCATCCCGGCGGAGAACATCATCGCGATCCACGACCGGGTGCTGAACTCCGGCTCGTCGTCGTCGCGGCCGAGCGGGATGTGGCCGTACTTGCCGAGAGCGAGCCAGATCGCGAACACCACGAAGCCCGACGCCGTCAGCACGAAGAACCAGCCGAGAGAGTCCATCGTCCAGCCCAGCGCCTCGGTCGAGGCGCCGTTCAGGCCGGAGGTGTCCAGGAACCCCCACAGCACGAAGGCGACCGCGATCGTCGAGGTGACCCCGAAGACCACCTTGTCCAGCTTGCTGCTGACCCGCATCTGGCCGCCCTCGACGCGGAAGTCCAGGGCTGGGTGCACGGGGTCGACCGGACCTGTCGCCCGGTCCGCGACCTTCTGTGCGGTGCTGGTCTTGTCGGTCCGCTCGGAATCGCTGCTCACGCTGTGGACGCCTGCCGGCGCCGGCCTCCTCGGAGTCGTCTGGACGTGCCGGAACATGGCCATGCCGTGCCGCGGGAAGGGATGCGAGCACGACTGCCTTCGCGCACGTACCCACCGTCGTACGGCGGAAACGAGCCCCCGTCAGAGGATGGCGCCGGGCCGGTACGACGCCGCCTCGGGATCGCTCGCGACGACGTCCTCGATGCGGCGGCACACGGCCTGGACCTGAGCCTGCGCGGCACCGGTGAACTGGAGCGGGTCCGCCACCAGGGAACGGATCTGCTCACGGGTCAGGCCGAGCCGCTCGTCCGCCGCGAGGCGGTCGAAGAGGTCGTTGCGGTCCAGCCCCTGGCGCATCTCGAGCGCGACCGCGACCGCATGCTCCTTGATGGCCTCGTGCGCCGTCTCGCGGCCGACGCCGTTGCGGACAGCCGCCATCAGCACCTTGGTGGTCGTGAGGAACGGCAGGTAGCGGTCGAGCTCGCGCTGGATCACCGCCGGGAACGCGCCGAACTCGTCGAGCACCGTCAGGAACGTCTGGAACAGCCCGTCGGTGGCGAAGAAGGCGTCCGGCAGCGCGACCCGGCGTACGACGGAGCAGGAGACGTCGCCCTCGTTCCACTGGTCCCCGGCCAGCTCGCTGACCATGGAGAGCTGGCCGCGCAGCACCACGGCCAGGCCGTTGACGCGCTCGCAGGATCGGGTGTTCATCTTGTGCGGCATCGCCGAGGAGCCGACCTGGCCCTCCTTGAAGCCCTCGGTCACCAGCTCGATGCCGGCCATCAGCCGGATCGTGGTGGCCAGGTTCGACGGCCCGGCGACCACCTGGACCAGCGCGGAGACGACGTCGAAGTCGAGCGAGCGCGGATAGACCTGGCCGACCGAGCTGAACACGGTGCCGAACCCGAGGTGCGAGGCGACCCGGCCCTCGAGGGTCTCCAGCCGGTCCTCGTCGCCGCCGAGGAGGTCGAGCATGTCCTGCGCAGTGCCCATCGGCCCCTTGATCCCGCGCAGCGGGTAGCGGGCGACCAGGTTGTCGAGCCGGTCCAGCGCCACCAGCAGCTCGTCGGCCGTGGTGGCGAACCGCTTGCCGAGCGTGGTGGCCTGCGCCGCCACGTTGTGCGAGCGCCCGGCCATCACGGTCGTCTCGTGCTCGACGGCCAACCGCCCCAGCCTTGCGAGGGTGGCGACCACGCGCTGCCGCACCAGCCGGAGGGAGTCGAGGACCTGCAGCTGCTCGACGTTCTCGGTCAGGTCGCGCGAGGTCATCCCCGCATGGATGTACTCGAGAGGGGTGCGCTCGTGGCTGGCGAGGGCGTTGAACTCCTCGATCCGCGCCTTGACGTCGTGGCGGGTGACCCGCTCACGCGCGGCGATGCTGGCCAGGTCGACCTGGTCGACGACCTTCTCGTAGGCCTCCACCACGCCGTCCGGGACGTCGACGCCGAGGTCCTTCTGCGCCTTCAGCACCGCGATCCACAGCTTCCGCTCGAGGACGATCTTCTGCTCGGGCGACCAGATCTGCGCGAGGTCGGCACCGGCGTAGCGGGTGGCCAGGACGTTGGGGACGATCACGCCGCGGATTCTCCCATGTCCGCATCGATGCGACCCGAGGTGCGGCCCGGGGGTGCGGCGCGCGTGCGGCCCGGTGCGGCTGGGATACCGCCGGGGATCGCCGTCAGTACCGGGTGCCGTACTTGGCGTTGATGGCGTTCAGCCGCCTCCGGTTCGCGAGCCGTCGGGCCTCCACGTGGACCCAGGGACCGCCGCGACCGACCAGCAGCCGGTGCCCGCGGACCTCCTCCTGCCAGGAGCCCGGCGGGTCCAGCAACAGCCGGACCGGTCGTCCCGGTGCCCGTGCGGCCGCTCCGCGCGGCTCGGCAGCGAAGCCGGTCAGGTTCGCGCACACCGCCACGAAGCCGCCCACCGTGCAGACGAAGGGCATCCAGCCGACCTCGGCGATCGGGCGCTGCATCTGGCACTGCGGCCACTCCGAGATGACCCAGCCGCCCTCCACCTGAGCCACGAGCGAGTCGTCGAGCGCGTGCACCGGCCGGTCGACATCACCCGCCGGATCCGTGGGGGGCAGCTGGAGCGCCCGCCGGCCGACCAGGACGCCGCCCGGACCGAGGTCAGCCACCTCGTCCAGGCTGAGCGTCGGCCACGCGCACAGCTGGCGAACCGCCCGCTCGGGATACAGGTGCGCCGCGGAGGTGCGCACCGGCTCGCCCGCGAGCCCGCGCTGCAGCACCAGCAGGGCCTGCCGTCGGCCGACGCCCCGCGCGGGGCACTCGGCCCACGTGTCCACGTGGCTCCACAGCCCGAGTGTCCAGGGACCTGCCTCTGGGGGACCTGCGGCAGTCGGGGGCGCTCGGCTCGGAGCCGCGCCTCAGGAGACCCGTGCAGCGATGTCCCGGCGGAACTGGCACCCGTCGAACCCGATCACCGCGGCGCCCTCGTAGGCCTTGGCCCGCGCGTCGGCGACGTCCGTGCCCACGGCGGTGACGCAGAGGACCCGACCGCCCGCGGTGACCAAGCGGCCGGACTCATCGAGCGCGGTCCCGGCATGGATGACGTCGACACCCGGCAGCGCGTCGGCGCGGTCGACGCCGGTGATCACGTCACCCTTCGACGCCGACTCCGGATAGCCGCCCGATGCGAGCACCACGCCGACCGCGGCGCCGGACTTCCAACGAGGCGGCTGGACCTGGTGCAGGTCCCCGTCGGCAGCGGCCTTGAGCAGCACGCCGAGGGGCGAGTCCAGCAGCGCCAGCAGCGGCTGCGTCTCGGGGTCTCCGAAACGGGCGTTGAACTCGACCACCCGCACCCCCCGCGACGTCAGTGCGAGCCCGGCGTAGAGCAGGCCGGTGAAGGCAGCTCCCCGACGACCCATCTCGTCGACCGTCGGCTGCAGCACCCGCTCGACAACCGCGGGGACCAGCTCGTCGGGCGCCCACGGCAGCGGCGTGTAGGCGCCCATGCCGCCGGTGTTCGGACCCTCGTCCCCGTCGAGGATCCGCTTGAAGTCCTGCGCCGGCTGCAGCGGGAAGACCGTGCTGCCGTCGGTGATGGCGAACAGCGAGACCTCGGGTCCGTCGAGGTACTCCTCGATCAGCACCCGACCGCACGCGACGGCGTGGGCCAAGGCGGCCGCACGGTCGTCGGTCACGACCACACCCTTGCCGGCCGCGAGGCCGTCGTCCTTGACCACGTACGGCGGCCCGAACGCGTCGAGCGCCGCCGCTGCCTCGTCCTCGGTGGTGCACAGGCGCGCCTCGGCCGTCGGCACCTCCGCCGCGGCCATCACGTCCTTGGCGAACGCCTTCGAACCCTCGAGCCGGGCCGCCTCGGCGGACGGCCCGAAGCAGGAGATCCCCGCCCCCCGCACAGCGTCCGCGACCCCGGCGACCAGCGGCGCCTCCGGGCCGACCACGACGAGGTCAGCCCCCAGGGACGCCGCGAGGTCCGCCACCGCAGAGCCGTCCATGGCGTCGACGGCGTGCAGCGTGGCGACCGAGGCCATCCCCGGGTTGCCCGGCGCGGCGTGCACCTCCTCGACCGAGGGATCCCGGGAGAGCGCGAGGACGAGGGCGTGCTCGCGGCCGCCGGAGCCGATGACGAGGGTCTTCACGGACAGCTTCCTCCGAATCGTCTGCTGCAGGGTGCGGACACCGCGTCAGTCGTGCACGACGAGCGTCTGCTCGCGCCCCGGCCCGACGCCCACGCCCCAGATGGGAGCGCCGGACATCTCCTCCAGGGCCTGCACGTAGCGCTGGGCGTTCTTCGGCAGCTCCGCGAAGTTCCGGCAACCGGAGATGTCCTCGCCCCAGCCGTCGAGGAACTCGTAGACCGGCTTGGCGTGGTGGAAGCCGGTCTGGGTCATCGGCATCTCGTCGTGCCGCTGGCCGTCCACGTCGTAGGCCACGCAGACCGGGATCCGCTCCCAGCTGTCCAGCACGTCGAGCTTGGTCAGGAAGAACTCCGTCAGCCCGTTCACCCTCGCGGCATAGCGCGCGATCACCGCGTCGTACCAGCCGCAGCGCCGGGTGCGGCCGGTGGAGACCCCGATCTCGCCGCCGATCTGCTGCAGCTTCTCGCCGTCCTCGTCGAGCAGCTCCGTCGGGAAGGGCCCCGAGCCGACACGGGTGGTGTAGGCCTTGACCACACCGATGACCCGGTCGATCCGCGTCGGGCCGATGCCGGCCCCGGTGCAGACGCCGCCGGCGACCGGGTTGGAGCTGGTCACGAACGGGTAGGTGCCGTGGTCGACGTCCAGCATGGTCGCCTGGGCGCCCTCGAACAGCACCGTCCGGCCCTCGTCGAGGGCGTTGTTGAGCAGGAGCGAGGTGTCCGCGACGAGCGGCTCGAGCCGCGGCGCGTAGGACAGCAGCTCCTCGACCACCTCGTCGACGGTGATGGCCCGCCGGTTGTAGACCTTGGTGAGCAGCTGGTTGCGCACCTCGAGGGCGCCCTCGACCTTCTCCCGCAGGATGCCCTCGTCGAAGAGGTCGGCGATCCGGACGCCCACGCGGCTGATCTTGTCGGCGTACGCCGGCCCGATGCCGCGCCCCGTCGTACCGATCTTGTTCTTGCCGAGGAACCGTTCGGTGACCTTGTCGATCGTCGAGTGGTACGACGCGATCACGTGGGCGTTCGCGCTGACCACCAGCGGCCCCAGCTCGACCCCGCGCTCCAGCAGCAGGTCGAGCTCTTCGAAGAGCGCCTCCGGCGAGACCACCACGCCGTTGGCGATCACCGACGTGCAGCCCGGCGTGATGATGCTGCTCGGCAACAGGTGGGTGGCGAACTTCTCGCCGTTGGCCACGATGGTGTGGCCGGCGTTGTGACCGCCGCTGGTCCGCACGCAGTAGTCGATGGACCGGCCGCTGGTGAGCAGGTCGGTGGCCTTGCCCTTGCCCTCGTCGCCCCACTGGGCGCCGAGCACGACGATCGCTGGCATGGAGTGCCTCTCCGGGGCGGGGGGACGTGCGAGGCCACGCTACCAATCGGCAGTTCGCATAGGGTGACCCGCGTGGATCCGCTGATGGTGATCGCGAACGCCGAGGCCGGGGGTGAGCAGGACAAGGGCCTGGATGCCGCCCTCGAGGTGCTGCGCGCGCAGACCGACGTCGAGGTGTGCCGGACCGGCAACCCCGGCGAGCTCGACGGCGTGCTCCAGCGCGCCGGCACCCGCACCATCGTGGTGGCCGGCGGTGACGGCTCGCTGCATGCGGTCATCGCCGCGCTGCACAAGCGCAACGAGCTGGACCGGCACACCCTCGGCCTGATCCCGCTGGGGACGGGCAACGACTTCGCCCGCACGCTGGAGCTGCCTCTGGAGCCGGTGGCTGCGGCCCGGGCGCTGGTGGCGGGGGAGGCCCGGCCGATGGACCTGATCGTCGACGAGCTCGGTGGCGTCGTGGTCAACAACGTGCACGCCGGCGCGAGCGCGCAGGCGAGCCGACGGGGCGCGCGCTGGAAGGGCCGCCTGGGCAAGGTCGGCCTCGGCATCCTCGGTTACCCGATCGGCGCCGCCATCGCCGCGGTCAAGCCGCCGTTCGTCCGGCTGCGCATCGAGGCCGACGGCGAGGTGCTGGCCGACATGGACCGGCACATCCTGATGGTCGCCGTCGGCAACGGCGCCAGCGTCGGAGGCGGCGCCGAGGTCACCCCGGAGGCCGACCCGGAGGACGGCCGGCTCGACGTGATGGTGTCGTTCGCGACCGGCCCGCTGGCCCGCTTCGGCTACGCCTGGCACCTGCGCGGCGGCGAGCACGAGCAGCGTGACGACGTGGTCGCCACCCGGGCCCAGCAAGTGACCGTCTCCGGCGAGGACTTCTGGATCAGCGCCGACGGCGAGCTCTCGGGCCCGGAGAAGCGTCGCTCCTGGCACCTCGAGCCGGCCGCCTACCGCCTCATCGTCCCGGCCTGATCAGACCACCGTCTCCGGGTCCTCGCCGACCGCCCGTGCCTCGACGTCCCGCTGCACCCGCGGGTCGTCCTCGTCCGCCTGGTAGTCGAACGCCGTCGTCTCGTCACGCCCGTTGCCCATCTTCATGGCGTTGAAGACGAGCGTCAGCACGACCGCGACGATGACGTTGAGCACGAATGCGGTCAGCGCGATGTAGCCCATCTCGCCGAGCCCCGGGATCGCGTCGACCGAGCCGCCGAAGTGCTTGCCGGTGACCGGGTTCACCACGTCGTACGCCTGCCAGGTGCCGTAGATCATCGCCACGGCCCAGCCCACCAGCAGCGCCCGGCGGTTGAACCAGCGCGTGTAGAGGCTGAACACCACCGCGGGGAAGGTCTGCAGGATCCAGATCCCGCCGAGCAGCTGGAAGTTGATCGCGTTCTGGTTGTCGAGCGTCAGCACGAACAGCAGCGCGAACGCCTTGACCACCAGCGACATCAGCTTGGAGACCTTCGCCTCCTGCGCCTCGGTGGCATCCGGCTTGAGCCACTCCTTGTAGATGTTGCGCGTGAAGGTGTTCGCCGCTGCGATCGACATGATCGCCGCCGGCACCAGCGCGCCGATCGCCACCGCCGCGAACGCCACCCCGGCGAACCAGCCCGGGAAGAAGTCCTCGAACAGCTGCGGGATCACCAGCTGCGGGTTGTCGACGTCGGTCTTCGCGGCGATCGCGACCCAGCCGAGCAGGGCCAGCAGGCCCAGCACCAGGGAGTACGCCGGCAGGATGGCGGCGTTGCGCCGGATCGTCTGCCGGCTCTTCGAGGACAGCGTCGCGGTGACGGAGTGCGGATACATGAACAGCGCCATCGCAGACCCGAGCGCCAGCGTGGCGTAGGCCCACAGCTGGTCGGAGTTCGGGATGAACGCACCGGTCGGCTTGCCGGTCGCCTCGTTCGTCGTGGCCATCTTGTCCTGCGCGGCGCTGAAGATGTGGTCCCAGCCGCCGACCTGCCCGGGCAGGTAGATGATCGCCACGATGATCACGAGGTAGATCAGCGCGTCCTTGACGAACGCGATCACCGCCGGCGCCCGCAGACCCGAGGAGTAGGTGTAGGCCGCCAGGACGGCGAACGCCACGAACAGGGGCGCGTCCTTGGCGAACCAGTTGTCGTTCCCGCCGATGCCGGCGACCTCCAACACCACCTGGATGCCGACCAGCTGCAGGGCGATGTAGGGCATCGTTGCCAGGAAGCCGGTGACCGCCACTGCGAGCGAGAGCCCGCGGGAGTCGTAGCGTCCGCGGACGAAGTCGGCCGTGGTGACGTAGCCGTGCCGGTGGCTGACCGACCACAGCCGCGACATGAAGATGAAGATGATCGGATAGAGGATGATCGTGTAGGGCACCGCGAAGAACCCGGACACCGAGCCGAGCGCGAACATCGCCGCCGGCACCGCGACGAAGGTGTACGCCGTGTAGAGGTCACCGCCCAGCAGGAACCAGGTGATCCAGGTGCCGAACTTCCGCCCGCCCAGGCCCCACTCGTCGAGGGAGTCCAGGTGGTCGCCGCGCCGGAACCGGGTGGCCCAGAAGCCCAGTGCCGTGACGACGAGGAACAGCACGATCAGCACCGTCAGCGCGGACCCGTTGATGCCGGTGTCGGTCGCCAGCGCGACCGGGGCCCTCACCGGTCACCCCCGTCGACGCGCTCGGCCCCCGAGCCTGACGAGGGGCCCGAGCCGGTCCCGGTCCCCGAGCCTTCCCCGGTCCCCGAGCCCGACGAGGGGCGCCGCCGCGCGGCGAGCACCAGCTTGTACGCCGTCCAGGTCATCGCCGAGCAGAGGAACACCCACAGGAACTGGTACCAGAAGAAGAACGGGAAGCCCCACAGCTTCGGGTCCTCCTGGTTGTAGCTGCCCACCCACATCAGCCCGATGATCGGGAGGGCGAGCAGGACGCCGGCTGCGGCGAGCAGCCCCTTGTTCGCCGGCGGGACCTGTTCGTGGTCCGGACCGGGCCCGTTGCCGAGATTCATGTCACACGACGCTACTCCTGTGTGACGCCCGTTGGACAGATCCCCGCTGGCGTGTCATATCGGGTCGCGATGGGCTAGCGGAGGGCGTCGTACGCCTCTGGGCTCGACTCGCGCAGGAAGTCCGAGCACCGCTGCACCTCGGGCTCCTCCCCGATCCGCTCGGCGCTGCGGGCGAGCGCGGCGAGTGCGCGCAGGAAGCCGCGGTTGGGGAGGTGGTCCCACGGCACCGGGCCGTGTCCCTTCCAGCCGTTGCGGCGGAGCAGGTCCAGGCTGCGGTGGTAGCCCACCCGGGCGTAGGCGTACGCCGTCACGTCGTCGATGTCGTCGTCGGCCAGCGCGCGCTCGGCCAGCGTGGCCCAGGCGAGCGGGGACTCCGGGTGGACCCGCACGACGTCGTGCGGGTCCTGCCCCTCCGCGAGGGCCGCGGCGGCGGGGTCCTCGGGGAGGTACGTCGGGGGCGGTCCGGCCATCAGGTCAGGAAAAGACATGGACCCATCCTCCCCCGGAGGGTGTTGTCTGTAACCGTGACCTCTCCCGACCTCGCCCCCGCGGCGTCCTCAACTGCCTCAGCCCCGGCGGCCGGCGACAAGGACCCGTGGCCGGCGCTCTTCGCCCTGTGCCTCGGCTTCTTCATGATCCTGGTGGACTCCACGATCGTCTCCGTCGCCACGCCGGCCATCATCGAGGACCTGCGCGCGGGGGTGAACGCCGTCGTCTGGGTCACCAGCGCCTACCTGCTCGCCTACGCGGTGCCCGTGCTCATCACCGGCCGGCTCGGCGACCGCTACGGGCCCAAGCGGATCTACCTGCTCGGGCTGACGGTGTTCACCCTGTCCTCGCTGTGGTGCGGCCTCACCGGCGACATCGGGCAGCTGATCCTCGCCCGGGTGTTCCAGGGCCTCGGCGCCTCGATGATGACCCCGCAGACGATGGCGATCATCACGCGGATCTTCCCGGCTGTCCGGCGCGGCCAGGCCATGGCGCTGTGGGGTGCGACCGCCGGGGTGGCCACGCTGGTCGGCCCACTCCTCGGCGGCGTGCTGGTCGACAGCCTCGGCTGGGAGTGGATCTTCTTCGTCAACGTCCCGGTCGGGGTCGTGGCGTTCCTCCTCGCTGCCCGTCTGGTCCCGCGGCTGGAGACCCACTCGCACCGGTTCGACTGGCTCGGCGTGGCGCTCTCCGGCGTCGGCATGTTCCTGCTGGTGTTCGGCATCCAGGAAGGGCACCAGTACGACTGGGGCACGATCGCGGGACTCATGACCGTGCCCCGGATGATCGGCGCCGGGATCGTCGTACTCGCAGGGTTCGTGTGGTGGCAGAGCCGCAACCGGCGCGAGCCGCTGGTGCCGCTGATGCTCTTCGCCGAGCGGAATTTCACCCTGGCGAACGTCGCGATCACGACGATGGGCTTCGCGATCACCGCGATGGCGTTCCCGATCATGCTCTACGCCCAGTTGGTGCGAGGGCTCTCACCGACGCACGCGGCGTTGCTGCTGGTGCCGATGGCGGTGATGTCGATCGTGCTCGCGCCCGGCGTCGGCCGGCTCACCGACCGGGTGCACCCGGCGCTGATCACGAGCTTCGGGTTCGCCGCGATCATCGGCTCGCTCGTCTGGCTGTCCGCGGTGATGACACCCGGCTCGGCCACCTGGCAGATCCTGCTGCCGATGACGCTGCTCGGCATCGGCAACGCCTGCGTCTGGGCGCCCAACTCGGCCACCGCGACCCGCAACCTCCCGCCCCAGCTCGCCGGAGCCGGCGCCGGGGTCTACAACGCCACCCGCCAGGTCGGCGCCGTCCTCGGCTCCGCGGCGATCGCCGTGCTGATGGACTCCCGCCTGGCCGCCAACGGGCTCCACTTCTCCCCCAGCGAAAGCACCGCCGGCTCCCGCCTCCCACCGCAGGTCCTCGAGCCGTTCAGCTCCGCCATGGCCCAGTCCATGCTGCTCCCCCCGCTCATCCTCGTCGCCGGCCTCCTCGCCGTGGCGTTCTTCCGGAACGTGCACGAGCGCCGGGGGACGGCGGGGGTCGGCGCTGGCGCCGAGCCCGGACGGCTTGTAACGCGGGGTTACGGACGCTGAACAAGGCGCACGCGGCGCACTCAGCGACGTGGACACCGCGTTACAACTGGAGTGACGACGGGCGGCCGACCACGAAGCGTCCACAGGCGGCCCTCGCGCCGTACTGTCCACAGCGCCGGCGGCGCGGCCTGCACCGGTGGCCCGGATCGACGCAGCCTGCTCGGCATGCGACCACAACTCCAGGCACTCGCGGCACGACAAGGTGGCGTGGTGACCCGGCGACAGGCGATCGATGCGGGCTATCGCGAGCGCGAGCTGCGCACCCTCACGGGGGTCAACGGTCCGTGGGTCGTCGTACGCCGAGGCGCTTACGTCGAGCGCGAGATCTGGGAGGCCGCAGGACAGCAGTACGACGGGCAGTCGCATCTCCGTGACATCGCCGCCCACCTCACCATGCGGCAACCTCACCTGATGAGCCATGACTCGGCCGCGCGGAGCTGGGGACTGCCGATGCTCCGTCCAGCCGTCGAGCTGTCCCACATCACGCGTGAAGGCGTCGGCGGGTCCCGGACCGAGCACGGCGTCAAGCACCACCTGACCCGGTTGGGGCTGCTGAACACCGAGCAGATCGACGGGCTGCCGGTGACGGGTCTGGCGCGAACATCGGTCGATCTCGCCCGCGAGCACGGTTGGAAGTGCGGCACCGTTGCGTTCGACCGGGCGCTGAGGATGGGCGTCTCGCCGGGCGACCTGGACGCCGAGATCACGGTCATGCGCAACTGGCCGGGGATCACCCAGGCCAAGGCGGCGCGCGATCTCACCGATCCGGGCGCAGAGAATCCCGGTGAGAGCTTGAGCAGGCTTCTTGTCGAGTCACTGGGGTTCGGGCGGCCGCGAACGCAGTTCCCCATCCGTACGACGGGCGGCGTTGCCTGGGTCGACCTGCTGCTGGGCTGCCACGTCATCGAGTTCGACGGTCGGCTCAAGTTCCGGCGCCCCGAGCACGGCGGCGTTGCCGACCGGGCGATCGAGGACATCCTGTGGGACGAGCGAACTCGCCAGAACCTGGTCTGCGGAGAGGGACTGGGAATGTCGCGACTGATCTGGGACGACGTGATGCCTCGCCAGTGGCCCGCCACCGTGGCGCGCATCGGCAGGGAGTACGAGGTCACCTGCCGCCAGTTCGGCGATGTCCTCCCGGAGCGCCTGACCAGGTTCGCCGTCCAGATGGAGGACGAACGACAACGGCGCATCTACGGCGACGGGCGCAGGGGGTCAGCCTGAGGAGGCGACTGCAACGCGGTGTCCACGACGCTGAGTGCGTCGTACGCCCCTTGTCCAGCGACCGTAACCCCGCGTTACAGCCGGGGCACGCGCCCCCCGAGTCCCTCAGCCGATGCTGTTCCCCGCCGCACTGAGGTGGTCGCACGCCTCGACGACCCGGGCGGCCATGCCGGCCTCCGCGGCCTTGCCCCAGGAGCGCGGGTCGTAGACCTTCTTGTTGCCGACCTCGCCGTCGACCTTGAGCACGCCGTCGTAGTTGCTGAACATGTGCCCCGCGACCGGGCGGGTGAACGCGTACTGGGTGTCGGTGTCCACGTTCATCTTCACCACGCCGTACGACACGGCGGCGGCGATCTCCTCGGCCGAGGACCCCGAGCCGCCGTGGAAGACCAGGTCGAGCGGCTTGGAGCCGGGGCCGAAGCCTGCTCCCTCGCCGTACTTCTCCACGATCGCGGCCTGCGCCTTCTGCAGGATCTCCGGGCGCAGCTTGACGTTGCCCGGCTTGTAGACGCCGTGGACATTGCCGAAGGTCAGCGCGGTCATGTAGCGGCCCTTGTCGCCCAGCCCGAGCGCCTCGACGGTGGCCAGCGCGTCCTCGGGCGTGGTGTAGAGCTTGTCGTCGATCGCCCCGACGATGCCGTCCTCCTCGCCGCCCACGACGCCGATCTCGACCTCGAGAATGATCCGCGCGGCGGCCGCCCGGGCGAGCAGGTCCTCGGCGATCTCGAGGTTCTCGTCGAGCGGTACGGCGGAGCCGTCCCACATGTGCGACTGGAACAGCGGCGCCTCGCCGCGACCGACGCGCTCGGCCGAGATGTCGATGAGCGGGCGGACGAAGCCGTCGAGCTTGTCCTTGGGGCAGTGGTCGGTGTGCAGCGCGATGTTGACGGGGTACTTCTTCGCGACCTCGGCGGCGTAGGCGGCGAAGGCGACCGAGCCGGTGACCATGTCCTTGACCGTGGGGCCGGAGAGGTACTCCGCGCCACCGGTGGAGACCTGCACGATCCCGTCGCTGCCCGCCTCAGCGAAGCCGGCCAGCGCGGCGTTCAGCGTCTGGGAGGACGTCACGTTGATGGCCGGGAAGGCGAAGGACTTCTCCTTCGCGGTGTCGAGCATCTCGGCGTACTTCTCGGGCGTTGCGATGGGCATGTCGAAGTGACTCCTCGGACGAAGCGTGCTGACGACGTCCACCCTAGCCAGTTCCGGCGCGTCGCCCATCCCGGCGGCCGGCCTGCCCTAGCCTCCGCCCATGACCCTGACACCGGTGGCGCGGGCGATCGCCGCGCTGGCCCTCGCCGTGACCGTGATCCTGGGCAGCTGGGTGCGGACGGGCTTCAGCTTCAGCCAGCTCCTCGGAGGACCGGACAACCCCGAGCTCCTCGCCGTGCTGGTGACCCTGGTGCCCCTCGCGGTGGCCGCGCTCGCCTACTGGCTGGCGCAGTCGGCCCTCGGCGCGGGAGCGCCGGATGCAACGGAGACGAGCCAGGCCTGGCTGCTGAACGTCGGCGGTGCCGCCCGGCTGCTCGCCGCCGTCGCGATGGTGATGACCTTCCTCGAGATGCTGGCCGGAGTGGTCGGGCACGGGCCCTACCTGCGCTGAGTCACCCGCGCCAGGCGGCGCCGCCGGACAGGTCGGCGTGCTCGCGGACCCAGGTGTGCATCGCGATGGCCGCCGCGGCCGAGGCGTTGATGGAGCGCGTCGAGCCGAACTGCGCGATCGAGAACGTCCCGTCCACCACCTCGCGCGCCGCCGCCGACAGACCGGGCCCCTCCTGGCCGAACAGGAAGCACAGCCGCCGCGGCACCCGCATCGTCTCGAGGTGCGCCGAGCCCGGCAGGTTGTCGATGCCCAGCAGCTGCACCGGCTCGCCGTCGAGCTCCCGGAGGTACGACGCCAGGTCGGCGACCGTCGCGTGGTGCCGGACGTGCTGGTAGCGGTCGGTCACCATCGCCCCACGCCGGTTCCACCGCCGGTTGCCGACGATGTGCACCTCCGCCGCCAGAAAGGCATTGGCCGTCCGCACGATGGTGCCGATGTTGAAGTCGTGCTGCCAGTTCTCGATCGCGACGTGGAAGGCATGCCGTCGGGTGTCCAGGTCCGCCACGATCGCGTCCATCGACCAGTACCGGTAGCGGTCCACCACGTTGCGCCGGTCCCCTTCGCGCAACAGCTGCTCGTCGTACTCCGGCCCCGTCGGCCACGGCCCCGGCCACGGCCCCACGCCCACCTCGGCGGGCCCGTGCGGCATCGGGTCGTACGGCGCCCGGCCGGCGTCCTCGGGCACCTCGTCGGCAACGGTCTCCATCAGGCGTCCAGCCTACGAGTCCCGGGGCCGCGGGCTCGGCCCCCGGTCGATGGCCCAGTTCAGGACGCAGTTCAGGGCGCCGTTCAGGGAGCGCCGGATACCCTCTGCGCGTGATGGAGACGTTGGCGCTCGTGCCGCACGTGGTGCCCCAGCTGCTCGGCATGGACTGGATGAACCCGGACTGGCTGCTCCAGCAGTTCGGCCCCGCCATCTTCTGGATCAGCCTGGCGATCATCTTCGTGGAGTGCGGGCTGTTCTTCCCGTTCCTGCCCGGCGACACCCTGCTCTTCGCGCTCGGCCTGTTCATCTCGGCCGACAAGGTCTCCATCCTGCCCGGCCACCACAGCCTCGACCTGCTGGCGGCGCTGGTGCTGTTCACGATCGCGGCCATCGGCGGCAACGTCGCCGGCTACGAGATCGGCCGCGCCATCGGCCCGCCGCTCTACCAGCGCGACGGGCGCGTCCTCAAGCGCAAGTACTTCGACCAGACCTCGGCGTTCTTCGACAAGCACGGCAACAAGGCGCTGGTGATCGGCCGGTTCGTGCCGTTCGTGCGTACCTACATCACCGTCGTCGCGGGCGTCACCCGGATGGACCGGCGGCGGTTCTTCCTCTGGAGCTTCATCGGCGCGGTGCTGTGGGTGCTGAGCATCACCCTGCTCGGCTACTTCCTCGGCGCCGCGTTCCCCGGGCTGGGCCAGAACATCGACAAGGCCATCTTCGTGATCCTGGCCTTCTCGGTGATCCCGATCGCCTACGAGTGGTTCAAGCACCGGCGCCACGGAGGCCCGACCCCCGGCACGACGCCCAGTCGTACGACGACGCCGCGCACCGAGCCGGACCCCGCCCCGGGGGGCCGGCAGCCGCGTTCCTGACGGCGCGTTACGAGCGAGCGTCGCGCGCCCGGTCGAGCTGGGCCTTCGTCAGCACCGGACGCACGTCGAGCGAGACGTCGTCCAGCGGGTTCTCGCCGTCGGGACTGCGGTCGATCGCGCACACCACGGTGTCGACGACGGCGCCCGCCTCGCGCAGGGCCACGGTGGCGTCCCGGACCGCGCCGCCGGTGGTGATCACGTCCTCCACCAGGGTCACCCGGCGACCCGCCACGGACGGCCCCTCGGCCAGCTTGCAGGTGCCGTACTCCTTGGCCTTCTTCCGCACGAACAGCGCCGGCAGCCCCGTCCGGGCGGACAGCATCGTCGCGATGGGGACGCCGCCCAGCTCCAGCCCGCCGAGCAGCTCGGTGCCCTCGGGCACCAGGCCGACGAGCTCGTCGACGACGCGCGCAAGCAGGGCAGGGTCGGACTCGAACAGGTACTTGTCGAAGTACTCGCTCGCCACCTGCCCCGAGCGCAGGGTGAACTCGCCGGTCAGCCGGCAGCAGGCGTCGATGTCGGCAGCGAGGGAGGGGTCACTCATGCGCGGAACCCTAGTCCGATCCCGACCTCTGGCCCCGCCGACCCTGGTCCCCGAGCCTGTCGAGGGGCTAGAACTGCGGGTCGGCCAGGTCGGGGGCAGAGGTGCCCTTCGAGGTCCGTGTCACCAGGTGCCCGAACGCGATCATCCGGTTGTCGGTGTGGAACAGCTCCGAGCAGGTGGTCAGCGTGATCAGCCGCTGACCCTTGCGCTGCTCCGGCTCGACGCCACCCGGGTCCGGGTTGTCCGGGACCGGGTCGAGCACCCAGGTGCCGGTGAAGGGGATCACCAGCTTGTTCGGATCGGTGTCGAGCACGTAGGTGTAGGTCGCGTTGACCGTCTCGACGATCACCTTGTCGCCCGGCCGCAGGTCCGGCATCCGGCGCAGCGGCTCGCCGTGGGTCACCCGGTGCCCCGCGAGGGCATAGTTGCCCACCTGTCCGGGGTCCGCGGTCTCCTCGAAGTGCCCGAACCCCTTCGCCAGCACGCTGTCGCTGGTCCCCTCCAGCACGGGGATCACGTAGCCCTTGCCGAACTTCGGGATCCGGATCAGCGCCGAGGCTTCGCCCTTCGGGACGACTTGCGGGGAGAGCCCGGTCCCGGCGCGCCAGTCCTGCTCGAGGCTCGCGGTGATCTTGCGCTGCTCCTTCTGCGAGACCCAGTTGGTGCCCCACATCTGCCAGGCGACCCAGCCCAGCAGCGCCAGGCCGGCGAGCATCATCGCGACACCGAGCCACCACACGAAGGAGCGCCGCCGGCGCACCCGTGGAGGGGGCGCGGGCTCCTCGGGCACGTGCCGGGCTCCGGTCTCGCTGGTCGTCACCGCCCCATTGTGACGGCACTACCGTGAAGGCATGCCACACCGCCGCATCGCCGACCGCCTCGACGGCATCGCCACGACCATCTTCGCCGAGATGTCCGCCCTTGCCGTGCAGACCCGATCGGTCAACCTCGGCCAGGGCTTCCCGGACACCGACGGCCCCGCCGAGGTGATCGAGGCCGCGGCTGCCGCGATGCGCGCCGGGCACAACCAGTACCCGCCGGGGCACGGCACTCCCGAGCTCCTGGACGCCGTGATCGCCCACCAGCGGCGGTGCTACGGCCTCGAGCTAGAGCGCCCCCAGGTGGTCGCCACCACCGGCGCCACCGAGGCGATCGCCGCCGCGCTGCTCGGGCTGCTCGACGCCGGTGACGAGGTCGTCGTACTCGAGCCCTACTACGACTCCTACGTCGCGATGATCCAGCTGGCCGGGGCAGTACGACGACCCGTCACCCTCCGCGCGCCGGACTTCCGCCTCGACGTCGACGAGCTCCGCGCCGCCGTGACGCCACGGACCCGGATGATCCTGCTCAACACTCCGCACAACCCGACCGGCACGGTGCTCAGCCGCGCGGAGCTGGAGGGCGTGGCCGCGGTGGCGCAGGAGCACGACCTGGTGGTGGTGACCGACGAGGTCTACGAGCACCTGACCTACGACGGCGTGGAGCACGTCCCCCTCGCGACGCTGCCGGGCATGTTCGACCGGACGGTGACGATCTCGAGCGCGGGCAAGACGTTCTCCCTCACCGGCTGGAAGATCGGCTGGGCCAGCGGGCCGGCCGACCTGGTGGCCGGCGTCGAGGGCGCCAAGAACTGGCTGTCCTACTCCTCGGGAGCACCGCTCCAGCCCGCCGTCGCGCTGGCGCTCGACGAGCACGACGACTTCCACCGGCAGATGCGCACGGACCTGGAGACCAAGCGCGACCTGCTGGTCACCGGCCTGGGCGAGCTCGGGATGGAGGCCTACCGGCCGCAGGGGACCTACTTCGTCACCACGGACGTCGCCGCGTTCGGGCACGAGGACGGCTACGCCTTCTGCACCGCGCTGCCCTCGCTGGCCGGCGTGGTGGCGATCCCGACACAGGTCTTCTACGACGACGAGGAGGAGGGCCGCCACAAGGTGCGGTGGGCCTTCTGCAAGGAGCAGCGCGTCCTCGAGGAGGGCCTGGCCCGTCTCGGGAAGGCGGACCTGGGGGCCCGCTGAGAGCGCCCGCCTACCAGGGACCCGGCCGGCCAGCCCGGTCGCCGGACCGGGTCGAGCCGCTGAACCACTCGCGCGCCGGTGGCGACAGGAGCAGCCCGATGACGGCGCCGCAGGCGATCAGGTGGGCCACCGAGACGGGCAGCACCAGGACGCTGACGAGACCGGCGATGGCGGCCGAGACGATCAGGCCGATCCGGGCGCCGTTGTGGCCGCGCCAGGCGAACCACGCCAGTGCCAGCGCGGCGGAGCACCACAGCACCAACAGCACCGCCCACACCCACATGGCCGGTACCAGCACGCTCTGGTCGAGCCCGCTGTCCTGCCATCCGGGCATGCCGGTGACCTCGTCGACGAGCGTGTCGGAGGCCACGGCGAGCATCCCCGCGAGCAGCAGACCGACGAGCAGGCCGATGCCGGCGAAGACGCCGGAGACGATGCACGCGATCTGCACGCTCGGGGGCCGTCGGGCGACCGGACGTGGCCAGGGCGGCTGGCCGTAGGGGGCGCCGTACGACGGAGGCGCGCCGTGTCGACCGGGCGCGTCGCCGTACCCCTGCGTGGGCGGGGGCTGGACGGCCTGGCCCGACGGAGGCTCGGTGCCCCCCGACGCCGGCGGGCCCGCCGGGGGTGGCGGGACGAAGGCCGGCGGCTCCGCGGCCCGTTCGCGGATCTTGCGCTCGATCTCCTGCTGGTCCTGGCGCGCGGCGTCGAGGAACGAGCGGGACTGCCGGACCGGTCGCCCGGCGAACCAGTCCCGCGCCGGGCGGGTCCACAGCATCGCCGTACAAGCGGCCACGATCGCAGCCAGGAAGCCGCCCGCGAACGGCGAGCAGATCACCAGCGGCACCGTCGCGACGGTCAGCGCGATCCTCGCCGGCCGGTCGCGCCGCAGCACGAAGAACCCCAGGATCGCCGCGGCGGCGGCCGCCGCTCCCCCGACGAGGAGCAGCCAGCGGATCCCGTCGAGCGCCTCGGCGACGGTCAGCCCGAGCCCTTCCCCCGCGCCGCTGTCGAGCGCCTTCTGGATCTCCTCGCGCATGTCGACGGAGTTCAGCGCCGCCATCCGGTCGAAGATGCTGAAGACGAGCAGCGCCGAGGCGACGACCGCCGTCCACCCGGCCACCGTCACCTGGCTGGGGCGTCCGCCTGTCGGGTCATCGCTCATGCCGGCCATTCAAGCAACCGGAGCCGAACGCACCGACGGGACGGTCAGTCGGTGACCGACAGCGACAGCCCGTCGCCCTCGGTGTCGACCACCACGTGCTGGCCGTCGAGCACCTGACCGGCGATCAGCATCCGGGCAAGCGGGTCGCCGATCGCCGTCTGCACGAGGCGGCGCAGCGGCCGGGCGCCGTACGCCGGGTCGTAGCCGTTCTCCGTGAGCCACTGCCGGGCCGACTCGGTCACCGTGACCGTGATCCGGCGCGGAGCCAGCCGCTTGTCGAAGGCCTGCAGCTGCAGGTCGACGATGTGGGCGAGCTCCTCCTTGCCGAGGGCGTCGAACATCACGATCTCGTCGAGCCGGTTGAGGAACTCCGGCTTGAACGCCTGCCGGACCACGGCCATCACGGAGTCCCGCTTGGTCTGCTCCTCCAGCGTCGGGTCGACCAGGAAGTTCGAGCCCAGGTTGCTGGTCAGGATCAGGATGGTGTTGCGGAAGTCCACCGTGCGACCCTGCCCGTCGGTGAGCCGACCGTCGTCGAGCACCTGCAGCAGGATGTCGAAGACTTCGGGGTGGGCCTTCTCCACCTCGTCGAGCAGTACGACGGAGTAGGGCCGGCGTCGCACGGCCTCGGTGAGCTGGCCACCCTCGTCGTAGCCGACGTAGCCGGGAGGAGCGCCGACGAGCCGCGAGACCGAGTGCTTCTCGGAGTACTCGCTCATGTCGATCCGCACGATCGCGCGCTCGTCGTCGAACAGGAAGTCCGCCAGCGACTTGGCCAGCTCGGTCTTGCCGACGCCGGTGGGTCCGAGGAAGAGGAACGACCCGGTCGGCCGGTTGGGGTCGGCGATGCCGGCGCGGGAGCGTCGTACCGCGTCCGCCACGGCGGCGACGGCCTCGCGCTGGCCGATCAGCCGCTCGCCGATGATCTCCTCCATCCGGAGCAGCTTCGCGGTCTCGCCCTCGAGGAGCCGGCCGGTCGGGATGCCGGTCCAGGACTCCACGACGTCGGCGATCTCGGCCGGGCCGACCTTCTCGTTGACCATCGGGTCCTCGACGACCTCGGCGTCCTCGGCGGCGGCGATCTGCTTCTCCAGCTCGGGGATCCGGCCGTAGAGGATCTCCGAGGCGGCGGCCAGGTCGCCGGAGCGCTGCAGCCGGTCGGCCTCCACGCGGAGGTCGTCGATCTGCTTGCGCAGCTCGCCGGAGCCCTCCAACGCGGCCTTCTCCCGCTCCCAGCGGGCCTCCAGCTCGCGGAGCTCCTCCTCACGGTCGGCGAGGTCCGAGCGCAACCGCTCGAGGCGGTCCTTCGACGCCTCGTCGGTCTCCCGCTCCAGGGCGAGCTCCTCCATCCTCATCCGGTCGACGGCCCGGCGGAGCTGGTCGATCTCGACCGGGGACGACTCGATCTCCATCCGGAGCCGGGAGGCCGCTTCGTCGACGAGGTCGATCGCCTTGTCGGGGAGCTGCCGGCCGGTGATGTAGCGGTCGGAGAGCATGGCGGCGGCCACCAGCGCGGCGTCGGTGATCTCGACCTTGTGGTGGGCCTGGTACTTCTCCTGCAGGCCGCGCAGGATCGCCACGGTGTCCTCCACCGAGGGCTCGCCGACGAACACCTGCTGGAAGCGGCGCTCCAGGGCCGGGTCCTTCTCGATCCGCTCGCGGTACTCGTCGAGCGTGGTGGCGCCGATCAGCCGCAGCTCGCCCCGGGCCAGCATCGGCTTGAGCATGTTGCCGGCGTCCATCGCGGAGTCGCCACCGGCGCCCGCCCCGACGACGGTGTGCAGCTCGTCGATGAAGGTGATCACCTGACCTTCCGAGGACTTGATCTCCTCGAGGACGGCCTTGAGCCGCTCCTCGAACTCGCCGCGGTACTTCGCACCCGCGACCATCGCGGCCAGGTCCAGGCTGAGCAGCCGGCGACCCTTCAGCGAGTCAGGGACGTCGCCGTCGACGATCCGCTGGGCGAGGCCCTCGACGACGGCGGTCTTGCCGACGCCGGGGTCGCCGATGAGGACCGGGTTGTTCTTGGTCCGCCGCGAGAGCACCTGTACGACGCGGCGGATCTCGGCGTCGCGGCCGATGACCGGGTCGAGCTTGCCGTCCTCCGCCGCGGCGGTCAGGTCGACGGCGTACTTCTCCAGCGACTCGTAGGTCGCCTCGGCGTCCTGGCTCGTGACGGTGCGATTGCCGCGCATCGCCGTGATCGCCTCGCGCAGGCTCGCCTCGGTCGCGCCGTTCTCGGCGAGCAGCTGGCGGACCGGGGTGTCCACCGTCGCGAGGGCGAGGAGCAGCAGCTCCGTGGCGACGTAGTCGTCACCGAACTCGTCCATCAGCTCGAAGGACTTCGCCAGCACCCGGGTCAGCGCAGCCGACGTGCCGGGGTTCTGCACGGTCGACCCGCTCGCGGTGGGAAGGTTGCGCAGTGCGGCGTCCAGGCCGGCGGTCACGGCGGTCGTGTCCGCGCCGGCCTTCGCCAGCAGGTTGGCCGTGATGCCCTGGTCCTGGCGGAGCAACGCGACGGCCAGGTGCACCGGCTCGATCTGCGCGTTCCCGGTGCTGACGGCGAGCATGTTGGCAGCGTTGATGGCCTCGACGCTGCGCGAGGTGAACTTGTTGGCGTCCAACGAGTGCCCCCTTGGAAGGCTGGAGTGGTCTGCTTTCTGTTCTACTCCAACACCCCCAGAGTTGAGTACATTCCCCTCAACTCTGAGATCTTGTCAGGACGTGCGACGGCGGGCGCCCTCCTGGAGGACGCCCGCCGCCGAGTCAGGTGCGGTTGCGCACCTCAGGCATTGATCGCGCGCTTCTCACCTCCTCCGCCCGCATCCAGGGCCACCTCGATCTTCCTCGGCTTGGCCTTCTCCGCGACCGGGATCTGCAGCTTCAGGACACCGTCGGCGTAGCGGGCCTCGATGCGGTCGAGGTCGAGGTTGTCACCCAGGACCAGCTGGCGGCTGAACAGCCCGCGCGGTCGTTCGCCGGCGAGCAGCTCCCAGTCACCGTTGCTCGGCAGCCGCTCCGCCCGCACCGTCAGGACGTTGCGCTCGACGTCGAGGTCGATGGTCTCCTTCGCCACACCGGGCAGGTCGAACTCCACCATGAAGACATCGCCCTCCCGCCAGGCGTCCATCGGCATCACTGCCGGGCGGGTGGTGCTCCCGACGAGCTGCTGGGCGAGCCGGTCGAACTCGCGGAACGGGTCGGCATTGCGCAGCAACATCATGCATCCTCCTTCGCAGAACCTCCGCGATGCGCTCGCGGATCCTGAAATGGCTGATATAGGTTTCATATAACGCATGACGTCGCTGAGTTCAAGCCCCCGGGAGGACCGCGTGCAGAGCGATCGGGCCGTGTTCGCCATCTCGGTCGCCGCCGAGCTCGCCGGCACAGCCGTCCAGAACCTCAGGGTCTACGAGCGCCACGGTCTGGTGGAGCCGGAGCGCACGGGTGGCGGCACCCGTCGCTACAGCGAGGCAGATGTCGAGCGCCTGGTCAGGATCCGGCAGCTGCTCGACGAGGGGCTGAACCTCGTGGGGGTGGCGCGAGTGCTGGAGCTCCAGGACGAGGTGGCCCGGCTTCGACGTCGTGGCTGAGCGACGAGCCGCCTGGCGTTGCTCCGACTAGGAGGCGGGCACCCGCTCCGGGCGCGCCGCACCACCAGCCGGGACCGCATCGTCCGCCCGGCCGGAGCCGGGGATCAGCAGGGTGAACAGCAGCGCCAGCAGGGACGCGCCGATCGAGACGAGGAGTGCGATGGTGAAGCCGTCGTACGACGGCAGCACGGCCGGCCCGAGGCGGACCACGTGCTGGGCGAGCACCACGCTGATCACCGCCGACGACAACGACGTGCCCACCGAGCGCATCAGCGAGTTGAGGCCGTTGGCCGCCGCGGTCTCGGTGATCGGCACCGCGCCCATGATCAGGGCCGGCATGGCCGCGTAGGCGATGCCGATGCCGGCGCCGATGAACGCGGTGGCCAGGACCAGCTCGGCGGTGGTGTCGCGCAGGAACAGCGCGACCACGTAGCCGAGGCCCACCACGACGATGCCCGTGGCCAGGCTGGTCCGCGGGCCGCGCGCGGCGGAGATCCGCGCCCCCAGCGAGGAGAACACGAACATCAGCAGGCCGCTCGGCGCCATCAGCAGGCCGGCCTCGGCCATCGAGAGGCCGAGGCCGTAGTCGACCTGCGTGGGCGCCATCATGATCTGGATCGGGATCAGGGACATGCCGTACATCGCGAACCCGACCGCGACCGAGGCGATGTTGGTGAAGAGCACCTGCGGGCCGGCGGAGACGCGCAGGTCGACCAGGGGCGCCGTACGACGCAGCTCCCAGGCGCCCCACAGCAGGAAGACGACCAGCGAGCCGCCGACGAGCCCGAGAGTGAGGCCGTCGCCCCAGCCCCAGTCACCGCCCTTGGTGATGGCCAGCAGCAGCATCGACAGGGCGACCGAGAGGCCGACCGCGCCGACGAAGTCGAACCTCGCCGCCGCGTGGATCGGGGACTCCGGCACCAGCACGGCCACGGCGACGGCGCAGCCGAGTGCGAGGGCGGCGGTCGCCCAGAAGAGGACGTGCCAGTCCGTCTGGTCGGCGAGGAAGGCCGCGACGGGGAGCCCGATGGCGCCGCCCACACCCATCGTCGCGCTCATCCGGGCGACGCCGGCCCCGACCCGGTCCGGCGGGAGCTCGTCGCGCAGGATGCTGATGCCGAGCGCGATCGCGCCCATGGCGAGGCCCTGGATGCCCCGTCCGACGACCATCACCAACAGGGAGCCTGCCACGGCACAGACGACGGAGCCGACCACCAGGGCGAGCATGCTGAGCACCAGCATCCGCTGCTTGCCGAACATGTCGCCCAGCCGGCCGGAGATCGGGGTCGCCACGGCCGCCGTCAGGAGCGTGGCGGTGATCGCCCAGGAGGCGTCGGTCGCCGAGGCGTCGAGGATCCGCGGCAGGATCGGGATCAGCGGGACGATCAGCGTCTGGGTGAGCGCCACCACGATGCCGCACAGGCAGGCGACCGCGACGATCAGCTTCGGACGGGCGATCGGTGCGGAGCCGGCCGGGTCGACGGGGGTGGTCACGCCACGGACGGTACGGACGACCAGTTGCCCGAAGCAACTGAGTGTCCGGTGATCCGGCTCACGCCTCCGGTTCCTCGTGCGCCGGCAGGTCGAGCGACTCGGCCGGGTCGACCAGGCAGGTGCGGCAGAAGTCGATGCCGAACGGGGTCAGGTGGATGGAGCGGCGCACCACCTTCGGGAACCGGGTGGCGTGCATCGCGGCAAGCACGTCGGGCTGTGCCTCGACCACCTGGTACTCGAGCGGGTCCTCCAGCTGCTCGCGGGAGAACCAGATGAGCCCGAGGCGGTGCAGGTTGTTGAGGTAGGCCGGCACCTCGTCGAGATGGCGGACGCCGGCCCGCGAGCCGATCATGTTCATCCCGCCGGCGATCAGCGTGGAGCTCACCCGGCCGACCGGGCCGCCGGTCCGCACGTCGACGGACGGCTGCGGGCCGCCGCGCATGAGGAGCAGCAGGACCCGCGCCTCGTCGGGCGCCAGGTCCTCCAGGATGCGGCCGTAGGCGGGGTGCGCCTCCTCCTCGCTCCAGACGTCGCGCGACCGGCGCAGCAGCTCCTCGCCGCGCTCCCGGAGGGTGAGCTCGTGCTCTCGGCGGTCGTCGTCCTCCGGCACGACGACCGCCGAGAGCGAGATGCCCGCGTCGAGCAGCGCCTTCGTCAGCGGCATCCCGTTGGAGACCGCCTGCGCGACGCTGGAGACCGCCCGGCTGGCCTCCGCGACGTCGCTGGCCATGCCGCGGACGAGCTCCTCGGCCGCGGCCGGGTCGGCGAGGGCACGGGCGAAGTTCCTTGCGGAGCGCAGGCCGGAGCCGATCGTCCAGGCGGCCGACCGGGCGGCCGCCGTACCGGCGATCCGGGCCACGCCCGGCAGTGCCTCGGCGACGTTGCGCACCGGCACCAGCTCTGCCCGCCGGGCCTCCACGTCGCGCCAGGCGCGCTCGCGCCGGTCCTCGGGTCGTCCGAAGCCGCTCATCATCCTCCTCCGACGCCGAAGATCGCCAGGTGGAGGAGCCCACCGGCGAAGCCCATGATCGCCCCGTGCGCGTAGAGCATCCACTCGTCCTCCTTGATGGCCGACCGCATCATCTCGACGAAGTCCGTCGGCGGGAGCTCCTTGGTCCGGGTCGCCACCAGGGTGCGGATCTTGTCGGCCTGCCGCTTGCTGAACTCGGGATCCTTGAACGGCGTGATGGTGCGGTCGACCGCCTCCAGCGCGACGGCGGCGCGGATGTTGTCGTAGCGGCGGGCGCCGACCGCGATCCGCACGGCCCCGCGCACCGGCCCGGCCGCCTGGTCGATGGCCGGCCGCATCGCGGTGGCCAGCATCTGCCGGGTCCGGTCGCCGCGGGGTCCGTCGAGCAGGAAGTCGCCGATGCGCTCCAGGGTGATCACGTCCTCGGCGATGATCCGCGCATAGACCTCGGCGGCCTGGTCCTGGCGCCGCAGGAACAGCCCGTGCCACCGGATCCCCAGGATCCGGCGCGGCTCCGGCGGCTCGAAGATCAGCCACATGCCGAGCGCGTTGGTGATCCAGCCGACGATCACGCCCAGCACCGGCAGCAGCCACCACTGCGCGAACCAGTGGTCGACGACCGCCACGGGGACGCCCAGCAGGAACCCGAAGACGAACCCGAACGCGACCATCAGGTTGAGCTCGCGCTGGCCGAAGTCGCGGAAGATCCGTACGACGAGGGCGGGGTTGCGCCGGAAGTGCTCGATCACCATGATCTTCGGGTCGAGCAGCTGGTCGATGTGCACGCCGATCTCGTCGGTGATCTGCCGTACGACGGTGGGCAGCTGTGCCTGCACCCGGGAGATGATCGCCTGCCGCGCCGGCCGAGGGAGGTCGCGCCACAGGGAGGGGTGCTCGCGCTCCATGATGTCGGCGATCATCCGGGGCATGTCCGGCTCGAAGACCTGGACGATGTGCGCCGCGATGTGGTCGGGCTCGAGCTGCTGGTAGAACTCCCGGGGCGTGCCGAGCTTGGCGATCGCCTTGTCCACCGCGATGCTGCCCATCTTCGCGGCCCGCGCCGGGACGATGCCCTGCCACCCGATGCCGCCCTGGAGGAAGCCCGGGACCTCCTGGACCTTGCGCGGCAGCACCCGGGAGAGCTGGCGCAGTCCCGGGACGCCGACCCCGTGGAAGCGCACCGGCGAGAACAGCATCACCAGCCCGGTCCAGTTGATCAGCCAGCCCACCACGCCGGTGAAGACCGGGATGGTGAGGATGTGCACCCAGTCGTGCAGGCCGGCGTGCTGGAAGAACCAGTCGATCTCCAGCGCCCTCATCCGCCCACCGCTCTCCTCCGGGCGGTGCCCGCCCCAGTGCCTGCTGAGAGTAACGGCTGAGCTCTCGAGGGGTCACTGAGAAGTGCGTCGCAGCTCCGGCCGGTCGGATACTCCGCCGCGAAATGCCGCACCCGGGCCAGCGCAGCCCCGGCATTTCGCGTCGGACTATGCGATGGGTTGGATCAGCGGAAGGGGTGGCCGGGGGCGCGGGGAGGTAGCGCCGGCAGGTTCGGGCGGCGCTCGGCGACCCGGGCGAGGGCCGACTCGAGGGCGCCCTCGAGGTCGCGGACCCGCTGCCGGAGCTCGGCGTTCCGGGACTGCAGTGCCGACACCTGGTGCTCGAGCTCGAGGATCCTCCGGACGCCCTCGAGCCCGATGCCGGAGGCGGTGAGCTGGGCCACCTCGCGCAGCAGCTCGATGTCGTTCAGGGAGTACCGCCGGCCGCCGCCGCCCGTCCGGCCGGGCGAGACCAGGCCGGCGCGATCGTACTGCCGCAACGTCTGCGGGTGCAGTCCGGTGAGCTCGGCCGCGACGCTGATCACGTAGACCGGCGTGGCCGGCCCGGGTACGCCGGAGCGCTGGCGGGGCTGGTTGCGCGGCATCACGAGACCCCCTGCCGGAGCAGGTCCGCCCTCGGGTCCGCACCGGCCGTGGCCTCGGCGTACGCCGTGAGCGCCGCCCGGGCCTCGTCGTCGAGCTGCGTCGGCACCTGGACGTCGACGGTGACCAGCAGGTCGCCCTTGCTGCCGTCCTTGCGCGGCGCCCCGCGACCACGGACCCGGAGCACCCGCCCGTTCGGCGTGCCGGCCGGGATCCGCAGGGTCACCGGTGCGCCGTTCAGCGTGGGCACCTTGATCTCCGCACCCAGGGCGGCCTCGGTGAACGTGACCGGGGCGGTCAGGGTCAGGCTGTCGCCCTTGCGCCCGAAGACCGGGTGCTTGCGGACGTGCACGGTCACGAAGAGGTCGCCCGCAGGACCGCCGTTGCTGCCGGGCGAGCCCTTGCCCTTGAGCCGGATCCGCTGGCCGTCCTTGACCCCGGCGGGGATCCGCGCGGAGATCGTCCGGGTGGACTGGCCGCGCCCGGAGCCGTGGCAGGTCGGACACGGGTCGTCGTACACCAGCTGGCGGCCGTGGCACTGCGGGCACGTCTCGTTGACCGAGAAGGTGCCGCCCATGCTGTTGACCACCACGCCGGCGCCGTCACAGGTCGGGCAGATGTGCGGCTGGGTGCCCGGCTTGCCGCCGCTGCCGTGGCAGGTGGGGCAGGCCTCGTCGGAGGTGAGCCGGAGCTTGATGGTGGTGCCGTCGATGGCATCGGTGAAGTCGATCGAGGTCTGCGTCTCGACGTCGGTGCCCCTGGTGGGCCGGGTCGCCCGGGCGCGCCCGCCGAAACCGCCGCCGAACCCGCCGCGATCGCCGAAGAGCCCGCCGAGCAGGTCGGAGACGTCGAAGCCGCCCTGCGTGCCGCCGCCCTGGCCGCCGGGGAAGCCACCACCGAACCCGCCGGGGAAGCCGCCACCGAAGCCGCCGCTGTTCACCATCGACCGGAGCTCGTCGTACTCCTTGCGCTTCTCCGCGTCGCCGATCACGTCGTAGGCCTCGGCGACCGCCTTGAAGCGCTCCTCGGCGGCCTTGTCGCCCGGCTTGGAGTCGGGATGGTTCTCCCGCGCAAGCTTGCGGTAGGCCTTCTTGATGGTGGCCTGGTCGGCCCCCTTGTCGACGCCGAGGACCTGGTAGAAGTCCTTGGTCGCCCAGTCCGCCTTGTTCACGGGGTCATCCCTCCTCTCCGTCGTGTCGTGTGCCGGTCAGCGGCTCAGTCCTCAGGGTCCAGCACGGTCACCTTGGCGACCCGGACCACCCGGTCGCCCACCCGGTAGCCGGGCTGGGCCACGACGTCGACCGTCGTGGTGGTGACGTCGGGTGAGTGCCCGTGCATCAGCGCCTCGTGGATGTTGGGGTCGAACTCGTCGCCCTTCGCGCCGTACTTCTCCAGGCCCTGGCTGGTGACCACCGTGACCAGCGACTGCGCGACGGCCTTGAAGCCGCCGGTCAGCTCGCCGTGCTCCTCGGCGCGGTCGATGTCGTCGAGTACGGGCAGCAGCGCCGAGAGCACCGAGAAGGTGGCGTTGGCGCGCACCAGCTCCCGGTCACGGTCGACGCGGCGCTTGTAGTTGACGTACTCCGCCTGGAGGCGCTGGAGGTCGGCCGTGCGCTCGGACAGTGCCTGCCTCAGCTCGGCCAGCTCGTCCTCACCGCCGGTCTGCTCCGGCGCGTCCGGGACCTCGGTGCCCCCGGGTGCGTCCGCCAGCTCGGTCGGGTCACCGGCCGCCGTCTCGGCAGCGCGCTCGGGCGTCGTGCCGACCCCGGGCTCCGCGTCGGGCCCCTCCACGGGGGAGCCAGCCTGGTCGGGCTGCTCCCCCGCGGAGGCGTCGAACCTGTCCTCAGGCGAGGAGGTCACTTGTTCTCATCCTCCGCACCGGGCTCGTCGACGATCTCGGCGTCCACCACCTCGTCGTCCTGCGCCGCGTCGGCCTGGCCGGCGTCCCCGGCTCCAGCACCCTCCGCCTCGTTGGCGGCGTACATCGCAGCGCCCATCTTCTGGCTGGACTCACCGAGCTTGGTGATGGCCGCGGTGAACGCGTCCTTGTCGGTGTCGTCGGCCTCGAGCAGCCGCTTGAGCTCGTCGACGTCGGCCTGCACCTCGGACTTCACGTCGTCGGGCAGCTTGTCGGCGTTGTCGGCGATGAACTTCTCGGTGCTGTAGACCAGCGAGTCGGCCTGGTTGCGCGCCTCGATGGACTCGCGACGAGCGGCGTCCTCCGCGGCGTACTGCTCGGCGTCGCGGACCATCCGGTCGATGTCCTCCTTGGACAGCGCGCTGCCGCCGGAGATCGTCATCGACTGCTCCTTGCCGGTGCCCTGGTCCTTGGCGGACACGTGCACGATGCCGTTGGCGTCGATGTCGAAGGTGACCTCGATCTTCGGCACGCCGCGCGGGGCCGGCGGCAGGCCGGTCAGCTCGAAGTTGCCCAGCGGCTGGTTCTGCGCCCACATCGGCCGCTCACCCTGGGCCACCTTGATCTCCACCGACGGCTGGTTGTCGTCGGCGGTGGTGAAGATCTCCGAGCGCTTGGTCGGGATCGTGGTGTTCCGCTCGATCAGGGGGGTCATCACGCCGCCCTTGGTCTCGATGCCGAGGCTCAGCGGGGTCACGTCGAGGAGCAGCACGTCCTTGACCTCGCCCTTGAGGACACCGGCCTGCAGCGCAGCACCGACCGCGACGACCTCGTCGGGGTTGACGCCCTTGTTGGGCTCCTTGCCACCGAGCAGGCTCTTGACCAGGTCGGTCACCGCCGGCATCCGGGTGGAGCCGCCGACCATGACCACGTGGTCGATGTCGGAGACCTTGACGCCGGCGTCCTTGAGCACCGACTCGAACGGCGCCTTGGTGCGCTGGACCAGGTCCTCGGTCAGCTTCTGGAACTCGCTGCGGGACAGCTTCTCCTCGAAGTGCAACGGGCCGGACTCACCGTGGGTGATGTAGGGCAGGTGGATGGTCGTCTCGCTGGAGCTGGACAGCTCGATCTTCGCCTTCTCGGCAGCCTCCTGCAGACGCTGCAGGGCGATCTTGTCCTTGCTCAGGTCGACGCCGTTGTTGTCCTTGAACTTCTTGACCATCCAGTCGACGATGCGCTGGTCCCAGTCGTCACCACCGAGGTGGTTGTCGCCGCTGGTCGCCTTGACCTCGACGACGCCCTCGCCGATCTCGAGTAGGGACACGTCGAAGGTGCCGCCACCGAGGTCGAAGACGAGGATCGTCTGGTCCTCGCCCTTGTCGAGGCCGTAGGCCAGCGCCGCCGCGGTCGGCTCGTTGACGATCCGGCTGACGTTGAGGCCCGCGATCTCGCCGGCCTCCTTGGTCGCCTGGCGCTGGGCGTCGGAGAAGTACGCCGGCACGGTGATCACCGCGTCGGTCACCGGCTCGCCCAGGTAGGCCTCGGCGTCGCGCTTGAGCTTCTGCAGCACGAACGCGCTGATCTGCTGGGGGGTGAAGTCCTTGCCGTCGATGTCGACGGTCCAGTCGGTGCCCATGTGGCGCTTGACCGACTTGATGGTCCGGTCGACGTTGGTGACGGCCTGCCGCTTGGCGACCTCCCCGACGAGGACCTCTCCGGACTTCGCGAAGGCCACCACGGACGGCGTCGTCCGCGCACCCTCCGCGTTGGCGATGACGGTGGGCTCACCACCCTCGAGGACGGCGACGACGGAGTTCGTCGTGCCCAGGTCGATACCGACCGCTCGTGCCATGTTGCTTACCTCCATCTTGGCCCGGCCGTGCCGGGCGTGGCTGGTTCTGCCGGTTCGTGGGTACGACGCCCATCGTGCGTCGCTGCCGCGATTGTGGCAAACAAGTTGAGCCGCTTCAACTCAACTAACGTCATGGAGTCCAACTCAGACAGTGTCGGGACTATTCCGGGCGTCAGGAACCCGTCAGCAACGGTGCCGCGGTCGGCTCAGCCGACGGTGACGCGGACGGCGTTGGAGGCGGTGCCGGTGTCGGGGTCGAACATCCGGAACTGCTGAACGCCCTCGCGCCCGGTCATCACGTAGGTCTCGAAGGTGCCGACCCGCACGGTCGCCGAGACGCCGGCAAAGTCCTCCCACTGCCCGTTCTCGAGGCGCTGCACCGCGAGGCCGACGTTGTCCCTGCCCGGCCAGATGCCGGTCAGGTTGATCCGCTCCATCGGGGCGACGTGGGCGGGGCTGGCGTGCAGCTGCAGGCCCGTGCTGGGCGGCGCGGTCGACGGTGGGACGGTCGGCTGGTCGTTCGGGTCCGCCGGCACGGACTCCGACGGCACCGGCAGCGCCGTGGTGGGCAACGGCTGGACGGGTTCCACCACGCGAGCGTCGGGAGTGGGGTCGCCGTCACCGGAGTCGAGGCCGAGCGCGCCGACCATCAGCCAGGAGCCGAGGCCGACGAGGAGGCCGATGCCGAGGACCACGCCGGCCACCTTCAGGGCGACGCTGGTGAGCTCCTGCTTGCGCTCGGGATCGACGTCGTACGACACACGCTCGAGGATAGTCAGCCACGGCCAACCCTTCGGTGGGTCACCGAGGCTCGAGAACCACCACCGGGATCTCGCGCGGGCACCAGGACTGGTAGTTGTCGTAGTCGGGGTAGAGCTCGACCAGCCGCGGCCACAACCGGGCGCGCTCTGCCGGGCCGGCGGTGCGGGCGCGCAACGTCCGGCTGCCCTCGCGGGTGAGCACCTCGACGTCGGGGTCGGCGGTGATGTTGAGGTACCAGGCCGGGTCGTGCGGCCGGCCGCCCTGGCTGGCCACCACGACCAGGCGGTCGTCGTCGGCCAGGCAGATCAGCGGGGTCTCGCGCAGCTGACCGGACCTGCGGCCGGTGTGCCGCAGCACGCAGATCGGCACCGACCTCCCCTGGAACGGGAAGGTGCCCAGGAGCCGGCCGTTGCTGGCCTTGAACACCGCGACGTTGGCCCGGGACATCCACTTGATGAACGTCTTCGCCGCGTCGCTGTCCAGGCCCTTCGGCTTGCTCCTCACACCCGCGTCCACACCAGGTCGTCGACCATCTTCACCGAGCGCCAGCCCTGCGTCGTACGACGCAGCTCGTGGTGGTAGTAGCCGCCCACCTCCCACAGCTTCTCGGTGCCGTCGGGGCCCTTGGAGACCATCGGGTTCGTGAAGTACGCCGTCGCGCTGGCCTCGTCGCCGCGCAGCTCGATGGCGACCTGCCCGATCAGGTGCTGCCAGCGGTCGAAGCCCTCGAGGTTGCGGATGAACGCCTTCGCCTCGTCGCGGGAGGTCTTCGGGCCGCCGCTGGGCCGGTAGTCCAGCACCGCGTCCTCGGTGAAGACCTCGTCGATGCCGTCCCAGTTGCCGGTGTCGACCGCGCGCGTGTAGCGGGTGATCAGGTCGGTGATCTCCTGCCGGTCGGAGAGCTCCTGGAGGTCCATGGGACGACGGTAGCCGAGAACTGAAACGTGTTCTAGTCTGCCTGCATGCGTTTCACCTATGCCGAGGCGATGACCCGGGCGGAGTACTACGCGCCGTTGGCGCAGGCGGCCGAGGCTGCCGGCTACACCTCCATGACCGTCGCCGACTCGCTGATCTACCCGCGCGAGTCCGACGCCCGCTATCCCTACACCGACACCGGCGATCGGGAGTTCCTCGAGGACAAGGAGTTCATCGAGACCCTGGTCCTCGTCACCCACCTCGCCGCGGTCACCTCGACGCTGCGGTTCACCCCGTTCGTCCTCAAGCTGCCGGTGCGGCCGCCCGTGCTGGTCGCCAAGCAGACGTCCTCGATCGCCTTCCTGTCCGGCAACCGCCTGGGGCTGGGCATCGGGCTCTCCCCGTGGCCGGAGGACTTCGTCGCCCTGGGCGTGCCGTGGGAGCGGCGCGGCAAGCGGATGGACGAGTGCATCGACATCATCCGCGGCCTGCACAGCGGCGACTTCTTCTCCTACGACGGGGAGTTCTTCCAGATCCCCGCGATGAAGCAGACGCCCGCACCCACCGAGAAGGTGCCGTTGCTCGTCGGGGGGCACTCCGACGCGGCGCTGCGGCGGGCGGTGCTCAAGGGGGACGGCTGGATGCACGCCGGCGGCGACGGCGAGGAGCTGGACCGACTGCTGGCCCGGTTGGCCGAGATCCGCAAGGCCGAGGGCGACGACAGGGACGACTTCGAGGTGCACGTCATCTCCTACGACGCCTACGACCCCGACGGGATCAAGCGGCTGGAGGACAAGGGCGTGACCGACTGCATCGTCGGCTTCCGGGTGCCCTACATCAAGGGCCAGGACGACGAGCCCCTGCAGAAGAAGGTCGACGACCTGAACCGCTACGCCGCGAAGTTCATCCAGCCATGACCGCCCCTCGTCAGGCTCGGGGACCGGAGGACGCACCATGACCGACAGCACCGCGGCCTTCCGGGACGCCGTCGCCGAGGCGGAGCAGCTCGTCCGCAACCCGCCGTTCCCGATCAGCGACCAGGACCTCGCCGAGGGTCTGGACTACCTGGCCGGCTCGATCCGGTCCTCGCTGCAGATGGCGTTCGACTACGACCTCGAGCACCCGGTGCTGATCAACCCGACGCACCAGTACGCCCGCCAGGGGCTGGACAACCCCGACGCGATCTACTTCAACGCCTACCTGGACGGCGGGGCGTCGTACCTCGTCACCGGGCGGCGCGGCACCACCACGGACCTGTCCTTCCAGATCATGGACGGAAGCTACTCCGACTCCGGCGCACCCAACACGGTGGCGGCCTTCGACGACCGCGAGCTCGCCCTCCACGGTGGACGCTGCGACGAGGACGGCAGCTTCGAGTGGCGCTTCGGCCCCGAGCTGGGACTGGGCAAGGGCAGCACGCTGATCATCCGTGAGGTCTACGACGACTGGAACGCCGAGGAGCGCGGCACCATCCGGATCCAGCGGCTCGACACCGCGGGGCAGCCGCGCGGGGCGCTCGACGTGGAACGGGTGGCCAAGCGGTACGGCGTCGCCGCCAAGATGCTGACCGGGCGGATCCGCACCTGGTTCGCCTTCCCGGAGTGGTTCACCTACAAGGAGCCGGTGAACACCCTGACGGTGCCGGCCTCCACTCCGGGTGGACTGGCCTCGCAGTTCAGCTCGATCGGGCACTACTCGCTGGAGCCGGACCAGGCGATGGTGGTGACCGTCCCGGTGTGCGACGCGGCGCCCTACCAGGCGATCCAGATCGGCTCGCGGTGGTACGTCTCCACCGACTACGAGCACCACCAGACCTCGCTGACGCGCGCACAGTCGCGGGTCGACCCCGACGGCAAGCTGCGCTACGTGATCAGCGAGCGCAACCCGGGCGTCGCCAACTGGCTCGAGACCACGGGCCACCCGCAGGGCGTGACGATGCTGCGCTGGCAGCGGGTCGCCCGCCCCCTGACCGCCGAGGACGGGCCGAGCGTCGAGGTGGTGAGCTTCGACGAGGTCGGCTCCCGGCTGCCGTTCGACCAGACCGTGACCCCCGACGAGTACGCCGCCCGGATCGAGGCGCGGCAGGTCGGCATCGCCAGGAGGATGATCTCGTGAACGGGTTGCTGCAGGACAAGGTGGTCGTGCTCTCCGGCGTCGGCCCCGGGCTGGGCCGCGCGCTCGGCGAGGAGGCCGCGAAGATGGGCGCCGACCTGGTGCTCGTCTCGCGCACCGAGCGGCGCCTGGAGAAGATGGCCGAGGTGGTCCGCTCGCACGGGCGCCGAGCACTCGTCGTACCCACCGACATCACCGACGAGGAGGCCCGCGCGCGACTCGTCGACGCGGCGCTGGCGGAGTTCGGCCGGGTCGACTGCCTGGTCAACAACGCCTTCGGCATCCCGCCGATGGACCCGATCACCACGCTCAAGCTCGACAGCCTGCGCGCGGCGCAGGAGACCAACGTGTTCGCACCGTTGCGGCTCTCGGCCCTCTTCGCGGACGCGCTCGCCGCGACGCCGGAGAAGCCGGGCGGGTCGATCATCATGGTCAACTCCTGCGTGGTGCACAGCTCCCAGCCGGAGTACTCCGGCTACAAGTTGTCCAAGGGCACCCTGAAGCACCTGGCCTCCTCGCTGGCCACCGAGCTCGGCCCGCGCGGGATCCGGGTGAACAGCATCGCGCCGTCCTACATCTACGAGGACGTCAACAAGGCCTACTTCGACTGGCTGGCGCAGGAGGCCGGTACGACGCACGAGG
>DASSOK010000018.1:0-2367 GCA_035700665.1 Marmoricola sp.
GCCGACCAGGTTGGTGTGCACGAACGGGCTGGGGTCGTCCAGGGAGTTGTCGTTGTGCGACTCGGCGGCGAAGTGCACGATCGCGTCGGCGTCCTGCGTGGTCTGCTCGACGGTCCCGGCGTCGCAGATGTCGCCGACGACGAGCGTGACTCTCTCCTCGGGCAGGTCCGCCAGCGCGTCCGGCGAGGCGGCGTAGGTCAGCTTGTCCAGGACCGTGACGTCGAGGTCGGTGTGGGCGACGACGTGGCGGACGAAGTTGGCTCCGATGAAGCCGGCGCCGCCGGTGACCAGGAGTCTGCGCATGGGCTCGATCCTAAGGGGATCGGCCGGTGCGGACGCGGGTGGCGGGCGGTCCGCCGGCCTACTCGTCCGCCTCCTGGCCGGTGGGGTCCGGTGCGCTCGGGTCCTCCAGGTAGTGGCCGCCGAGCGGGTCGCAGGTCCAGCTCAGCACCCGCCAGCCGCTGCGCGGGTCGCCCTCGAGCTCGATGGCGGCGGTGTTGTGGAGCGGGTCGGTGGGGGCGTGGCCCTTCCGGTCGGCGCTGTCGACGTCGGTGTGGGCCGAGACCCAGGCGCGGATCGCGGCGCCGTGGGAGACGAGGAGCACGTGCTCGTGGGCGGCGGCCTCGGCCACCACCGCGTCGTACCGCTCCAGGAACTCGTGACCGGTCTCGCCACCGGGCATCCGGGCGCCGAGGTCGCCGAAGATCCACTCCGCGACGGTGTGCCGGTAGCGCTGCGCCGACTCGGTGTCGGTGCGCATCTCCAAGTCGCCGGCACGGATCTCCCGGATGCCCTCGCGGATCAGCGGCACCAGGCCGCTGCTGGTGGCGAACGGCTCGCCGGTCTGCTGGGTGCGGACCAGGGTGGAGGCGTAGATGGCCTCGATCGGCTCGGCGCGCTCCTGCAGCACCCGCGCCGCCGCCTTCGCCTGCTGGCGGCCAAGCTCGGTGAGGCCGGCTCCGGGCGCGCCGGTGTCGAGGGCGCCGGCGACGTTGCTGTGGGTCTGCCCGTGGCGGAGCAGCACGAGTCGCATGGGGTTCAGTGTGGCTCATGGGAGTTGGTGGTTGGTGGCCGCCGTGTCCTTGGTGGGGCCGCCCGGAGACGGCCGCGGCCGCAGCCCGGCGGTCGAACCCAGCGTCCCGCGGCCGACCTGGCCGGATGTGACACATCGAGGCCAGTCATGCCCGGGCTGACATGCTGGCGGCATGCGGGTGCTGCTGGATGACCTGACCGGTGCCTCGGGCGCCGTCGCCGACGAAGACCTGCCGGAGCTGTACGACGCGCCGGAGTCGTGGCTGCGGCTGAACTTCGTCGCCACCGTGGATGGCGCGGCCACGGGGGCCGACGGGCGATCGGGCTCGATCAACAACCCGGTCGACAAGCAGGTGTTCCATCTGCTGCGCCGGAGCAGCGACGCCATCATCGTGGGCGCCGGCACCGCGCGAGCCGAGGGGTACGGGCCGGCGGTGCGGCCGCTGGTCGTGCTCAGCCGGCGAGGTGCGGTTCCGTCGAAGCTGCAGTCCGCACCGGTTGGGTCGGTGTTCGTCGCGACCACGAGCACGGCGCCGCAGATCGACGAGGCGCGGGAGCTGCTCGGTGCCGACCAGGTGCTGGAGCTCGGGGCCGATGAGCCGGACCTGACCCGGCTGCGACCGGTCCTGGCCGAGCGGGGCCTGACCAGGCTGCTCAGCGAAGGCGGGCCGCACGTCTTCCACGACATGCTGGCCGCCGGCATCGTCGACGAGCTCGACCTGACCTGGGTCCCGTCGCTGGTCGCCGGGAGCGGACTTCGGATCTTGGCCGGTGCGCCGCTGGACGTGCAGCTGGCGCCGAAGGTGTTGCTCGAGCAGGACGGGACGATGCTGGGGCGCTGGTTCGTCGCTCGGGGCTGAGCGGCTCGTTCCGCTGGGCAGGGGACGCAGCGGTGGAGCGACAACCGCTTGTTGCCAACGCCGGGATCTTGTTCAGGAGCCGATTCCGTTGACAGCAGCTTGTTGTCGACACAGGGCGGCCGGGCGCGGCCCCGGGGTCGGCGACGACAGGTTGTTGTCAACGCAGAGGCATGCCGTCGAGAGCGGCCGGTTGGCCGCAACAGGTCGTTGTCAACGCTGGAGGGCGCCCTGGGGAGCGGTGGTTTTGACGACAACAGGTTGTTGTCGACCCGCGGAAGCGTGCGAGCGGCCGGCGGTGGGCGGGGCGTCGGAGCGCGAGGTGCCGGTGGTGGGGATCAGTCCTTGTCGGGCAGTCGCCAGGCGGCGGCATTGTTGTCGAACGCCGGGAGGCCGCGGGTCTGGCGGACGAAGCCCCACAGCAGCGGGCCGAGCAGCAGCATGGCCGCGCCGAGGATGCCGACCCACTCGGGGGCGA
>DASSOK010000019.1:0-23011 GCA_035700665.1 Marmoricola sp.
GAGCCGCCGGCGATGGCCGGGGCGAACGCCCAGGTGCCCGCGACGATCCGGTCGGGCACGGTCTCGTGCTCCACGGGGCGCAGGCGGTCCACGCCCTGGATGGTCAGCGTGGAGGTGGCCACCCCGTCGATGTGCGCCCCCATCTTCGCGAGCAGGTGGCAGAGGTCGGCGATCTCGGGTTCGCGCGCGACGTTGTCGATCACGGTAGTGCCGTGCGCAAGCACGGCCGCCATCACCAGGTTCTCGGTCGCCCCGACGGACGGGAAGTCCAGCCACAGGTTGGCGCCGGCGTACCTCCCGGACACCTCGGCGACGACCTGGCCGTGCTCGACCCGGACGGTGGCGCCCAGCTCGCGCAGGCCGGCGATGTGCATGTCGAGCCCGCGGGAGCCGATGGCATCCCCGCCGGGCAACGACACGCTGGCCCGGCCGCAGCGGGCCACGAGAGGGCCGAGCACCGCGATCGACGCACGGAGCCGGCGGACCAGCTCGTACGGCGCCTCGTGGCGCAGTTCCTCGGGCACGTCGATCGTCGCGGCGCCCCCGGCGAGCCCGACCGTGCAGCCGAGCTGCTCGAGGAGTCGGGCCATCACCTGGACGTCGAGGATGTCCGGCACGTTGCGGATCACGCTCCGCCCGGGCGCCAGCAACGCGGCCGCCATCAGCTTCAGGGCGGAGTTCTTCGCGCCGCCCACCTCGACGGTCCCGTCGAGGGCCCGGACCCGCGCGCCCGGCGAGCTGATCACGAAGGACTCCACGTCAACGCAGCCTATGCGGTGCCTGCGGACGTCTGCGGCAGCGCCACTAGGGTGAGCTCATGGTCAACCTCACCCGCATCTACACCCGCACCGGCGACGCCGGCGAGACCCGCCTGGGCGACCTCAGCCGCACCACCAAGACCGACCTGCGGCTGCAGGCGTACGCCGATGTGGACGAGACCAACGCACACATCGGCGTGGCGATGGCCGACGGCGCCCTCGAGGCCGATGTCGTCGAGCTGCTGGTGCACGTGCAGAACGACCTGTTCGACGTGGGGGCCGACTTCGCCACCCCGGTCGTCGAGGACCCGAAGTACCCGCCGCTGCGCATCGAGCAGGACTACGTCGACCGCCTGGAGGGCTGGTGCGACCACTACAACGAGCAGCTGCCCGACCTGCGCTCGTTCATCCTCAACGGCGGCACGCCGGCGGCGGCCCGCCTGCACGTGGCGCGGACCGTGTGCCGTCGCGCGGAGCGTGCCGCGTGGGCGGCGTGGGCGGAGCACGCCGACACGATGAACCAGCTGGCGATCAAGTACCTCAACCGGCTCTCGGACCTGTTGTTCATCCTGGCCCGGCACGCGAACCGGGAGAACGGCGACGTGCTGTGGGTGCCCGGAGGGGAACGCGGAGGTGAACGCGGAGCTGAGCGCGCCGGTCAGGAGTGATGCCGGCGTCGGACGCCGGGGGGCGCGGCCTCGAGCCAGGCCGAGAATCCCATCAGCGCGTTCGGGGACATCGCCAGCTGCACCGGTCCGGCCGGCCCGCGGCACTCCACGATCACGTGGCCGCCGTAGAGCGCGAAGGACTCCGGTCCGCTCGGCTCCCGCTGGCCCGTGATGGTGAGGTCCGCCCTGGCGAAGGTGCGCTTGGGCCGTGGGGACGGCGAGAAGATCCGGAACCACTGGAGCTGGTCGCCGGAGTAGCGCCCGATGCCCAGAATCCAGCCGCGCCCGGCCCTTCCGGACCGGACGCGCACTGAGAGCTCGAAGGTGCCGCCCTGGCGTGACAGCACCCGGCGTCGTACGACGAGCAGCAGCCCGTAGAGCACGACGGCGAGCAGGATGGCACCGGCTGAGTCCAGCAGCCACTGCCATACCGGCATCTGTGCCCTCGTTCCGTCGTCTGTGCCGGGATACGGCACTCCCCGGGGGCCAGCCTAGACCTGGGGTCCGGCGAGCCGCCCGGGGAGATGGGGTCAGCGTCCGTGCGTCTTCTCGACCGCCCGGATCCGGGCCTCTGCCCAGGCCGCCTCGACCGCGTCCTCCGGCTCGTTGAGAAGCTCGCCGGCCTTGCGCGCCCGCTCGAGGTCGGCCTTGGCGTTCTCGAGGTCGATGTCGTGGGACATCTCGGCGTGCTCGGCCAGGATCGAGATCCGGTTGTCCGCGACCGACAGGAACCCCGCGTCCACCGCGGCCACCCAGGTCTCGTTGTCGGCGGTGGTCACGTCGACGACGCCGTCGACCATCACCGAGAGCATCGGTGCGTGGTTCGGCAGGATCCCGACGTCGCCCTCGGTGGTCCGGGCGACGACCATCCTGGCCTCGCCGGACCACACCAGGCGGTCGGCGGCGACCAGCTCGACGTCGAGGTTGTCGGCCATCAGAGGCTCTTCTGGATCTCGGCCCACTTCCGCTCGACGTCGTCCAGACCGCCGCACATGAAGAAGGCCTGCTCGGCCACGTGGTCGTAGTCGCCGTCGGCGATCTTGTTGAACGCCTCGATGGTGTCCTCCACGGGCACGGTGGAGCCCTCGATGCCGGTGAACTGCTTGGCCACGTAGGTGTTCTGCGACAGGAACCGCTGGATCCGCCGGGCCCGGGACACGATGACCTTGTCCTCCTCGGACAGCTCGTCGACACCGAGGATGGCGATGATGTCCTGCAGCTCCTTGTTGCGCTGGAGGATCTGCTTGACGCGGATCGCGCAGTCGTAGTGCGCCTGGCCGATGTACTGCGCGTCGAGGATCCGCGACGTCGAGGTCAGCGGGTCCACGGCCGGGTAGATGCCCAGCGAGGCGATCTCGCGGGACAGCTCGGTGGTCGCGTCCAGGTGGGCGAACGTGGTCGCCGGGGCCGGGTCGGTGTAGTCGTCCGCCGGCACGTAGATCGCCTGCATCGACGTGATCGAGTGACCACGCGTCGAGGTGATCCGCTCCTGGAGCACGCCCATCTCGTCGGCCAGGTTGGGCTGGTAGCCCACCGCGGACGGCATCCGGCCCAGCAGCGTGGAGACCTCCGAGCCGGCCTGGGTGAACCGGAAGATGTTGTCGATGAACAGCAGCACGTCCTGCTTCTGCACGTCGCGGAAGTACTCCGCCATCGTCAGCGCGGACAAGGCCACCCGCAGGCGCGTCCCCGGCGGCTCGTCCATCTGGCCGAACACCAGGGCGGTCTGGGCGAAGACGCCGGCCTCGGTCATCTCCGCGATCAGGTCGTTGCCCTCACGGGTGCGCTCACCGACTCCGGCGAACACCGAGACACCACCGTGGTTGCGGGCGACGCGCGCGATCATCTCCTGGATCAGCACCGTCTTGCCCACGCCGGCGCCGCCGAACAGGCCGATCTTGCCGCCGGTGACGTACGGGGTGAGCAGGTCGATGACCTTGATGCCGGTCTCGAACATCTGGGTCTTGGACTCCAGCTGGTCGAACGCCGGCGCCTTGCGGTGGATCGGCCAGCGCTCCTTGATGTCGAGCGTCTCGCCCTCCTCGAGATTGAGCACGTCGCCCGTCACGTTGAACACGTGGCCCAGGGTCACGTCACCGACCGGCACGGTGATCGGCGAGCCGGTGTCACGCACCTCGGCGCCGCGGACCAGGCCGTCGGTGGGCTTGAGCGAGATGGCCCGCACCATGCCGTCGCCGATGTGCTGGGCGACCTCGAGGCCCAGCGTGGTGGTCTCGCCGCCCAGGGTCAGGTCGGTCTCGAGCTTGTTGTAGATCTCGGGCATCGAGTCGGTCGGGAACTCGATGTCCACGACGGGGCCGATCACCCGGGCGATGCGGCCGGTGCCGGCAGCGCCGGTCTCCCGGGTCTCTTCAACAGTGGCAGTCATGTCTCTCACTCACTTCCAGCCTTGGCGTCAGCGAGAGCGTTGACGCCGCCGACGATCTCGCTGATTTCCTGGGTAATGCCGGCCTGACGGGCCTGGTTGGCGATTCGGGTGTACTTCTTGATGAGCTCTTCGGCGTTGTCGGTCGCGGACTTCATCGCCTTCTGCCGCGCGGCAAGCTCCGAGGCGGCTGCCTGGAGCAGCGCCGAGTAGAGCCGGCTGGTGACGTACTTCGGCAGCAGCTCGTCGAGGACCTCCGCCGCCGACGGCTCGAACTCGTAGAGCGGCAGCACGTCGCCCTCCTCGGGCGCCTCCGTCCCCTCGACGACCTCGAGCGGCAGCAGCCGGACCGCGATCGGCTCCTGCACCAGCATCGACTTGAACCGCGTGTAGACCAGGTGCACCTCGTGGACCTGCTCCTCGGCACCGTCCTCGGCGATGAACGCGTCGATCAGCGTCGAGGCGATCTCCTTGGCGGCGTCGTACGTCGGCTGGTCGGAGAACCCGTCCCAGGCCCGGACGACCGGCCGGTTGCGGAACCGGTAGTACGCAGCGCCCTTGCGTCCGGAGGTGTAGAGGCGGGCCTCCTTGCCCTCCGCGCGGAGCTTCTCGACCAGCCGCTCGGCCTCCTTGATGACGCTGGAGGAGTAGGCGCCGGCGAGGCCACGGTCGCTGGTCACGACCAGCACCGCTGCCTTGGTCGGGTTCTCCGGCTCGGTCACCAGGGCGTGGTCGACGTTCGAGAACGTCGCCACCGCCGAGACCGCCCGGGTCAGCTCCCGGGAGTAGGGCAGCGCCGCCTGCGCCCGCTGCTGCGCCTTGATGATGCGGGACGCAGCAATGAGCTCCATGGCGCGCGTGATCTTCTTCATCGACTCGGTCGACTTGATCCGCGCGCGGTACTCACGCAGCGATAGGGCCATCTGGGATCAGCCCCGCTTCTGCTTGACGATCTGCTCCTGCTCGACGTCCTCGTCCTCCAGGGCCTCGTGCTCTTCCTTGCCGGCCTTGATCGACTGGCCCTCCGAAGTCTCGAACTGGTCGAGGAAGGAGTTGTAGGCGTCCTCGAGCGAGGTCTCGGTGTCGTCCTCGAACTTCTGCGTCTCGCGGATGGCGTCGAGGAGCTGGCCGTGCGAACGGTGCAGGTAGTCCAGGAACTCCTGCTCGAAGCGGCGCACGTCCTCGACCGGGACCCGGTCCAGGCGACCGGTGGTGCCCAGCCACAGCGAGGCCACCATGTCCTCGAGCGGGTAGGGGTTGTAGGCCGGCTGCTTCAGCAGGGCCATCAGCCGCTGACCGCGGTCGAGCTGCTGGCGAGACGCCGCGTCGAGGTCGGAGGCGAACATCGCGAACGCCTCCATGGCGCGGAACTGGGCCAGGTCGACCTTCAGGGAGCCGGTGACGGCCTTCATCGCCTTGGTCATCGCCGCGCCACCGACGCGGGAGACCGAGATGCCGACATCGATCGCGGGGCGCTGGTTGGCGGCGAACAGGTCGGACTGCAGGAAGATCTGGCCGTCGGTGATCGAGATGACGTTGGTCGGGATGAACGCCGAGACGTCGTTGGCCTTGGTCTCGATGATCGGCAGGCCGGTCATCGAGCCCGCGCCGAGCTCGTCGGAGAGCTTCGCGCAGCGCTCCAGCAGCCGGCTGTGCAGGTAGAAGACGTCACCCGGGTAGGCCTCACGGCCCGGGGGACGGCGCAGCAGCAGCGACACCGCGCGGTAGGCCTCGGCCTGCTTGGTGAGGTCGTCGAACACGATGAGCACGTGCTTGCCGTCGTACATCCAGTGCTGGCCGATGGCCGAGCCGGTGTAGGGCGCGAGGTACTTGAAGCCCGCGCTGTCGGATGCCGGGGCCGCCACGATGGTGGTGTACTCCAGCGCGCCGGCCTCCTCGAGGGCACCCCGCACCGAGGCGATGGTGGAGCCCTTCTGGCCGATGGCGACGTAGATGCAGCGGACCTGCTTCTCCGGGTCGCCGGTCTCCCAGTACTGCTTCTGGTTGATGATCGTGTCGATCGCGATGGTGGTCTTGCCGGTCGCGCGGTCGCCGATGATGAGCTGGCGCTGACCGCGGCCGATCGGGGTCATCGCGTCGATCGCCTTGATGCCGGTGGCGAGCGGCTCGTGCACCGACTTGCGCTGCACCACGGTGGGCGCCTGCAGCTCGAGCGCACGCCGACCGGTGCTCTCGACGTCGCCGAGACCGTCGATCGGGTTGCCGAGCGGGTCCACGACACGACCGAGGTAGCCGTCGCCGACCGGGACCGAGAGGATCTCGCCGGTACGACGGACCGTCTGCCCCTCCTCGATTCCCTCGAAGTCACCCAGCACGACGACACCGATCTCGCGGGTGTCGAGGTTCAGGGCGATGCCCAGGGTGCCGTCCTCGAACTCGAGCAGCTCGTTCGCCATCGCCGACGGCAGCCCGGCGACCCGGGCGATGCCGTCGCCGGCCTCGGCAACGGTGCCGACCTCTTCCTTGCTGGCGGCATCGGGCTTGTAGTCGGCCACGAAGCGCTGGAGGGCGTCCCGGACTTCCTCGGGACGAATCGTCAGCTCCGTCATTTCTGCGTCCTCACTCTTGGTGCTGGAAAGTTCTTGGTCTGGGGTGGTCGGTCGGGGATCGGGACCTAGCCGGCGAGCCGGCGGCGGGCCTCGTCGAGGCGGGAGGAGACGCTGCCGTCGATCACGTCGTCGCCGATCTCGACCCGCAGCCCGCCCACCAGCTCGGGGTCGACCACCACGTTGAGGTGGATCGGGCGGCCGTACTGGCGCTGCAGCGCCTCGCTGAGCCGGGTCTGCTCGTCGTCGGAGAGCTCGCGCGCCGAACGCACCTTGGCGACGCTCTCGCCGTGCACCTCGGCCGCGACCTTCTGGTACTCGGCGAGCGCCACCGAGACCGTCCGGTAGCTGCTGGTGAGTGCCTGCTGCGCCAGCGTCACCGTCGCCGGCAGCGCCTTGCCGTCGAGCAGGCCGGCCACCAGCGCCGCCTTGTCCCCGTCGGACCGGGCCGGGTCGCTGAGCGCGTCCCGCAGCGCCGGGTTGTCGTTGACCAGCTGGGCGACGGTGAAGAGCTCGTCGCCGAGGCGCTCGCCGTCGGCGCCGGCCGACTTCACCACCGCGATCTCGGCCAGCCGCTCCAGGGCGTCGGCGAGGTCGCGGGTGCCGGTCCAGCGCTGCCCAACGGCGTTGCTGACCAGCTCGAGCGACGCGTCGGCGACCTTGCCGCCGAGGAGGTCGCGGGCCAGGCCCTGCTTGGCCTCGGGCCGGACCGAGACGTCGGTGACGACCCGGCGCAGCGCCGCGTCGGAGCGCAGCAGCGTGGCCACGGAGAACAGGTCGTCGCCGACCCGCTCGGCATCGGCCCCGGGGAGCACGCTGTCGAGCTGCTCCCTCAGCGCCGCCATGGCCTCCGCCGAGGCGCCTCGCATCGACATCATCGGGTCCCTTCGTGAGCCTCGAGGTCAGCGAGGAACCGGTCCACGACGCGCTGCGAGCGGTCGTCGTCCTCGAGGCTCTCGCCCACGATACGACCCGCCAGGTTGGTGGCCAGGGTGCCGACCTCGGCCCGCAGGGAGGTGACCGCCTGCTGCCGCTCCGCCTCGATCTGGGCCTTGCCGTGCTCGACGATCCGGTTGGCCTCGGTCTGCGCCTGCTCCCGCATCTCGGCGATGATCTGGGCGCCCTGCTCCCGGGCCTCCTCGCGGATCCGTGCCGCCTCGTGGCGGGCGTCCCCGAGCTGCTGCTCGAGCTGCGCCAGCTTGGCGTCGGCCTCGGCCTGCTTGGTCTCGGCCGCCTGGAGGCCGCCCTCGATCGCGGCGGTGCGCTCGGCGTAGGTCTTCTCGAACGCCGGGACGACCCACTTCCTGATCGCGAAGTAGAGGATGCCGAAGACGACCAGGGCGAGGACGACCTCGACCCAGTCGACGGCCAGGGGGCTCGGCTCGTGCCCCTCCCCCGCCGCGAGGGGAATCAGGTACGACGTCATGGTCGCGTTCCTTCGTCAGTCGGTGATCAGAGCACGAACGCGAGCGCGATACCGATGATCGCCAGCGCCTCCGCGAGGGCGAAGCCCAGGATCGCGATCGACTGGAGTCGCGACTGCGCCTCCGGCTGGCGGGCCACACCGTTGATGTAGGCAGCGAAGATCAGGCCGATGCCGATACCCGGGCCGACCGCGGCCAGGCCGTAGCCGATCATGTTCGCGGAGCCGTCGAGAGCCAAGGGGATCATGGCTTGTCCTTTCGGTTTCTCTTACTTGAGGTTGTGGGGTGGTGGTCGGTTTCGTGGTGCTCAGTGCTCTTCGGCGAGCGCACCCTGGATGTACATCGCGTTGAGCAGGGTGAAGACGTAGGCCTGCAGGAACTGGACCAGCAGCTCCAGGAACGAGATCGCGATGGCGAGGATCCACGCCAGCACGCCGGCCGCGGGGACGATGCCTTCGCCGTGCGTGAGCATGTAGTGGCCACCAGTGGCGAACAGCAGGAGCAGCAGGTGTCCGGCGAACATGTTGCAGAAAAGACGCAGCGAGAGCGTGATCGGCCGGACGACGATGTTGGAGAGGAACTCCAGCGGGATCAGCAGCGGGTACATCACCGGGCTCACCCCACCGGGGACGCACTGCAGCTTGAGGTAGCCGAGGAACCCGTGCCGCTTGATCCCGATCCCGTTGTAGATCAGCCAGCTGAGGCCCGCCAGCGCGTAGGCCATGCTCGCGCGGCTGAACGTGGGGAACTGGATGAACGGGATCGAGCCGAACCAGTTGCTGAGCAGGATGAAGAAGAACAGCGCCACCAGGTAGGGCACGAACGGCAGGAAGTCCTTGCTGCCGATGATGTCGCGCGCCATGCCGTTGCGGACCGCGCCGTACATCTGCTCACCGGCGAACTGCAGCTTGCCCGGCACCATCGCCCGGTTGCGGATGGCTGCGTAGAAGAAGACGAAGACCAGGATGGCGGCCAGGAAGAGCAGCAGCATCGGCTTGGTGACCTCGATGCCGGCCACCGAGAACACCGGCGGCAGCTCGAAGGACCCCGGGCCGGGCGGCTCGTAGCCCTCGGCCTGGACGATGATGCCTGCAATGCTCACCTGGGTACCCCTACTTCTCGTCGTGCTGGCCGCGTCCCGCGCGTGACCGCGCAGTGGGCAGGGCGTCGAACCGCTTGATCGTCAGGAAGATCCCCAGGACCGCGCCGAACAGGATCCCGATGACGACCAGGAACGAGGTCCCCAGCCAGCGATCCGCCAGCCAGCCCGCTGCGCCGTACAGCAGGACTCCCGAGACGAGGTAGGCGAAGGCGTGCCAGGGATCGCCCTGGTACTCCGATGCGGGTGGTTCGTCCGGGTTCTTGCGAGCAGGATCCGGCTGGGTCATCGCGCCCCGGACAATAGCAGCAGGCTCGGGTCATCGCGCATCCGCCTCCCCCGTCGCGGAGGTGGGCCGCCAGGGCTCGATCGGCGTCCGGATCGTCGCGACGAGCTGGCCGACGACCCAGGCGAGGGTCGCGGTGATCATGCCGATGCCGAGCCAGTCCTGCGAGACGGCGTCGCGGGCGGCGACCGAGTCGCGCAGCGCCACGAACACCAGCAGGAGCGCGAGCAGCTGGAGGGTGTAGGTGAGCAGGGCGACCAGCAGCGCGGCGCCCGGCAGCACCTGCGCCGCGGCGCCGACGACGAGTGCGCCGAAGAGGAAGACCACCAGGACCATCCCGGCGCCCGCGAGCACGCCCAGCAGGGCGGGCCGGTCGGCCGCAAGTGCGGCCACGACGGCCGCGACCACGCTGGCGGCGACGAGCCCGGCAACGCCGCCCACGAGGGCGCCCCGGCCCAGACCCGGAGCGGTGCTCCGGCCCTGCGGGGATGCTGCTGCGTGCGTCGTCATGGCGGCCTTCTCGAGTGCGTGACTGCGGGTCGTCAGGGGGCGGCGGGTGGTGCTTGTGAAAACTAGCACAAAGTCCGGGCGCACCCACAATCACACCGGCGGGAGCACGTCCCCCGGGCGCTGTAGCCGGGGCACCACGAAGGTCATCACGACCGTGGACACCGCCCAGACGAGCACGAAGAGCCACACCCACCAGCCGGTGTAGAGGCTGATCAGCACCGTGCCGAAGGCGATCAGGCCGGCCCAGAGCCAGATGATCATCACGGCGCGCCGCTGCGAGTGGCCGATCTCCAGGAGCCGGTGGTGCAGGTGCTCCTTGTCCGGCTGGTAGAACATCTGGCCGCGGCGCGTGCGTCGTACGACGGCGAGGACCAGGTCGAGCAGCGGCACCACCAGGATGGAGATCGGCAGCAGGATCGGCAGCGCGATCGCCAGGAAGGTGTAGGCGCCACTGTTGGCACCCGCGTTGACCTGCACCGAGGCGAACTGGCCCGTCAGGCTCAGCGCGGACCCGCTCAGCACCAGGCCCAGCAGCATCGAGCCGGAGTCGCCCATGAAGATCCGCGCCGGGAAGAAGTTGTGCGGCAGGAAGCCGGCACAGGCGCCGCCGAGCGCCGTGCACAGCATCGCCGCGGTGATGGCCAGGGTCTCGCCGTTGACGTCGGCGAGCTTGTAGGAGAAGGCGAAGAACGCGACCGCTCCGATGAGCACGATCCCGCCGGCGAGGCCGTCGAGCCCGTCGACGAAGTTGATGGCGTTGACCGTCCCCACCACCAGGATGATCGACAGCAGCATCGCCTGGGTGGGGTCGAGGGCGAACTGGCCCACCCCCGGCAGCCGCAGCGAGTAGAGCTGCACGCCGTTGAGGACCAGGAAGGCCGCGGCCAGCACCTGGCCGCCCAGCTTGGTGAGCGCGTCGAGCTCGATCAGGTCGTCCACCACCCCGACCAGGCAGATCAGCGCGCCAGCGGCCAGCACGATCCCGGCGTCGTGGAAGACCTGTGGCTGGGAGCGGCCCAGGAAGGGCAGGTGGTGCGCGGCCAGCAGCCCTGCGGCCAGCCCGCCGAGCATCGCCACCCCCCCGAAGTAGGGGATCGGGATCGCATGCACGTCGCGGTCACGGACCTCCGCGACGGCCTTGGTCCGCATCGCCAGCTCCCGGGCGACCACGCAGAGCAGGTAGCTCACGGTGGCCGCGACCAGGAAGATCAGGAAGTACTCACGCACCGGCCTCAGCCCTCGAGGTCCGTCGGCTCCAACCCGAGGACGGCAGCGAGCTCGACGGTCGCGACGGCGCCCTCGCGCAGCACCCGCGGCCGGTCGCTGGTCACGTCGACGATCGTCGAGGGGGTCTCCCCCGGCGTCGGTCCTCCGTCGAGCACGACGGTGACCCGGGAGCCCAGCATGGCGACGGCCGCACCGGCGTCGGTCGCCGCCGGCTCGCCGGTCGTGTTGGCCGAGCTCACCGCGAGCGGTCCGGTCCGCCCGAGCAGCTCCAGGACGACGGCGTCGTCCGGCATCCGCACCGCCACGGTGCCCCGGGTCTCACCGAGGTCCCACTGCAGCGAGGGCTGCTGGTGCGCGACGATGGTGAGAGGGCCGGGCCAGTAGCGCTCGACCAGCTCTCGGGCGTAGCCGGGCAGCCGGGTGCTGAGCGCGTCCAGCGTCGCGGGCGCGCCGACGAGAACCGGCGGCGGCATGTCACGGCCGCGACCTTTGGCGTCGAGCAGGCGCTGCACGGCGGCGGGATCGAAGGCGTCGGCGGCGAGGCCGTAGACGGTGTCGGTGGGCAGCACCACCAGCTCGCCGGCGCGGATCGCGACCGCCGCAGCGGACAGCCCGGCCTCCCGGAGGTCGCCGGGCTCGAGGACGTCGAAGCGGGACGGGTTCATCATCTCGGGCTCATCGTGCCAGTTGTGCCGTCACGAACCGCGGGCGACCTGCCAGGTCGTCGTGGTCGGTCACCTCGGTCCAGTGGTCCTGCGCCCGGAACACCGCCGGTGCGCTGTCGCCCTGCAGGTCGGCGTGCTCGGCACCCACCCAGCCGCCGGGGCGGAGCAGCCGGCGGGCCACCCGCTCCAGCACCCGCATCGCGCCCAGCCCGTCGTCACCGGACCACAGCGCCAGCTCCGGGTCGTGGTCGCGCGCCTCAGGGGCGACCCCCTCCCAGGCCGTCAGCGGGATGTACGGCGGGTTGCAGACGACCACGTCCACGGTCGCGTCGAGATCGTGGAAGGCGTCGGCCATGTCCCCCTGCCGCAGCTCGACACCGGTGCCGGCGAGGTTCTGCTCGGCCCAGCAGTGGGCGGCCGGGTCGAGCTCGACGGCGTGCACGGAGGCGTGCGGCACCTCGTCGACGATGCTCCTCGCGATCGCCCCCGACCCGGTGCACAGGTCGACCACCACCGGCCGCTCGCTGGTCAGGGCCCGCTCGACCGCCCAGCCGGCCAGCAGCTCGGTCTCCGGTCGCGGGACGAACACGCCGGGGCCGACGGACAGCTCGACGTGCCGGAAGGCCGCCACGCCGGTGAGGTGCTGCAGCGGCACCCGGGCGGCACGTCGACCCACCAGGGCGTCGTACTCGTCCCGCACGGCCGGCGACACGGCGTCGACGAGGACGAGCTCGCCGCGGGTCGTGCCGAGCGCGTGGGCGAGCAGCTCGGCGGCGTCGTACGCCGGGCTCGGCACGCCCGCCGCCTCGAGGCGAGCCGCCGCGGCGGCCTGCAGCTCGCGGACCGAGCGGCTCACTGCTCGAGCGCCCCGAGCCGGGCGGTCTCGTCGGCCTCGACGCAGGACGCGATCACCGGGTCGAGCGCGCCGTCGAGGACGTGGTCGAGGTTGTAGGCCTTGTAGCCGGTGCGGTGGTCGCTGATCCGGTTCTCCGGGAAGTTGTAGGTGCGGATCCGCTCCGAGCGGTCGACGGTGCGCACCTGCGAGCGGCGGGCGTCGCTCGCCTCCGCGGCCGCCTCCTCCTGCGCCAGCGCGAACAGCCGCGCGCGCAGGATCCGCATCGCCTGGTCCCGGTTCTGCAGCTGCGACTTCTCGTTCTGGCAGCTCACCACGATGCCGGTCGGCAGGTGGGTGATCCGGACGGCCGAGTCGGTGGTGTTCACGCTCTGGCCACCGGGGCCGCTGGAGCGGAAGACGTCGACGCGCAGGTCCTTGTCCTCGAGCGTCACCTCGACCTGCTCGACCTCCGGCAGGACCAGGACGCCCGCCGCGGAGGTGTGCACCCGACCCTGGCTCTCGGTGACAGGCACGCGCTGGACCCGGTGCACGCCGCCCTCGAACTTGAGCAGCGCGTACGGCGCCTGGCCCGGCTCCGGCGTGCCCTTCGCCTTGACGGCGAGGGTGACGGACTTGTAGCCGCCGAGGTCCGACTCGGCGGCGTCGAGCACCTCCGTGGACCAGCCGTGCGCCTCGGCGAACCGGCTGTACATCCGCAGCAGGTCACCGGCGAACAGCGCCGACTCCTCACCGCCCTCGCCCGACTTGACCTCGAGGATGGCGTCCTTGGAGTCCGCGGGATCGCGCGGGATCAGCAGGTGCCGCAGGCGCTCCGCGACCGCCGTACGACGATCCGTCAGCGCCTCCGCCTCCTCGGCGAAGGACGGGTCCTCGGTCGCCAGCTCCCGGGCCGCCTCGAGGTCATCCCCGAGGGTGCGCCACTCGGAGTACGCACGCACGATCGCCGAGAGCTCGGCGTAGCGACGGTTGAGCACCCGTGCCCGGGACTGGTCGGCGTGGACGCCCGGGTCGGCCAGGGTGCGCTCGAGTCCGGCGTGCTCCTCGACGAGGGCGTCCACCGCCTCGAACATCAGCGCTTGTCGTCCGCCTTCTTCTTGGCGTAGCGCGCCTCGAAGCGGGCCACGCGGCCGCCGGTGTCGAGGATCTTCTGCTTGCCCGTGTAGAAGGGGTGGCAGTTGGAGCAGACGTCGGCGCGGATCCGGCCGTCAGTCGAGGTGCTCCGCGTGGTGAACGTGTTGCCGCAGGTGCAGGTGACCTCGGTCAGCACGTAGTCGGGGTGGATGTCCTTCTTCATGGTGTCCTCATCTCGAGTCTTCGCGCCGGGTCGCCAGCGGGTGCTGGCGTGAACCGGAGCCGACGTGGGATTGTGCCACCCGGTCCCTGCGTGAGGGAAATCAGTCGTGGGGTCGCACCGGGCACAACCGGTCACGGACGCGGTTTGTTCCCCGACCTGGCGGCTGCCGGACTGCCCGCCACGGGCTGCATGAAAGCCTGCAGCGGCAGCCGCATCCGGGCGGTGGTGCCGCGGCCGTGCTCGGACTCGATCTCGAGGCTGCCGTGGTGGTTCTCCAGGATCGCCTGCACGATCCGCAGGCCGAGCCCGGTGCCGGAGATGCCGAGGTCGACCGCGTTGGTGGCGCGGTAGAACCGCGAGCCCAGGTCGACCATCTCGGAGGCGGGGATCCCGATGCCGCGGTCGCGGACCTCGACGAGTGCGTCGGTGCCGTCGACCTCGAGGCACACCTGTACCTCCGGGGCGCCGTGGCTGTACTTCACTGCGTTGGTGAGCAGGTTGGTGACCGCGCGGCTCACCTGGCTGGCGTCCCCCAGCACCAGCACCGGCGCGTCCGGCCTCGTGAGCAGCACCTGCACGCCCCGCTGGGACGCCGAGACCGCCACGTCGTTGACGACGTCGGTGAGGAGGGGTACCAGGTCGACGGTCTTGAGGTCGGTGCCGCGGCTCTCGGCGCGGCTCAGGGTGAGCAGGTCCTCGATCAGGTCGGAGAGCCGGCTGACGTTGCGCTTCGCGGCATCGATCATCTCCACCTCGTCGTCGGTGAGCCGGTCACCCAGCTCCTCCTCGAGGATCTCGACGTAGCCGCTGATGCTCGTCAGCGGCGTGCGCAGCTCGTGGGAGACGTTGGAGACGAAGTCGCTCTTGACCGAGTCCAGTGCCCGGAGCTGCTCGATGATCGCGTGCTCGACCTGTCGGGCGCGCTCGTTCTCCTCGGCCAGGACGTTGAGCGCGCTGGCGACCCGCACCACCTCGGAGGGGCCCGCGACGGTGGCCCGCGCCTGCCGGTCGCCGTCGGTCATCCTGATCACCGCGTGCTCCAGGTCCACGAGCGGGTCCACCACGCGGCGGCCCACCCGGCGGGCGACGAGGAGCGCCGCAATCAGGCCGCCCAGCGCGACGAGTGCCAGCGCCACGAGCGTGCCGCGGAGGCGGGTGTCGGCCTCGTCGCGCGCTTCCGCGGCCAGCACGTCGATGCGCTCGGCGACGTCCTGGTTGTCGGCCCGGACGGTGCGGATCAGGTCGAGGCCGCGCTGGAGCACCGCCGGGTCGGCGTTGCTGAGTCCAGGTCGCCCGCCCAGCCGGACCTCGGCGTACTGCTCGACCCACTGCTCGACGGCAGCCTTCTGGTCGTCGATCAGCTCGGCGAGGCGGGCGTCACCCGTCTGGGAGAGGTGCAGAAGCCGCTGGTCCTCCGCCTGCTCGGCCAACGCTCGGTGGTACTGCCGCACCTCCGCCGGGTCACCGCTCAGCCCCCAGGCGCGCACGTGGCTCTCGGCCGTGGTGAGGTGCTGCACCACGGCGGCGTTCGCGGAGGCGACCGGTTGCAGCCGCTCGGTCACGTAGCGCACCGACTCCGTGCTGCGCCAGACGGCGAGCACGCCCACGAGGGCCAGCAGCAGCAGGACCAGGATGTTGCTGCCCACCAGGCGGCTCATCAACCGCCGCACGGAGTCGTGCCGGACGGCTTCCTCGGGCATCAGACTCGTCTCAGCTTCCGCTCCCGCCGTACGACGGATCAGGAGCGTGCGAGCACGGCTTCCACACGGGAGGCCAGCTCTCGGGGACTGAACGGCTTGACGACGTAGTCATCGGCGCCGGCCTCGAAGCCCTGCTCGATGTCGGACTCCTGCGCGCGGGCGGTGAGCATGATGATCGGCAGGCCGGCGAGGCTCTCGTCCTCGCGCAGAGCCCGGGCGGCGTCGAGGCCGCTCATGCCGGGCATCATCACGTCGAGGATGACCAGGTCGGGTCGCTGCGACGCGCACGCCTCGACCGCCGCGGCCCCGTCCGCGACCGGGATGACGTCGTGTCCCCCGTGACGAAGCTTGAAGACGACGAGCTCGCGGATGTCCGCGTCGTCGTCGGCGATCACGATGCGCGCCACTCTGCCCCCTCCTGGTCCGTGGCCGTTCGGCCCGACCCGGGGGCACCGCCCTCGGGTCGAGACGAAGCATATCGGCATGTCTGGCGGGACCGGCGGGCGAATGTCAGGTTTGCCCCGAACCGCCTCGCCGGACCCTCGGCTGCCCCGCCCGGTCAGTCCTCGCGGCGGGGCGGCGTCGGCGTCGTCTGCTGCACCTGGCGGAGGAACTCGATGTTGGTCTGGGTCTTCTTGAGACGCTCCAGGAGGAGCTCGAGCGCCTGCTGGCCGTCGAGTCCGGAGAGCACCCGGCGAAGCTTCCAGACGATGGCGAGCTCCTCCTGGCCCATCAGCAGCTCCTCGCGGCGGGTGCCGGACTGCACCGCGTCGATGGCCGGGAACAGCCGCTTGTCGGCGAAGTCACGGCGCAACCGGAGCTCCATGTTGCCGGTGCCCTTGAACTCCTCGAAGATCACCTCGTCCATCTTCGAGCCGGACTCGATCAGCGCGGTTGCCAGGATGGTGAGCGAGCCGCCGTCCTCGATGTTGCGGGCCGCGCCGAAGAACCGCTTCGGCGGGTAGAGCGCCGCCGAGTCGACGCCACCGGACAGGATCCGGCCGCTCGCCGGCGCCGCCAGGTTGTAGGCGCGGCCGAGCCGGGTGATCCCGTCGAGGAGCACGACGACGTCGTGGCCGAGCTCGACCAGTCGCTTGGCCCGCTCGATCGCGAGCTCCGCCACGGTGGTGTGGTCGCTGGCCGGGCGGTCGAACGTCGAGGAGATCACCTCGCCGCTGACGGAGCGCTCGAAGTCGGTGACCTCCTCGGGACGCTCGTCGACGAGGACCACCATGAGGTGGCACTCGGGGTTGTTCGCGGTGATCGAGTTGGCGATCGACTGCATGATCATGGTCTTGCCCGCCTTGGCCGGCGAGACGATCAGGCCGCGCTGGCCCTTGCCGATCGGGGCGGCGATGTCGATCACCCGGCCGATCAGGTTCGTCGGCGTGGTCTCCATCCGGAGGCGCTCGGAGGGGTACAGCGGGGTGAGCTTGCCGAAGTCGACCCGGTTCTTCGCCGCCTCCGGGTCCGCCCCGTTGACGGTGTCGATCTTCACCAGCGGGTTGAACTTCTCGCGGCGCTCGCCCTCGCGCGGCTGGCGGACCTGGCCGATGACGGCGTCACCGCGGCGCAGGCCGTACTTGCGGACCATCGACAACGAGACGTAGACGTCGTCCGGCCCGGGCAGGTAGCCGCTGGTGCGCACGAACGCGTAGTTGTCGAGGACGTCGAGGATGCCCGCGCACGGCGTGAGCACGTCGTCCTCGAGGATGTTGAGGTCCGGCTCGTTGCGGTTGCCACGGCCGCCCCCGGACTGGTTGCCGCCGGACTGCGTGCCGCTGCCCTGGTTGCGGTCCCGCCCGCGGCGGCGTCGGTTGCGTCGGCTGCCCCCGTCCTCGGTGCTGGTGTTGTCGGACCTGTTGTTGTCGGACCTGTTGTTGTCCCGGTTGTTGTTGTCCCGGTTGCTCTCAGGACGGTTGCCGTCCTGCTGCTTGTCGCCCTGCTGCTTGTCGCCATGCTGCTTGTCGCCCTGCTGCCGGGAGTCCTGCTGCTTCTGGTCCTGCTGGCGGCTCCGGTCCGGCTGCTGGCGGTCCTGGCGCTCGGCGCGGGCCGGCTCGCCCTGGCTGTTCCCTTGCGCAGCCCGGATCGCGGCGACCAGGTCGGCCTTCTTCAGGCCGGCAGTCTTGATGCCCAGCCCGCCGGCGATCTGGCGCAGCTCGGGCAGAAGCATGCCGCTCAGGCCGCCCTTGCGGGCCTTCTGGGCGCCGTTGTCGCTGGTGGCGGGGGTGTCGGTGGTCTCGGTCATCGGTGGAGTCCTCGTCCCTGATGTGGGTGTCCGTACGCCGGCACGCGCGGAGGCGGCACGACTGCTCATGGCGATCGGAGGGGGATGCGTCGAGATCATCGGCGTGACAGGCCACACCGGCGACGCGGCAGCAACCCTAGCACCGTCGGCGCCTCAGGAATCCAGCACCCGCGCCCCGGCGTGGTCCACGGCCAGGTCGAGCCGGAGCCAGCCGTCGGGGGTCTCGACGTCCAGCGGCTCGGCGCCGGTCCGCCAGGCCAGGATGCTGGGCCCGGCGCCAGAGACGGAGGCCGGGACTCCTGCCGCCCGGAGCGTTCGCAGGAACGCCAGCGTCTCCGGCATCGCCGGCTCCCGGAAGTCCTGGTGGAGGAAGTCCTCGGTGGCCCGGAGGAGCATCCCGGGCAGTGCCGCCTCGGGCGCCCCGGCGAGCGCCACCATCAGCAGCGCGACCCGGCCCGTGTTCGCCGCCGCCGTCGCGTGCGGGACCTCGGCAGGAAGCAGGCGGCGGGCCTCGTCGGTGCTCAGCCCGGTGGGCGGGACGAACAGGGTCGTGGCCAGGCCCTCCGAGAGCGCCGCCCGGAGCGCCCACGTGCGGCGCTGGGTGCTGTCGGGACCCGGCTCGCAGCCGGAGACGACGAGCCCGCCGAGCAGCGCAGGCGCGACGTTGTCGGGATGCCCTTCGCGCAGGTTCGCCAGCGACAGCAGGTCGGCGTCGGTGAGGACGGTGGCATCGGCGAGCAGTGCACGGGCGAGCACCATGCCGCCGACGATCGCGGCGGAGGACGAGCCGAGGCCCCGGCCCTGGGGGATCCGGTTGCGGCAGGTCAGCCGCAGGCCGGGCGGCAGCACCCCCACCCGCATGAACACGTCCGCCATCGCGCGGACGACGAGGTGGGTGTCGTCGGTGGGGAGGTCACCGGCGCCCTCTCCCTCGGCGCGGACCTCCAGGCCGGTCCCGGTCACCTCCGCCGTGAGGACGTCGTGCAGCTGGAGCGCCACGCCCAGGCAGTCGAACCCCGGGCCGAGGTTGGCGCTGGTGGCCGGCACCTGCACCGTCACCGGACCCGCGACGAAGCCGGCGGCTGTCATCAGAGGCCGGCCGCGGCCGCGGCCGCGTCGACGTCGGCGTCCACGACGGTGTCCACGAGGTCGTCGAGCCCCTCGAGCGCCGTCGCGGTGTCCTTGAGCCCGTGCCCGGTGACGGTGATGACGACCGTCTTGCCGGCGTAGGCGTTCGGGTCGGCCTCGAGGCCGGCGAGCAGGCCGGCGACCCCCGCCGCCGACGCCGGCTCGACGAACACCCCGTCGCTGCGGGCGAGCTGCCGCTGCGCGTCGAGGATCTGGGCGTCGCTGAGCGCCGCGAAACCGCCGTTGGACTCCGTGGCGGCCGCCTCCGCGAGCTTCCACGAGGCAGGGTTGCCGACCCGGATCGCGGTCGCCTTCGTCTCGGGGTCGGGGAACGGCTCGCCGGTCACCAGCGGTGCGGCTCCCTCGGCCTGGAAGCCGCGCATCACCGGCTTGCGGGTGGCCAGGTCGAGGTCGAAGTACTGCTGGTAGCCCATCCAGTACGCCGAGATGTTGCCCGCGTTGCCCACCGGGAGCAGGTGCACGTCCGGAGCGTTGCCGAGGAAGTCGATGATCTCGAAAGCGGCGGTCTTCTGGCCCTGCAGGCGCACCGGGTTGACGGAGTTCACCAGCGTGACCGGGTAGTTCCAGGCCATCCCGCGCGCGATCTTCAGGCAGTCGTCGAAATTGCCGCGCACCATGATCACCTGCGCGCCGTGCATGATCGCCTGCGCCATCTTCCCCGCGGCGATCTTGCCCTCGGGGACCAGCACGAGCGGCTTCATCCCGGCCTTGGCGGCATAGGCCGCCATCGAGGCGGACGTGTTGCCCGTGGAGGCGCACACCACGGCCTCGTCGCCCTGGTGCCGGGCGACCGAGATGGCCGCGGTCATGCCCCGGTCCTTGAACGAGCCGGTCGGGTTGTCGCCCTCGACCTTCAGCCACACCTGGCCGTGCGCGAGACCGGACAGCCAGCCGGAGTGCACCAGCGGCGTGCCGCCCTCGCGCAGGGTGACCGCCTCGACCTCCTGGGGGATGTCGAGCAGGCTCCGGTATTCCTCGACGACGCCCCGCCACTGGTGCGCGGTGGGCTGGAGGGCCTGGTTGGTGGCGTCCGCGGTCATTCGGGCGCACCCTCCACCCGCATCACCGACGAGACGTCGCGCACGAAGGCCATCCCCCGCAGCGACTCGACGGTCGCGGCCAGGTCCGCGTCGCTGGCGGCGTGGGAGACGACGACCAGCTGGGCGTCGTCGCCGCGGCCCTCCTGGCGAACCGTCTGGATCGACACGTCGTGCTCGGCGAATGCCTGGGCGACCGCGGCCAGCACGCCGGCCTTGTCGTCGACGTCGATCTGCACGTGGTAGCGGGTCTCGGTGCGGCCCATCGGCAGCACCGGGAGGTCGGCGTACGACGACTCGCGCGGCCCGCGGACCCCGGCGAGCCGGTTGCGCGCAACGGTGACGAGGTCGCCGAGGACCGCGCTGGCGGTCGGGGCTCCGCCGGCACCGGGGCCGTAGAACATCAGCTGCCCCGCAGCGTCGGACTCGACGAAGACGGCGTTGTAGGCCTCGCGCACGCTCGCCAAGGGGTGCTGCCGCGGGATCATCGCCGGGTGCACCCGGGCGGACACCGCCGGGCCGTCCGGGCCATCCTCCAGGGCGCAGATGGCGAGCAGCTTCACGACGCAGCCCATCTCGCGCGCGGAGCCGACGTCACCGGCGGTGACCTCGGTGATGCCCTCGCGGTGCACGTCCCCAGCGGTCACCCGGGTGTGGAAGGCGAGACTGGCCAGGATGGCGGCCTTGGCGGCCGCGTCGAAGCCCTCGACGTCGGCGGTGGGGTCCGCCTCGGCGTAGCCGAGCTGCTGGGCCTCCTCGAGTGCCTCGGTGAACCCGGCGCCGGTGCTGTCCATCTTGTCGAGGATGAAGTTCGTGGTGCCGTTGACGATGCCGAGCACCCGGGTGACCCGGTCCCCGGCGAGCGACTCGCGCAGCGGGCGCAGGATCGGGATCGCGCCGGCGACGGCCGCCTCGTAGTAGAGGTCGCGGCCGGACTCCTCGGCCGCGGCGAACAGGGTCGCGCCGTCCTCGGCGAGCAGCGCCTTGTTGGCGGTGACCACGGACGCCCCGGCGTCGAGCGCCTTCAGGATCAGCGTGCGGGCCGGCTCGATGCCGCCGATCACCTCGACCACCACGTCGACGTCGTCGCGGGACACCAGGGCCTCGGCATCGGTGGTGAACAGCTCGTCGGGCAGCTCGACGTCGCGCGGCAGACCGAGACGTCGTACGGCGACCCCGACCAGCTCCAGCGGCGCGCCGACGCGCGCCGCGAGGTCGTCGGCCTGGTCGTGCAGCAGCCTCGCGACCTGGCTGCCGACCACGCCGCAGCCCAGCAGCGCGACCCGGATGCTCGTGTTCTCCCTGCTCATCGCGGCCAGTCTTCCATTCACGCGTCGGGGTCGAGGTCGAGTCTCAGCAGGTCGTCCTCGGTCTCGCGCCGTACGACGACACGGGAGGCACCGTCCCGCACCGCGACCACGGGCGGTCGCAGCAGGTGGTTGTAGTTGCTGGCCATGGAGCGGCAGTAGGCACCGGTCGCGGGCACCGCCAAGAGGTCGCCGGGCACCACGTCGCCGGGGAGGAACTCGTCCTTGACCACGATGTCCCCGGCCTCGCAGTGCTTGCCGACGACACGGGTCAGCAGCGGGGGCGCGGTCGACGCGCGGTTGGCCAGGGTGCAGGAGTAGTCGGCGTCGTAGAGGGCGGTGCGGATGTTGTCGCTCATCCCGCCGTCCACGGAGACGTAGGTGCGCACCGCACCCCCGTCCAGCTCCACCGCCTTGACCGTGCCGACCTCGTAGACGGTGCACATGGACGGGCCCACGATGGCGCGGCCGGGCTCGATCGAGAGACGCGGCACGGCCAGGCCGCGGGCCGCACACTCCTCGGAGACGATCCTGGTGAGCTCCGCCGCGAGCTGGCCGGCGTCCGCCGGGTCGTCCTGGGTGGTGTAGGCGATGCCGAAGCCGCCGCCGAGATCGAGCTCGGGCAGCACCACGCCCAGCTCGTCGGCCACCCGGCCGTGCAGGGTCAGCACCCGGCGCGCGGCGACCTCGAAGCCGGCGGAGTCGAAGATCTGCGACCCGATGTGCGAGTGCAGGCCGAGCAGCTCGAGGCCGTCGGTCTCGAGGATGGACCGGACCGCGGCCAGTGCGTCGCCGCTGCTGATCGAGAAGCCGAACTTCTGGTCCTCGTGCGCGGTGGCGATGTATTCGTGCGTGTGCGCCTCCACACCGGCGGTGACGCGCACCAGCACCCTCGCGGTGCGGCCCGGGTGCGCCGCGACCAGCTCGGCGAGGCGCTGGACCTCGTGGAAGCTGTCCACGATGATCCGGCCCACGCCGAGGTCGAGCGCCCGGCGCAGCTCGGCGACCGACTTGTTGTTGCCGTGGAAGCCGACCCGCTCCATCGGGAAGCCGGCCCGTTCGGCCACGGACAGCTCGCCGCCGGAGCACACGTCGAGGCGCAGGCCCTCCTCCTCGATCCACCGGGCGACCGTCGTGCACAGGAACGCCTTGCCGGCGTAGTAGACGTCGTACTCGTGGAACCCGTCGCGGAACGAGCGGGCCCGGGCGCGGAAGTCCTCCTCGTCCAGGACGTACGCCGGTGAGCCGTGCTCCGCGACCAGCTCCGGGAGCGGCACTCCCCCGACGGCCAGGACACCGTCGTCCTTGCGCGCCGTGACCGACCACAGCTGCGGCACCAGTGCGTCGGGGTCGGCAGGCTCGCGCAGCCACGCGGGTCCCCGGACCGAGACGGCAGCGTGCGCCCAGCCCGCTTCGTGCGCCCTCACGCCCCGCTCACATCCGCTCGGGCGCGGAGACGCCGAGCAGGCCGAGGCCGTTGGCCAGCACCACCCGGGTCGCCTCCACGAGCAGCAACCGGGCCCGGTGCAGGTCGGTGGTCTCCTCGTCGCCGCGCGGCAGCACCCGGCAAGTGTCGTAGAACCGGTGGTAGGTCCGGGCCAGCTCCTCGAGGTAGCGGGCCACCCGGTGCGGCTCGCGCAGCTCGGCCGCCGCCGTGACGACCCGCGGGAACTCCGCGAGCGCGCGCAGCAGGCTGCCCTCCTTCTCGTGGGTGAGGAGGTCGGGGTGCGACTCGGCGGTGACACCGAGGTCCGCGGCGTTGCGCAGCAGGCTGGAGACCCGGGCGTGGGCGTACTGCACGGTGAAGACCGGGTTGTCGTCGGACTGCCG
>DASSOK010000020.1:0-13201 GCA_035700665.1 Marmoricola sp.
CGGCCTCACGGTCCGCGCGGGCGAGGCAGGCGAGCGCCCGGACGCTTTCCCAGGTGCCAGCCTTGAGCCCCGCTGCCGCGGCATGCGCGGCGTCCCGCAACGAGGTGCTCTCCGGTCGGTCTCGTGCCTCGATCGCGAGCAGGGCCAGTGCCTCCACGCTCTCCCACGACCCGGCCCTGAGACCCGGGACCGCTTCCAGCGCTCGATCGAGCGGTGGCCGATCATCAGACATGCGTCCCATGGGTCCTCCTTCCACTGGCATCCTGCCGCAGGAGGACCGTCCTCGTGGTTGGTTGACACACCAGCGTCGTCTCGACAAGCTCGGGGAGCGCTGGTGTGACAACCAACGCAGGAAGTCCTCCGCGTCGCGCTGAAGGCCGCGTCCTAGAGTCAGCGCATGCTCCCGGACGCCGAGACCCTCGCCGAGGCCCGCCTCCAGCTCGCGCTGGACGACCGGGTCGCCACCATCACCCTCCACGAGCCGGAGCGACGCAACAGCCAGACGCCGTCGATGTGGCACGCGCTCGCGCGGATCGGCACGGAGCTGCCCGAGGAGGTCCGGGTCGTCGTCCTCAAGGGCGCCGGCGGCTGCTTCTCGGCGGGCATCGACCTGCGACTGTTCAGCCCGGACGGCGTCGAGGGCGAGGAGGCGGTCCCGATCACCGCACCGGAGGAGGAGATCCTCGCGGCGATCGAGTCCTACCAGGCGGGGTTCACCTGGCTTCGCGACGACTCGATCATCAGCATCGCGCAGGTGCACTCCTACGCGATCGGCGCGGGCTTCCAGCTCGCCCTGGCCTGCGACCTCCGGGTGGTCGCCGAGGACGCCCAGTTCTGCATGAAGGAGCCGGCACTCGGCCTGGTCCCTGACCTCACGGGAACAAAGCCGCTGGTCGACCTTGTTGGACCTGCGCGAGCACTGGAGATCTGTGCGACCGCCCGGTTCGTCGGTGCGGCGGAGGCCCGGGAGACCGGAATCGCCTCGGTCGTCGTACCGCCGGAGCAGCTGGACGCGACCACCGCTGACCTGGTGGCCGCGATCCTCGCCAATGACGTCGGGGCCGTCCGGGAGACCAAGGCGCTGCTGGCTGGGGCGGGGAGCCGCACCCTGGAGGAGCAGACGCTGCGGGAGCGGCAGGCACAGGTACGACGGTTCCAGCACCTTGCTGCCCGGGAGGGATAGGAGAAGTCGATGAGCTCGATGCACCCGATGGGTCCGGCCATGCGGATGATGCGCCAGGACCGCTCGGTGGTCGGCCAGAAGCTGACCCGGGCGACGTTCCGTCGCGTGCTCGACTTCGCCCGGCCGCACCGCCGGCTCATCGCCACGTTCCTCGGGGTCGTTGTCGTCGACGCCGCCCTCGTCGTCGTCACCCCGTTGCTGGTCAAGCACCTGCTCGACGACGGCATCCTCGCCGGCGACGTCTCGGTGGTGGTGTGGCTCGCGCTGGCCATGGCCGCCGTCGCGATCGTCGACGCGGTGCTCGGGGTCACCAGCGGCTACTTCTCCTCCCGCATCGGCGAGAACCTGATCTTCGACCTGCGCACGCAGGTGTTCGCCCACGTGCAGCGGATGGCCCTGGCCTTCTTCACCCGGACCCAGACGGGTGCCCTCGTCTCCCGGCTCAACAACGACGTCATCGGTGCCCAGCGGGCGTTCACCTCGACGCTCTCGAGCACCGTGTCGAACACCATCTCGGTGGTGGTCGTCGGCGTCGCGATGTTCACCCTGAGCTGGCAGATCACGCTGGCCTGCCTGGCGCTGTTCCCGCTGCTCCTGCTGGCGTCCCGCTGGGTCGGACACCAGATCAGCGGCCTGACCCGCCAGCAGATGAACGGCAACGCCGACCTCGGCAACCTGATGACCGAGCGGTTCAACGTCGGCGGGGCGCTCCTGCTCAAGCTCTTCGGCCGTCGTGAGGAGGAGGACGCCCGGTATGCGGAGAAGGCCGGCGTCGTGCGCGACCTCGGTGTGCGGATCTCCCTGGTCACCAGGATCTTCGCGGCCGTGATGTTGCTGATCCCGGCGCTGGCGACCGCGCTGGTGTGGGGCATCGGCGGCTGGCTGGTCATCGACAGCGACCTGACCATCGGCACCCTGACCGCCCTGGCCACGCTGCTGCTGCGCCTGCTCGGGCCGCTCCAGGGACTTTCCAACGTGCGGGTCGACGTGATGACCGCGCTGGTCAGCTTCGACCGCGTCTTCGAGGTACTCGACCTGCCCTCCTCGATCCAGCAGAAGCCGGACGCGGTCGTGCTGCCGACCACCGCCTCGCGCCTGGAGTTCGACCACGTCGCGTTCAGCTATCCGCGCGCCGACGAGGTGTCCCTGGCGAGCCTCGAGACGGTGGCCCGGCTCGAGAGCCGCGACCACGGCGAGGTGCTCCACGACATCACCTTCACCGCCGAGCCCGGCCAGATGGTCGCCCTGGTCGGCCCGTCCGGCGCCGGCAAGACCACCATCACCCACCTGGTCGCGCGGCTGTACGACGTCGACCGCGGCGCCGTGCGCGTCGGTGGCCACGACGTCCGCGACGTCACTCTCGACTCGCTCGAGGACGTGGTCGGCTACGTCACCCAGGACGCGCACATGTTCCACGACACCATCCGGGAGAATCTCCGCTACGCCGACCCGGACGCCACCGACGAGCAGATCTGGGCTGCCCTCCGGGCCGCCCAGATCGCCCGCGTCGTCGAGACGATGCCGGACGGGCTCGACACGGTGGTGGGCGACCGCGGCTACCGGCTCTCGGGCGGTGAGCGCCAGCGCCTCGCGATCGCCCGGTTGCTGCTCAAGTCGCCGGCCATCGTCGTACTCGACGAGGCCACCGCGCACCTCGACTCGGAGTCGGAGTACGCCGTCCAGGTGGCGCTCGACGCCGCGCTGGAGGGGCGCACCTCGCTGGTCATCGCCCACCGGCTCTCCACGATCCGCAACGCCGACCAGATCCTGGTCGTCGAGGACGGCCGGATCGTCCAGCGCGGCACCCACGCGGAGCTGCTCGCGCAGGGTGGCACCTACGCGGAGCTCTACGAGACCCAGTTCAAACCCGTCGCCTGACGTTCTACGTTGGCTGCATGGACACCCAGCTGCAGGACAAGGTCTACATCGTCACCGGCGGCGCGCGGGGCCTCGGGCGGGCCACCGCGGAGCTGCTCGTGGCCGAGGGCGCTCGCGTGGTGCTGTCGGGACGGACCGAGGACACCCTCGACCAGGCGGTGCACGAGCTCGGTGAGCGGGCCGTCGGCGTCGTCGCGGACAACGGCAAGCCCGGGGCGGAGGACCTGCTGGTCGCGGTGGCCCAGGACTCCTTCGGGCGCGTCGACGGCGCACTGGTCTCCGTCGGCGGCCCGCCGACCGGGTCGATCATGGAGTCGTCGGACGAGGACTGGCGCAACTCCTTCGAATCCGTCTTCCTGGGCGCCCTGCGCGTTGCTCGTGCGACGGCCGCGGCGATCGAGGGCGAGGGCTCCATCGCGTTCGTGCTGTCGTCGTCGGTGCGCGCGCCGCTGGCCAACCTGGCGATCTCGAACGGGCTGCGTCCCGGTCTCGCGATGGCCGCGAAGACCCTCGCCGACGAGCTCGGCCCGCGCGGCGTCCGGGTCAACGGGCTGCTCCCGGGCCGGATCGGCACCGAGCGAGTCGCGGAGCTCGACGAGTCCACGGGCGACGCTGCGGCGGCCAAGGAGCGGGCGATCGGCGGCATCCCGCTGGGCCGCTACGGCCGCCCCGAGGAGTTCGCGGCGGCTGCGGTGTTCCTGCTCAGCCCCGTGTCATCCTTCGTCACCGGCGCGATGCTGCCGGTCGACGGCGGCATGCTCCGGGCCCTCTGACGCCTGGGCCGCAGCCTGCCGCCTGGTCCTCAGCTCGTCCCACGCCAGGTAGAGGAAGCCGAAGACGGCCAGCGCGCCGAAGAACCACCACTGCAGCCCGTAGAAGAAGTGCGGGCCCTCGCTGGTGTCGTCGGGCAGCTCGTGCGGGGCCAGCTCGTGCTTCGGCTGCGGGCTCTGCTTGTCGAGGTCCACGAACCCGCCGTACAGCGGGTAGGGGACGACCTCGCTGATCGCCTCGCTCGAGAGCGCCCGGGTGGAGAGGTCCGAGACCCGGGTGGCGCCCCCGGTGCCGCTCTGGCGCACCCAGCCGGTCACCGTCACCACCCCGTCGAGGACAGGCGGGGTCTCGGGCCGCTCACCCCCGGAGTTCTCCGTCGGCAGCCACCCCCGGTCGACGAGCACCGCCGCCCCGGAGTCCGTCACCAGCGGCGTGACCACGTCGACCCCGGCGCGGCCGTCGCGGGTCTGGTACTTCAGCACGATCGTGTGGGCGTCGTCCCAGGTCCCGTGCACCGTCACGCGGCGCCACTCGTCCTGGTCCGCCACCGGCTCACCAACGTCGAGCACGTCCTGGGCCGGCACCGGCGGAGCCGCGAGGTTTCGCGCCACGATCGAGTTCTCGGTACGTCGCTCGTCCAGCCGGTGGAACTGCCACTGGCCGAGCTGGGTGGCGCCCCAGGCGGCTGCGGCGACGACGATCGCGAACAGCAACCAGCGGCGGCTGAACAGGAACGTCACGGCGCAACCGTAGCCGCGACCGGCAATCCGTAGACTGGCCCCGTGAGCAGCCTCACCCTCGCCGATCGCTTCGGCCGCGTCGCCACGGACCTGCGTGTCTCGCTGACCGACCGGTGCAACCTCCGCTGCGAGTACTGCATGCCCGCCGAGGGCCTCGAGTGGCTGCCCACGCCGGAGGTGCTCACCGACGACGAGGTGGTCCGGCTGGTCCGGATCGGCGTGGAGATGCTCGGGATCACCGAAGTCCGGTTCACCGGAGGCGAGCCGCTGCTGCGCAAGGGCCTGGTCGACATCGTGCGCCGCACCAAGCAGCTCGCACCCTCGCCCGAGACGTCACTGACGACCAACGCCCTCGGCCTCCAGCGCACCGCCGGGGCGCTGGCCGACGCGGGGCTGGACCGGGTCAACGTCAGCCTCGACACCGTGCGTCGCGAGGACTTCGCCACCATCACCCGGCGCGACCGGCTGCACGACGTCGTCGCGGGGCTGGAGGCGGCCGCGGAGGCGGGCCTCACGCCGGTCAAGGTGAACGCGGTCCTCCTGCGCGGCGTCAACGACGACCAGGCGCCGGAGCTGCTGCGCTGGTGCATCGAGCGCGGCTACGAGCTCAGGTTCATCGAGCAGATGCCGCTGGACGCCCAGCACAGCTGGTCACGCGCCGCCATGATCACCGCTGAGGAGATCCTGGCCTCGCTGCAGGGCGCGTTCACCCTCACGCCCGCGGAGGAGCCGCGGGGCAGCGCCCCGGCCGAGAAGTGGCTGGTCGACGGTGGACCGGCGACGGTCGGCGTGATCGCCTCGGTGACCCGTCCGTTCTGCGGCGACTGCGACCGGGTTCGGCTCACCGCCGACGGCCAGGTCCGCAACTGCCTCTTCGCCAGGGAGGAGTCCGACCTCCGGACGGCGCTGCGCAACGGCGCGGACGACCGGGAGATCGCCGAGCGCTGGGTGTTCGCGATGGCCGGCAAGCGGGCCGGGCACGGGATGGACGACGAGTCGTTCCTGCAGCCGACGCGTCCGATGTCCGCGATCGGCGGCTAGGTGCTCAGCCGGCAGTGTGCGGCTCGACCTCGCGCAGGAAGCCGCGGACGCCGAGGAAGTCGCTGAGACTCTGCTTGTGGTCGTCGCACGCCAGCCACACCTTGCGCCGCTCCTGCGTGTGCAGCTTGGGGTTGTTCCAGCGCAGCTCCCACGTCGCGTCCGTCGTACATCCCCTGGCCGAGCAGACGTCGCTCACGGGTCCTGCCCGTCGTCCGGTCGGTGCTGCTCGGGAGCCCGCAGCTCGGGGAACTGCGGCCGCGGCGGCTCGAGGTCGGGCTCGTCGATCATCGGGCTGGCGCTGTTGGCCATGACCACGGCGATGTAGGGCAGGAAGAACGACGCGGCGATGAGCACCCACATCAGCCAGTGCAGCCCGAGACCGGGACCCACGATGATCGCGGCCACGAAGCAGAGCGTGCGGATGACCATCGAGACGACGTAGCGGACCTCCCGGTGCCGGATGTCGGCGCTCCGGCTGACCGGCGCGGTGGTGATCCGGACGACGTCCGGCTGGTGGCCCCGCTGCCGTCTCGCCATGTCGTCGATCCTACGTCGGGCTCGCTCACCCCCCACGGGGGCCTAGGGTGGCCACATGTCGAACCGCACCTACCGCGTCACCGAGATCGTCGGCACCTCTCCCGACGGCATCGACCAGGCCGTCCGCAACGGCGTCGAGCGGGCCGCCCGCACCCTGCGCCACCTCGACTGGTTCGAGGTCACCCAGGTGCGGGGTCAGGTCAAGGACGGCACCGTCGAGCACTTCCAGGTCGGCCTCAAGGTCGGGTTCCGGCTCGAGGACGACGAGTAGCGCCGCCGGCGCGCGCCGGATTTCGGATACCCATGGGTAGTCCCTAGCGTCGTCGCCGTGAGCAGATCCGTACTCGTCACCGGCGGCAACCGCGGCATCGGCCGCGCCATCGCCGAGGCGTTCCTCCAGCAGGGTGACAGCGTGGCGGTGACCAGCCGGTCCGGCGACGCTCCCGACGGCGCCTTCGCCGTGCACTGCGAGGTCACCGACGCCGACTCCGTGGATGCGGCGTTCGCCGCGGTCGAGGAGCACCAGGGGCCGGTGGAGGTGCTGGTTGCGAACGCCGGCATCACCCGCGACACCCTGCTGCTCCGGATGTCGGACGACGACTGGACGTCGGTGCTGGAGACCAACCTGACCGGCTCGTGGCGGGTGGCGAAGCGGGCGTCGAAGGGGATGCTGCGCCAGCGGCGCGGTCGGATCATCTTCATCTCCAGCGTCGTCGGGCTGCTGGGCTCCCCGGGGCAGGTCAACTACGCCGCCTCCAAGTCCGGCCTGGTCGGCATGGCCCGGTCGATCGCGCGTGAGCTGGGCAGCCGGTCGATCACCGCCAACGTGGTCGCCCCCGGCTTCATCGAGACCGACATGACCGGCGTGCTGCCGGAGGACCAGCAGGCGGCGTATCGACAGCAGATCCCGCTGGGGCGGATGGGCACGACCGAGGAGGTCGCCGACGCCGTCACCTGGCTGGCGTCCGACAAGGCGGGCTACGTCACCGGGGCAGTCATCCCGGTCGACGGCGGCCTGGGAATGGGGCACTGAATGGGCATCCTGGATGGCAAGCGCATCCTCGTCGCCGGCGTGACGATGGACTCCTCGATCGGCTTCGCGGTGGCGAAGGTCGCCCAGGAGCAGGGCGCCGAGGTGCTGATCTCCAACTTCGGCCGGGCGCTCAACATCACCCGGCGCATCGCCGCCCGGCTCCCGCAGGAGCCATCGGTGCTCGAGCTGGACGTCACCGACCAGACGCACCTCGACAGGCTGCCCGACCTGGTCCGGGAGCACGTCGACGGCCTCGACGGGGTGGTGCACTCCATCGCCTACGGAAACCCCGAGACGCTCCTCGGCGGCAAGTTCCTCGGCGGCCCGTGGGAGGACGTCGCCCAGGCGGTGCAGGTCTCTGCGTACTCGCTGGCGTCGCTGAGCCGCGCCTGCCTGCCCCTGATGGGCAGTGGCGGCTCGATCGTGGGAATGACCTTCGACGCCACCGTCGCGTGGCCGGCCTACGACTGGATGGGCGTGGCCAAGGCGGGCCTGGAGTCGTGCGCGCGCTACCTCGCCCGCGACCTCGGCCCCCAAGGCATCCGGGTGAACCTCGTCAGCGCTGGACCGCTGAAGACCCTCGCCGCCAAGGCGATCCCAGGCTTCGAGGACCTCGAGAGCAACTGGTCCGAGCGCTCACCGCTGGGCTGGGACCAGACTGACCAGGACCCGACGGCGCGTGCGGTCGTCGCGCTGCTGTCGGACTTCTTCCCCGCCACGACGGGCGAGATCGTGCACGTCGACGGCGGCTACCACGCGATGGGCGCCTGAGCACCCCGATCCGACCAGCGCGGTAGTTTGCGCGGGTGGCCGAGCTGTTGCAGCGATCGTCCGCGAGGGGGCGGCGCACGCTGGCGACCGTCACCCTCGGCTCCGGCATCGCCCTGCTCGACGGCACCGTGGTCAACATCGCGGTCCGCAGCATCGGCACGGACCTGCACGCGGGCCTCGCCTCGCTGCAGTGGGTGGTCAACGGCTACTTCCTCAGCCTGGCCTCGTTGATCCTCGTCGGCGGGGCCGCGGGGGACCGCTTCGGCCGGCGGCGGGTGTACGCCGTCGGGGTGGCCGGCTTCGCGATGGCCAGCGCCCTGTGCGCCTTCGCCGGGTCACCGGGCCAGCTGATCGCGTTCCGGGTCGTGCAGGGCGTGTTCGCCGCGCTGCTGACGCCGGGGTCGCTGGCCATCATCCAGTCCTCGTTTCGACCGGCCGACCGGGCCTCGGCGATCGGAACCTGGGCCGGGGTCTCCGGGATCGCCACGGCGGTGGGGCCGTTCGTCGGCGGACTGCTCGTCGAGCACGCCGGGTGGCGGTGGATCTTCGCGATCAACGTTCCCCTGTGCGCGTTGGTGCTGTGGCTGGTCCGGGACGTGCCGGAGAGCCGCGACGAGGAGGGCGGCGGGCGGTTCGACGTCCTCGGTGGGATGGCCGGCGTGGCCGTCCTGGGCGTGCTCACCTACACCCTGACGGCGTGGCGGTCGCTTCCGGGCAGTGCCACGGCGGCGCTGGCCGTCCTGACCGGGCTCGGTGCCCTGGCGTTCGTCCTCCTGCAGCGCCGTCCGGACGCGATGGTGCCGCTCGACCTGTTCGCCTCCCGGGTCTTCACCGCCGCGAACCTGATGACGCTGCTCGTCTACGGAGCGCTCGGCGCGCTGATGTTCCTGCTCGTCCTGCAGCTGCAGGTCAGCGCGGGCTACGGGGCTCTCGGGGCCGGGCTCGCGACCCTGCCGGTCACCGTGGTCATGCTGCTGCTCTCGTCGCGGGCTGCCGTGGTCGCCGAGCGCACCGGCCCGCGGCTGCCGATGACCGTCGGGCCGCTGGTCTGTTCCGTCGGGGTGCTCCTCCTCGCCTTCGTCGACGGTGGGTCGTCGTACTGGCTGGAGGTCTTCCCCGGGATGCTCGTCTTCGCGCTCGGGCTGACCAGCCTGGTGTCGCCGCTGACCACGGCGGTCCTCGCGGCGGCACCGGACCGCCACGCCGGGATCGCCAGCGGCATCAACAACGCGGTGGCACGCAGCGGTTCCCTGCTGGCCGTCGCGGCCCTCCCCGCGGCCGTCGGCCTCACCGGGGCGGAGTACCGCGACCCGACGCTGCTGACCGCCGGCTACCGGGAGGCGATCCTCGTCTGCGCGGCGCTGCTGGCGCTGGGCGGTGCGGTGTCCTGGTTCGGGCTGGCCGGCACGACCGGGCAGACTGAGGGTCAGGAGGTCACATGACGACTGATTCGAGCGCCGAGTCCAACCGCCGCCTGGCGATGCTCATCGACGCGGACAACACCTCGCCCAAGCACGCCCGGCAGATGATCGAGGAGCTGGCGCGCTACGGCATCCTCACGGTGCGCCGGGCGTACGGCGACTGGACGACCCAGCAGCTGGCCGGCTGGAAGGACCAGCTGCTGGCCAACGCGATCTCCCCGGTTCAGCAGTTCGCCTACACGACGGGCAAGAACTCCACCGACTCGGCGCTGATCATCGACGCCATGGACCTGCTCTACTCGCACAACGTCGACGGCTTCGTGATCGTCTCGAGCGACAGCGACTTCACTCGACTGGCGACCCGGCTCAAGGAGTCCGGGATGCGCGTCTACGGGGTGGGTCAGCGCAAGACCCCGCAGCCGTTCGTCGAGGCCTGCGACCAGTTCACCTACCTGGAGAACCTCGACCAGCAGCCGAGCACCGACCAGCCGCCGGCCACCGCCAATGACGGGATGCTGCAGAGCATGCTCACCAAGGCGCTGTCCCAGACCGCCAAGGACGACGGCTGGTCGTCGCTGGGTGAGATCGGCAGCTACCTGGTCAAGAGCCAGCCGTCGTTCGACTCCCGCACCTACGGCTTCGGCAAGCTCAGCGACCTGGTCTCCTCGCTGCCCTACGTGGAGGTGAAGTGGTCCGGCGACGCGCCCGGCAAGGGCGGCCTCTGGGCGCGCCCCAAGCAGGGCAGCGGCCGCAAGGCCACCCAGAAGAAGGCGCCGGCGAAGCGCACCCAGAAGAAGGCCGAGAAGAAGCCCGAGAGCCAGGCAAAGAGGAACGCGGAGGAGCCCGTTCGGTGACGGGAGGATGGCACGGACGTGCCGGTGACACCCCTTGGCGCCGCCTGTCACAGTTTGGTCGTGCCTGACGACGACCGCCTGCTGGTGATCATGCGCCACGCCAAGGCGGAGCCGTTCGCGGCCGAGGACCGGCTGCGCAGGCTGACCGACCGGGGCCGGGCGGCCGCGGCGGACGCCGGGCGCTGGGCCGCCGGCCACGGCATCGCTCCTGACCATGCGCTGGTGTCCCCAGCCGTCCGGACGCGAGAGACCTGGGCCGCGTTCGCCGCGGCCCTGGGCACGGCGGTCGAGGCGGTGTACGACGCCGCCCTCTACAGCGCGGGCACCGAGACGGCGATGGCCTCCCTGCGCTCCATCGCAGACGATGTCCGGTGCGCGGTCCTCGTGGGGCACAACCCGACCGTGGCGTCCCTGGTGCAGCTGCTGGGCGACGGTGCCGGTGACCCGGGCGCCCTGCGGCGGGTCAGCTCGGGATACCCACCGGGATCCGTCGCGCTGTTCCGCCTGGCCGGCGGGTGGCCGCAGCTCGACTTCGGCGGTGCCCGGCTCGAGGCCACGTACGTCGACCAGGGCTGAGCGCCCCCGCGCTCAGAGCGGCGGGGCGGGCGTGGTGATGCCGTAGGCGGCGTCCGCGGCCACGATCTCCTCGCGACTGATGCCGAGCAGGTACATGATCGCGTCGAGGTACGGCACGTTCACCGCAGCGTGCGCGGCCTCCTGGACGACCGGCTTGGCGTTGAAGGCGATGCCGAGGCCGGCAGCCGTCAGCATGTCCAGGTCGTTGGCGCCGTCGCCGATCGCGATCGTGGCCGCCTCGGCCAGCCGGCACTCCGCTGCGAACCGCCGGAGCGCCGCGGCCTTGCCGGCCCGGTCCACCACCGGACCGACCAGGCGACCGGTGAGCCGCCCGTCGACGATCTCGAGGGTGTTGGCGGCGGAGAAGTCCATGCCCAGGTCGTCGGCCAGCCGGTCGGTGATCTGGGCGAACCCACCCGAGACGATGGCGAACCGGTAACCCAGCCGCTTCAGCGTGCGCACGGTCGTCCGGGCGCCGGGCGCCAGCACCAGGTCGTCGTACACCTTGTCGAGCGCCGTCGCGTCCAGGCCGGCGAGCAGCGCAACCCGGGCCCGGAGGCTGTCGGCGAAGTCGAGCTCGCCGCGCATCGCCTGCTCGGTGATCGCGGCGACCTCATCCTCGCAGCCGGCGTGGGCGGCCAGCATCTCGATGACCTCGCCCTGGATCAGGGTGGAGTCGACGTCCATGACGATCAGCCGCATGCCGCGACGCAGCAGGTTCGCGGGCTGCACCGCGATGTCGACGCCCTGCCGGGACGCCTCGTCCGCCAGCATCGCGCGCAGCCGTTCGGGCGCGATGCCCGAGACGTGCAGGTCGATGGCGGTGACCGGATAGCGCGCCATCCGCTCGATCCGGTCGATGTTGCCGCCGACGTCGGCGATCCGGCCGGCCACCGCCGCCATCGCGCTCGACCGCAGTGGGCTGCCCAGCACGGTGACGTGGCTGCGCCCCTCCGGACGGGCCCGGTTGTCACCGGAGCCTTTCTCCACCTCGACCGTCATGTCGAGCTCCGCCGCGGTCCGTTCGACGGCGTCCCGGAGCTTCTGCCAGCCCGGGGGAGCGGTCACGAGGAGCCCGAGGATCAGGCGGCGGCGCAGCAGGATCTGCTCGATGTCGAGCACCTCGACGCCGAACTGCGCCAGCGTGCCGAACACCGTGGACGTGACGCCGGGGCGATCCCGCCCGGTCAGCGTGATCAGCAGCGTGCGCGGACGGTCGTGGGACCTCGAGGGCCCGGACGTCCCGGATGACGGTGTGGCGGCGGGCGGCGTCATGGCGACACGAGGCTATCGGAGCAGACTGCGACGAGAGCGCGCCGCGCAGCCGCGTCCAGATCCCGGAGGGCGCTGCGGCGCTGGGCCATCTCGTGCGCGGAGACGGCGCCGCCCTCGTCCACCAGCGCGAGCGCGACGATGTCCCGGCACAGCAGCGCGCGGTCGAGTGTCTCGGCCCGGCGAGCGTCCCAGTGGGAGGGCACGTCGGGCGCCGGCCGGTGCCGCAGGTTCATCAGCAGGTCGGCGACCTCCGGCTGCCACGACGCCACGTCGAGCTGCGCGAGCCGGCTGGTGCTGGCCAGCAGCGCGGCGCGCAGCTCCCGGGCTGCCTCGTGCCCGTCGGCGTAGGGCGCCGGCACGGCCGGGAGCTCGGACAGGACGAGCGTCCGGGCGTCCTCGTGGGGCACCAGCCCGAGCCCGATCCCGTTGAGCACCACGGCCTCGCCCGCGTCCAGCGCGGCATGGTTGAAGGCGCTCGGGCCGCCCAGCCCGCAGGGGTCGCCCGGGACGGGGAGCGCGGCGGTCATCCGCACGCCGGCTTCGAACCACTCCGCGAGCGCCTCCTCGAGGGACCGGGCCTGCCCGGCGGGGTCGACGACGATGCAGTGCGGTGCGTCGCCCCTCGTCCTCGTGGCGACCCGGTCGAGCGTGGCGGTTCCGCTGCGTGCCGCCTCGAACCAGGTGCTCAGGGCAGCGGACGCAGGCAGGTGCACGCGTCGAGCCTAGCCACGTGCCCGCGCACGTTAGGTTGTGGCCATGACTGCCGTGATCGACCTCGTTGACGTGACGGTGCGTCGGGGCCGGGCGACACTCCTGGACGCGGTGTCGTGGCGCGTCGAGGAGGACGAACGGTGGGTCGTCCTCGGCGCCAACGGGGCCGGGAAGACCACGCTGGTGCAGCTCTGCTCGGCGCAGATCCACCCGACGGACGGGCTCGCGGGCATCCTCGGCGAGGTCCTCGGGGCGGTCGACGTCTTCGACCTCCGGCCGCGGATCGGCTGGACCAGCGCGGCGGTCGCCGAGCGCATCCCGCGTGACGAGGTGGTGCGCGACGTCGTGGTCTCGGCGTCGTACGGCGTCGTCGGGCGCTGGCGCGAGCACTACGACGAGCTCGACCACGC
>DASSOK010000021.1:0-5798 GCA_035700665.1 Marmoricola sp.
GCGGGCGTCGTACCGCGGGTCGCTGCTGGTCGACGACGTCGCCGCACTGATCGACCAGGTCGGCAGGCCGGTGCACCTCGTCGGCCACGACTGGGGTGCAGCGGTCGCGTGGATGCTGGCCGCGAGTCGACCCGAGCTGCTGCGCAGCCTCGTCGCGGTCTCCGTCGGACACCCTGCGGCCTTCCAGAAGTCGATGTTCACCAGCGACCAGTGGCGCCGCTCGTGGTACATGGCGTTCTTCCAGGTCCCCCTGCTGCCGGAGCGGCTGACCGCCTGGCGCGCCCTCGCCGACAGGTTCCTCGGCGCGGCTGGGATGGACGCCGGGATGATCGAGCGCTTCCACCGGGAGTTCCCGACCGCAGCATCGCTGGGTGGCCCGATCGGCTGGTACCGGGGGCTCCCGCTCAGCCAGGGCAGCGGACTGGGCGGCAAGGTGACCGTGCCGACGACGATGGTGTGGAGCGACCGCGACGTCGCCCTGGGGCGGACGGCGATCGACCTGACCGAGCGCTACGTGCGCGCGCCGTACCGCCTGGAGGTCCTCGACGGCGTCAGCCACTGGATCCCCGACCAGGCCGCCGAGGAGCTGGCCGGCTTCATCCTGAACCGGGTGCGCGAGACCGCCTGAGCGCGCACCGTAGGCTTCGGGCCGTGAGCGCCTCGACTGACTTCGACCCCGGCCGCCCGTCCAACGAGGAGCTGACCGACGACCACCTCTTCGCCGCCTGGGCGGCCACCGTGGCGGGCGAGCTGCTGCTGAAGGTCCGCGGGGAGGGGCTGGAGGGCAAGGAGCTCAAGGACGCCGGTGACCTGGCGGCGCACGAGCTGCTGATGGGGCTGCTCGCGGAGCACCGGCCCGCCGACGCGGTGCTGTCGGAGGAGGAGCACCGCGGCACCTCCGGCAAGCACGACCGGCACACCACCGACCGCGTCTGGATCATCGACCCCCTCGACGGAACCCGGGAGTTCTCCGAGCCGCCCCGGGACGACTGGGCCGTGCACGTCGCGCTGTGGGAGGCGTCCGGGTCCGGCGGCGAGCTGACCGCTGGCGCGGTGGCCCAGCCTGGACTCGGTACGACGTTCCACACCGGCGCCGCCCCCGCCGTACCCGAGCGCGACCTCACCCGCCCCCGCATCGTCGCCTCCCGGACCCGGCCGCCCGCCTTCGTGCACGCGCTGGTGGAGCACCTCGGCGGCGAGCTGGTCCCGATGGGGTCGGCCGGCGCGAAGGTGATCTCGGTCGTGCGCGACGTCAGCGACGCCTACGTGCACGCGGGCGGGCAGTATGAGTGGGACTCCGCCGCCCCGGTGGCCGTGGCCCGAGCCGCCGGCCTGCACACCTCCCGCGTCGACGGCGCGCCGCTGCGCTACAACCAGGACGACGTCAAGCTCCCCGACCTGGTCGTCTGCCGTCCCGAGCTCGCCGACAGCATCCTGGCCTTCCTGGCGGAGCACGGCACGGATGGATAGTCCGACGCGAAATGCCGCACCTCGGGCATCCCAGGACCGGCATTCCGCGGCGGAGTATCGATCAGGGGGCATCCGGGCGGTGCTCTGGGACGCCGACGGCGTGCTGCAGGTGCTGCCCGGCTTCGGCGAGCTGTGGACCTTCCTCGACGACGACGTCCGCGACGAGGTGCTCACCGACACCTTCGGCAGCGACATGGCCGACGTCCTCACCGGCGCCGTCGACATGTCGGCCCGCATCGACGAGGTTCTCCGGCGGCACGGGCTGGGCGAGCACCGCGACGCGATCCGGCGGACCTGGGAGCAGTTTCCGCCGGTGGCCGAGGCACACGCGGTCGTGAAGGCAGTACGACGCAACGGGGTGGTCTGCGTGCTCGCCACCAACCAGGACTCCCTCCGCGAGCAGAACATGCGACCGGTCTACGCGCCTCTGCTCGACCGGCTCTACTTCTCCTCCGCGCTGGGAGTCGCGAAGCCGGCCGCGGCGTTCTTCGAGGCGATCTCGACCGACCTCGGCGTCCCGCTGGCCGAGCTGCTCCTCATCGACGACAGCCAGGCCAACGTCGACGGCGCCCGGGCCGCGGGGCTGGCAGCCGAGCGCTGGCACCACCAGGACGGCGTCGCGACGCTCGAGCAGCTGCTCGCCCGGCACGGCGTGCCGACCGACCGCCGCGGGGCTCAGGCGGCCGGGACCTCGCGTCGCTGGTAGGCCCAGCCGGGGCCGCGCAGCAGGTAGGAGAACCGGTCCGACCACGTCCGCGCCCGGGCCACGTCGACAGCGATGTCGCGCCACTCGTGGGTGGCGATCCGGACCGGGTTGTAGGTGTCGATGTTCTTGGTCAGGCCGTAGACCACCGGCTCGACCTCCTCCTCGAAGGTGCCGAAGATCCGGTCCCACAGGATCAGGATGCTGCCGTGGTTGCGGTCGAGGTACTGCCGGTTGGAGCCGTGGTGCACGCGGTGGTGCGACGGCGTGTTGAGGAACTTCTCCAGCCAGCCGATCTTGTTGATCGCCTCGGTGTGGATCCAGAACTGGTAGATCAGGTTGATCCCGCGGGCCTGCTCGATCAGCGCCGGCCGCACGCCCAGGAACCCGAGCACACCGAACGGCACCGACAGGGTGAACCCCTCGGCCACGGGCTGGCGCAGCGCGGTCGACAGGTTGTAGTGCTCGCTCGAGTGGTGCGCCACGTGCACCGCCCACATCCACCGGCTCTCGTGGCTGAACCGGTGGTTCCAGTAGTAGAGGAAGTCCCAGCCGAGGATCGCCAGCGCGAGCGCGCCCTTGCCGGTGCCGAGGTCGCGCCCGCCGCGGGCGAACATCCGCTTGCCGCTGGTCTGGGCGGCCCAGGTGGTGGCGACCGTCAGCGCCGTCGAGGTGACCGCGCTGACCGCCAGCGCGGCATGGGCACGGCGCAGTCGTCGTACGTCCAGCCGCGGACGCCGTGGCCGCTGGTCGAGGGGCGCGGCCGGCGCCAGCCGCAGTTCAGCCAGCTCGTCCTGGACCACCCGGACGTCTTCGGGGACGGTCCCGGCCTCGGGCAGGCCGCCCTCTCGCCGGCTGCGCAGCAGCACGTCCCCGATGGTGGTGGCCAGCCCCGCGGCCGCCCCGACGCCGACGAGCACCTTGGCGAACCGGCCGACCCCCGGCGTGACCGGGTCGAGGACCCGCTTCGCGACGTACGGCGCGGCCAGGCTGCCCACGCCCATGGAGAGGCTGGCCAGCGTGTCGGCCAGCTGGTAGTCACCGGCGCGGGTGCCGGCCGGCACGGGGTGGCGCCGCTGCCAGGCGTACTCGGCGACCATCGCGCCGAAGAACGCCGGGATCGCCGCGACGGTGAGATCGACCTTCACGCCGGGAAGGATAGCCGCGCCTAGAGTCGGGGGCATGGGTGACGCGATCGAGCTCGAGGTCCCGTCGGAGCACGGTGTCCGGGTCGTCCGGATCTCCAACCCGGACCGGGTCTACTTCCCCGAGCGCGGGGAGACCAAGCTCGATCTGGTGGAGTACTACCTCTCCGTCGGGGACGGCATCGTCAACGCGCTGCGCGAGCGGCCCTGCATGCTGCACCGGTTCCCCAAGGGCGTGACGGGGGAGAAGGGCGAGAAGGTCCACCAGAAGCGGCTGCCGAAGGGTGCGCCCGACTGGATGGAGACCGTCGAGGTGTTCTTCCCCCGCTGGAAGCGGACGGCCGACGAGCTCTGCGTCACCGAGCTGGCCCAGGTCGTGTGGGCGGTGCAGATGAGCACCGTGGAGTTCCACCCGTGGAACAGCCGGCGAGGCCATGTCGAGGAGCCCGACGAGTGGCGCATCGACCTCGACCCGGGGCCGGAGTGCACCTGGGACACGGTGCAGAGGGTCGCAAACGTCGCGCACGAGGTGCTCGACGAGCTGGGCGCGGTCGGCTTCCCGAAGACCTCCGGCGGCCGGGGGATGCACGTCTACGTGCGGATCGCGCCGGACCACGGCTTCCAGGACGTACGACGCGCCGCGCTGGCGTTCGCCCGCGAGGTGGAGCGCCGCTCCGACGAGGTGACGACGGCGTGGTGGCGCAAGGACCGCGACCCGGCCGACCTGTTCGTCGACTACAACCAGAACACCCGCGACCACACCATCGCCGCGGCGTACTCCGTGCGCGGCAACGCCCGCGCCACGGTCAGCGCGCCGATCTGCTGGGACGAGGTCGACGAATGCGAGCCCGACGACTTCACCATCGCCACGATGCCGGCCCGCTACGCGGAGATCGGCGACCTGCACCACGACATCGACGACCACGTCTTCGACATCGCGCCGCTGCTGGAGTGGGCGCACCGCGACGAAGCCGAGGGGCAGGACACCCCGCCGGAGGACTAGTCGGACGATGAGGGTTGCAAGCAGGGCGGCGTCCGGCCGTCAGGCCGGTTGAGGCCCAGGGGGCAGCAGACTCCGACTGGCGTTGTGGAGATTGCCGGCGGGTCACTTTGCCGAAATGTGCCCCGAAATGGTCAATCGCTCATATGCTCCGCGCATCGCTGCCGCTTCGGTGCAGCCGGTTGTGCGGGGGCCATGGTGCATCGATCGGTCACTTTCTCATGTTTTCGTCGATCCGCCTTCTTGGCAGCCTTCGCGAGCGCCGTTGTGGCGGTGTCGCTGCTGCAGGTTCCGGTGTTCGCGTCCACCGCGGCGAAGGACGCGCTGCCGGTCACGCAGCGCGGCGCCAGCGATGTCCCGATGTGGATCTTCCGGTCCTCAGGGCTTTGGCACGATGGTGTGCAACTGCTCTCCTTCTTTGTAAAGCCGATTGGGTCCTCGATTGATGCTCTGTCCATCCAGTCTCGTATAGGCATCTATGTCCGGTACGACTGCGTTCGCGGATATTGGCGCTCTAGAACGTACTCGCGGAACTTGCAATATCGATTCCGTGGACGTTATACACTGCTATTTTTCGTTCACCGCACCTACACGACGAGTTGGCAGCACCTATTCTGATGACTGATAACCGGAATTGGTGGTACATCTGTGCGTCCGTGATCACTCAACTGTCCGTCGCCGCGGCGGCTGTCGATTGCTCCCTTCGATTTTTGGCCGCAACATATTTACGAGAATATCTGGACGGCCAACATTCTCTCTTCGCCTTTCTTTTCCCGGCATCAGTAACAATAGTTGCAGCCTGTTTGGTCTTACCGGCCTATTTCAGTCGGTCTACGGCTTGGCGCTTCAATTTTTTCATAGTGATCTTTGTACAATTTGTAGCTTCTTGGCAGGGCGGCATCTCCGTGCCTAATCACCTGTTCACTAACATTTGCTTGCTCACCGGCCTCTTGGTGACGGCGATGTCTCTTCTCATCCGGCACAGGTACGCATCCGATGTGCCTAAGCTGGATCTCGACGAGTGGTGACTAAGAGTGTCTCGCGATCGAGGATCAAGTGCAGTCCGCTCTCCTCTTCGCCTGCGGGTCGAAGTCAGTGTGCTGGCGGAATGTCGGGCTTAGGGCGTGTCCCCTTATTCGGGGAGCCAGATGGTGATGGCGCGGAGGACGACCCCGCCTCTGTAGACTGTGGCGAGCTGGTCGAGTCCACGGTCGTGGTGGATGAAGGTGCCACCTGACTCGTTGCAATTCGGGTGCGAATACGGAATGGATTCCGACGACCCCCTCGCGGCGCAGCCGGGAGGCCGGGGTGGCCCACTCCTGACACGCCCTAACCGCGGACGACCTTCCCGAACGCGTCGACGAGCAGGTCGATGTCCTGGTCCGAGGCGACCAGCGGGGGAGCCAGCCGCACGGTCTGGCCGTGCGCCTCCTTGGCCAGCACACCCCGGGCGAGAAGGCCCTCACAGGCTTCGCGTCCG
>DASSOK010000022.1:0-2068 GCA_035700665.1 Marmoricola sp.
TCACACAGGTGCGGCTCGGACGCGTACCGATCGACCGAGGCGCCGCACTCCTCGCACGGCATGAACCGCGAAGGGAACATGTCGCAAACTCCTCATCTTCGCCCTGTTGTGAGGGTTGACCGCGGCGGGCTGCGTCAAACGCGCTATGGCCGCTGCGCCTGCTCCGGAGAAGGCTGGACCGGCGGGGCAGGTGACAGAGCGGAGACACTCATGACCGACAACGCAGCGCTCGCCCGCGAGGTGTACGACGCGTGGAACAGCCGGGACTACGACCGACTCGCCGCCGCGATGGCTCCGGACGGGAAGACCATCCTGGTGCCCACCGGCCAGACGTTCGACGGGCCGGACGGGGCTCGCCAGTCCTCGATGGTCTGGGCCGAGGCGTTCCCGGACGGCGCCATCACCGTCGAGCGGGTCGTCGCCGAGGGCGACCACGTCGCGGTGGAGTACACGGGGCACGGCACGCACACCGGCACGTTCACCACGCCGATGGGGTCGATCCCGGCCACCGGACGCTCGGTGACGCTGCAGATGTGCGACTTCATCGAGTTCAAGGACGGCAAGGTCGCGGTCCAGCGGCAGTACTTCGACACCGGCTCGCTGATGGCGCAGCTCGGGGTCGCCAGCGGCCAGACCGCGACGACCTGACGGGCCCGGGCCCTCCCGGCACCGGCCCGCGCACCCTGGGTCCGGGCCGGCCGACACGGGCCGCTCAGCCCTCCCGGCGCCGGATCACCCGCCGTCCGAACTGCGCCATCAGCGCGAACCCCTGCCCGGAGACCGACGGCGCGAGCGACCCGGCCCGGATCAGCCCGCCGCGCCAGGCGGGCAGCGACCGGACCACGCGGCGGGAGCCGATCAGCGCGACCGCCTCGCGAGCCACCTCCTCGACGGTGAGCAGCCGGCCACCGGAGTGCACGAGTGCCTTGGCCGCACCCCCGGGCGCCATCCCGGCGACCAGGTCGGTGTCCACGCCGTCCGGGCACAGCGCGTGCACCCGCACGCCGCGGGGAGCCTCGACGGCCACCGACGAGGTCAGCGAGACGACCGCGGCCTTGGTCGCGGCGTACACACTGAGCCCGGGCACCGGCCCCAGCCCGGATGCCGAGGCGACGTTGACGATGTCGCCGCCCTCCGGCCCGAGCGCGTCCAGCGCCGCGCGCATCCCCCAGGTCACCCCGAGCAGGTTGATCTCGACCAGCCGGCGCACCTGCTCCGAGGACAGGTCCGCCAGCGTGCCGTCGTCGCCGACGCCGGCGTTGTTCACCCAGACCGCGAGCCGGCCGTGCTTGGCGGCCGTGGCGGCGAGCGCCTGGTGGGAGTCCTCGTCGCGGACGTCCTGGGCCACCGCCTCCGCGGCACCGATCTCCTCGGCGGTACGACGGACGAGGTCGGCGTCGATGTCGGCCGCGACGACCTGGTACCCCCGTCGTACCAACGCCTGCGCGATCGCCCTGCCGATGCCTCGACCTGCCCCGGTCACCACTGCGGATTCCATGTCCAGAATGTAGCGACACGCCCTTCGAACAGGTGTTTGAAGTCGGGGGGTGGACGCGACTACCGTGGTCGCGTCCGGTTCCGGGCTCGACCGAGGAAGGCAGTGGCAGCGATGGCAGCAGGCAAGGGGACCAAGTCCGGCAAGGTGCGCGAGCTTCCCGACGGCCCGCCCGACGCCAGCGGGCTCACCCCGCGCCAGCAGCGGGTGCTCAACGTCATCCACGACTCGATCGCGCAGCGCGGCTACCCGCCGAGCATGCGCGAGATCGGCGAGAAGGTCGGCCTGACCAGCTCCTCCTCGGTCGCGCACCAGCTGCGGATGCTGGAGGAGAAGGGTTTCCTCAAGCGCGACCCCAACCGGCCGCGGGCGCTGTCGGTGTACCGCCCGGAGGATGCCGAGCAGGTGGACCCGACCGGCTTCGGCGACCACCACCCCGAGCCGTCGTACGTCCCGGTCGTGGGCCGCATCGCCGCCGGCGGCCCGATCCTCGCCGAGGAGCGCGTCGAGGAGATCTTCCCGCTGCCCAAGACGCTGGTCGGCGACGGCACGCTGTTCCTGCTCGAGGTCGCC
>DASSOK010000023.1:0-13390 GCA_035700665.1 Marmoricola sp.
CCGGGCTGTTCTGGCCGGTGCTGCTGTTCGTGGCCGGGCTGGCGGTGCTGTGGCGGCAGGCCGACGAGGCGCAGCGCGAACGGTGGCTGGACAGCAGCGGCCGGATCAGCTTCGCCCGGGCCGTCGTCGGGCGCGGCACTCCCGCGTCGTACGCCCGCCTGGCCGCCGGCCTGGGCCTGCTGGTGATCGCGCGGGTGTTGTTCGCGGTGCTCACCGGCCGGGCCGGGGTGGCCGGTGACGTGCTGATCGCCGGCGCGCTCGGCGTGGTCGGCCTGGCGCTGACCATCGGCCCGTGGCTGTTCCGGCTGGTCGGTGACCTGTCGGAGGAGCGAGCCGCCCGGGTGCGCACCCAGGAGCGCGCGGACATGGCCGCGCACCTGCACGACTCGGTGCTGCAGACCCTGGCGCTGATCCAGAAGCACGCCGATGACGGCAGGACGGTGGCGCGGCTGGCGCGGGCGCAGGAGCGGGACCTGCGCGCGTGGCTGTACGACGACCGCCCGGCCGCGGACAGCTCGATGGCCGCGGCGCTGCGGGCGGCAGCGGCCGAGGTGGAGGACGTGCACGGGCTGCCGGTCGAGGTGGTCACCGTCGGTGACGTGCCGTTCTCCCCGCGGGTGCAGCCGGTGGTGCTCGCCGCGCGCGAGGCGATGGTGAACGCCGCCAAGCACTCAGGGGCGCCGAAGGTGGACGTGTACGCCGAGATGGGCGATGAGCGCGTCGAGGTGTTCGTGCGCGACCGTGGGGCCGGCTTCGACGAGGCGACCGTCCCGGCAGACCGGCTCGGGGTGCGCAACAGCATCGTGGAGCGGATGCGCCGGCACGGAGGTACGGCGACGGTGCGGACCGCGCCGGGACAAGGGACCGAGGTCGCGCTGGCCATGGAGATCGGGAAGGATGACGCCTCGCGATGACAGGGCAGCTCACTGTGCAGGAGGCCGGGGCATGACGCACACGGTGGTGATCGTCGACGACCACGCCATGTTCCGCACCGGGGTGCGCGCCGAGCTCGGCTCTGCCGTGCAGGTGCTCGGGGAGGCCGCCGACGTGGACCAGGCGGTGGACGCGGTGGTCTCCTTGCAGCCGCAGGTGGTGCTCCTCGACGTGCACCTTCCCGGCGGCGGGGGTCAGGAGGTGATGCGCCGGGTGGCCGGCCGGGCCCCGAGCACCCGGTTCCTGGCGCTCAGCGTCTCCGACGCGGCCGAGGACGTGATCGGCACCATCCGGGCCGGCGCTCGGGGGTACGTGACGAAGACGATCACTGGTCCCGAGCTCGTGGACGCGATCGGCCGGGTCGCCTCGGGGGACGCGGTGTTCTCGCCGAGGCTGGCCGGCTTCGTGCTCGACGCCTTCGCCGGCACCATCGAGGTTGCCGCCGTCGACGAGGACCTCGACCGGCTCACCGAGCGGGAGCGCGAGGTGATGCGCCTGATCGCGCGCGGCTACTCCTACAAGGAGGTGGCCGGCGAGCTGTTCATCTCCATCAAGACCGTCGAGACGCACATGTCCTCGGTGCTCCGCAAGCTCCAGCTGTCCTCCCGGCACGAGCTGACCCGCTGGGCCTCGGAGCGCCGCCTCCTCTGATCCCTCCTCCGGCCGAGACGGCGTTTCCTGTGGCCCCCAGCTCGCCGAGACGGCGCTTGTTGTCGCCCTAGCTCGCCGAGACGGCGCTTGTTGTGGCCCCCAGCTCGCCGAGACGTCACTTCGCCAGGCCACCACGTTTGCCCGCCGACAGAAGGCGACGTCTCGGTGGTTCCAAGGCACCAGCGAGCGCCGTCTCGGCGATGCCGGGAGGAAAGCGATGACGTCTCGGCGATGGCAGGATGGAAGAAACTGACGTCTCGGCGGTCAGGGGCGCTCGGGGAGCAGTGACGCCCACGCCGGCCGCCATCGCTGGGTGCGCTGGCGCATCTCCCAGGTCAGCGCGCCGAGGCTGGGCGGGTCCGCCTTGAACCATCCCGGCAGCGAGTCGAAGGCGCGCTCGAGGGTGATCCGGGCGCCGTCGAACACCACGCGAGCGAGCAGCCAGGCGCCGGCGTCCTCGGCGGCCTCGTTGCGGTAGACCTGCTGGAGCACGCCGGTCAGCCGACGCGTGGTCTCCGCGGTCAGCCGCGGGACGGTGTGCACCGTGCTGACGATGCCGTCCTCGACGCGCACCACGTGCTGGAAGGCGTACGACGGCTGGGCGATGCGCAACCACTGGACGAGCAGGGTCGGCCGGTCCGGCAGCCCCCTGTCGGCCTCGCACGCGTCCCGCATCTGGTCGTAGATCTGGGTGGCGATCCGGTGTCGCATCGACTGCTGGCTCGTCAGCGGCGCGGCACCCCGGGCGGCGACGAGCAGCGGGTCGTCGGTCTCGCCGTTGCGGGCGGCCCGGACCAGCTCGCGCGGGGCGGTGCGCATGACGTCGAACAGCGGCAGCGAGTCGTCCCACCGGTCCGTGGTGTTGGTGTCCCACTCGCCGTGCGCGTACCACGCGACGAACTCCGGTGGCTGCTCGTCACACGAGCGGCGGACGGCGTCGGAACGGGCCCAGTCGGGCAGTCCTGCGAGGAGGTCCGACGGTCCGGCGTGGAGGGGGACGGGCCCCTCACTGGTGCGTCCCCACAGCAGCGCCCGGCCACCGCGCAGCCGCTGCATCCGGAGCCACCCGCCGCGGTGGTCGAGACTGAGCAGGTGCTCGTCCTCGTCGAGCGCGAGCGCGAGGTCCTCCGGCACGTCGGCGCTCGCGGCGACCACCGCCCACGACCACCACAGGTCGTCCGCGGACACCTGGTCGTCCGCGTGCCTCGACGCGTCCATGGAACCGATTGTGGCCCCCGCCCGGAGCCGGGGGCCACAACGTCTCAGTGGGTGGGGGTCGACGCCCCGCACCGGTCAGCGGTCGACGACGAACCCCTCGACGAAGGCGGCGCCGCGGCTGACCACCAGGGTGACCCGGTGCTGACCGGCACCGAGCCCGGTGAAGGTGCCGAGCGAGCGGACCTGCGGCGAGCTCGTCGTGCTGGCGAAGCCCACCGTGCCGACCCGCACGCCGTCGACCAGCACCCGGGCGGTCCCACCGGCCTTGCCGCGCAGGCCGAGCACAGTGAGCCGACCGCCGGAGAACGTCGCCGTCATCCTGTTCGCACCCGAGCCACTGGCCCGGCTGTCGCAGTACCGGCCCCAGCCGTTGTCCCGCGACGGCGTGGCCAGCCGCCAGCCACCGGACCGGGACACCGCCCGCGACTCGCAGCGGATCTCGCGGCGCACGGTGACGTCACGCGTCACGGAGCTGGTCGCGCCGTCGGCGTCGACGACCGTGAGCGTCACCCGGTGCACGCCGGTGCTGCCGAACCTCGCGGTCGCATGCCGCCCGGTGCGGTCGACGGCCGACCCGCCGTTGTGCAGGTTCCAGCGGTAGGTCAGGTCCCGGGAGGCGGTCTCCTCATCGGTGCTCGAGGAGGCGTCCATGGTGACCTGCTGGCCGACGACCGGTGAGGTCGGCGAGACGGTCGAGTGCGCCCGCGGCGGCTTGTTGTGGCCCTTCTTCTTCGTCACGGTGACCACCGCCTCGGCGGTGTCCGTGGCGCCGCTCGGGTCCGTGACGGTCACCGTCGCGGTGTAGGTGCCGGCGGTGTCGTAGGTGCGCTGCACCACCGGCCCGGACAGGTCCTTCACCCCGTCGCCATCGACGTCCCAGCTGTAGTCCAGGTCGTTGGGCGTCTCCGCGTCGGTGCTCCCGGACGCGTCCAGCGTCACGGAGCTGCCCGGCGCCACCGTCGTGCTGGCCGGCGTCACCGACGCGGTCGGCGCGGTGTTCGGGGCCAGGTCGGCGGCGGTGTAGCCGTAGTTGAAGTCACCACAGCCCTGGCCCATGTCGAAGCTGACGTCACCGGTCAGGTCACCGTCCGACGTCTCCGGACCGAGCCCGGCGCCGACCAGCCGCGTCACGGTGAACCCCAGGCAGTCGTACTGGAAGCGCCACGGGTTCGCGACGTCCGGGTAGCGGCTGTCGACCTCCTGCTCCGCCGGGTCGGTGTAGTTGTCCGTGTGCCCCTCACCGCTGTCGGAGTACGACGATCGGTCGGCCGCCGCGGTGAAGGCGGCGTCGTTGAGGTCCGGTGTCTCGCTCCCTGGGGTGGGGGTCGCGTCCAGCGGCGACTGGGCCGGCGGGTCGTCCGTGCCGGCGTTGCCGTAGCCGTGCGCCTCGTCGGTGTAGCTGAGGTAGAGCCCCGCCTCGAAGCCGATCGGGTCGCGGTCGATCTGGCCGTGCCCGTCGAGGTCGAACCCGGACCGGTCGCGCATCTCGAGGAAGTAGGCGTGGTCGAAGGACGCCTCGTCGCCGGCCTTCACGAACTGCCAGCCGGTGGTGCACTGCGCGCCGGCCGGGGTGTCACCCTGGCAGCCGCCGTTGAACACCCGGGGGTCGGTCTCGTCCATGTCACCGTTCTCGAAGTCGGTGACCAGCAGGTCCCGGGTGCTGCCGTCGGGCAGCGTCGCGGTGACCTTGACGTCGTCGACGAACCAGCCGGGCCGGGCGAGGCCCGGGTCGGTGGCGTAGCTGAACCGCAGCACCGGCAGCGACGCGCCGGCGAGCTCGGAGATGTCGAAGCTGTCGGTGATGAACGACGACTCCGGGTAGTTGCCCAGCAGCCGGTCGGTCGCCTCGGTCCCGGCCCGGTAGGAGTCGCTGGACCCGGTGATGCCGTTGGAGTAGGTCGCCTGGCACCCGTTCGCGTTGGCGTTCGAGGTGGTCGTCGTCGGGTGCGTGGGCCGCGTCGACGGGTTCGACGTGAAGTTCTGCCCCCCGTCCGTCGAGGTCAGCACGAAGCCGTAGTCGAAGTCCCACTCGATGTCGAACATCGACTTGAGGCTCAGGTTCACCGTGCTGCCGGCCGGCAGGTCCGACACACCCGGGATCGCGAGGTCGAGGTTGTGGCCGCCGCCGTCGGAGGTGCAGCCGAAGTCGTTGCCGGACCCGCCGTACCAGGCGTGCAGTGGCGTGGCGCCGTCACCGGTCTGGAACTTCGCCGGGTCGAGCAGGTTGCGGCCGGGCAGCTTGGCGGCGTACATCCGCGAGTTGTGCACCACGCCGTCCTGGCCGTCGACCAGGGTGTACGGCGTCCCGTCGGGTGTGCGCCAGTGGATCACGCCGGTGTCCTGCTTGGAGTCCGGCATGTCGGTCACCGTCGAGCTGGTGCCCCCGTCGAGCACCTCCGGGACCACCCAGCCGAGCTCCTGGCGGGAGTAGGCGTCCATGTTCTGCGACTTGTCGGTCGCCATCAGGTTCCAGTCGCCGTACGTCTCGCGACCGCCGAGGGAGTAGAAGTCCGGCAGCCCGAGGGAGTGGCCGTACTCGTGGGAGATGACGCTGGCCTTGTCGATGGCGGTCTCGGGGTTGAGGTTGTAGGGGCCGATCCGCACGTAGACGGGCCAGTCGGTGACCTCGGTGGTCTTCTCCCGGCGCTGGGCGCTGGTGTAGTAGAGCGGCCGGTCCTCCAGGTCGCGCAGCTGGTCGTCGGTGGTGTAGCCCGTCAGACCGGTGGCCGGGTCGGTGTAGTAGTACTCCAGCGACGAGGAGTGCGGCCAGATGTTGTCGTAGGTGATGTCGCCGTAGGGGCACGCGCCGACCGGGTCACCGGGGAGACTGAGCTGCGAGGAGCCGTTGCCGCCGCAGCCGGCGAACACGACCATGAAGAAGTCCACGACGCCGTCCTTGTCGGTGTCGTAGTCGGAGAAGTCGATCTCGGGGTCGGAGATCGCAGCGGCGTCCCAGACGACCTTCGAGGTGGGGCCGCAGCCGGAGTCGATCTGCATCAGCGCGGACTGGCCGGTCAGCGAGCCCACCACGGCCGAGCCGTTGCCGTCGGAGCCGTAGTAGGCGGTGTTGCCCGGCAGGTTGTAGACGCCGTTGGTGATCCGCTCGGTGTAGGTGAGGCCACCGACCGTGCCGGGCGCCGCCGGCAGCACGGCATTCTGCGTGACGCCCCCGGCGCAGGTGTTGGTGGTGGCCGGGTCCTGGTCGGTGAAGTCGAAGCCCGGCTCGTAGCTGGTGAAGTCGGCGCTCGCGATGCCGTCCGAGGGGACGGTCCCGTGGGGGAAGAGCTGACCCAGCGACATCTCCTGGTAGAGGTTGAACGTCGAGCCGGGCAGCTCCGGGTCGTTGATCACCTTGGCCAGGTCGCCACCGTCGTGGTCGGCCTGGTAGGCGCGGTCGCGGAACTCGACGGGCACCACGGGGAACGGCCGGTCGCCGTAGCGGGCGGTGTCGTAGGCGCCGTTGGGCGGGATCACCTTCGGGCCGTGGCTCTGCGCGGTGCTCGACGCGCCGTCGGCCGACAGCGTCGCGGTGGTGGACAGGTCCCGCCAGACCAGGGTCGGCACCTGGCGCAGCGTCTTCGCCTGCTGCTCGAGCACCAGGGTCGCCTCACCCGGACCGGCCTCGGTGGCGGCCGGGACCGAGGGGACCGTCCACGTGGCCGAGTCGGCGGTGTACGACGCCGAGCCGCTGGTGCTGTGGGCGTTGGTGATGCTCGTGCCCGTCGGCGTGGACACCGTGACGGTGGCGGGACCGGACGGCGAGCTCGCGGTGTTCTTGAGGATGATCCGGGACGGGTAGGCCTCGCCCGGCTTCACCCAGCCGAGGGCCGACACGAAGCTGTTCTCCAGCTGCAGGCCGGAGCTGTCCGCGGTCACGGCGGCGGCCGCGAGTTCCGGGCCGGCGTCGGGCAGGCCGCTCGCGGCGGCGGGCGCCAGGCCGGGGCCGGCGAGGGTGCAGGCCGCCAGGACGGCGAGGGCGATGGTGGGCATGCGTCGGGTGCGACGGTTCATCGAGCAGCTCCGCAGGGTGTCGGGGTGGTCGCTGCGTCAACGGGGGAACCGCGTCGAGGGTTACGCGGGACTAGTCCTTTGGGGCCATGCCTACTCCGCCTCGGCGGCCAGCGACGCATCGACCAGCCACTCCACCGGTGCCTTGTCGTCGGTGTAGACGTCACCGCCGTCGAGCCCGTCCTGGAGGCGCAGCGCCGTGGCGCGGGCGACGTCGGCCACCTCGGGCGGCATCGTGGTGCTCGCCTCGATCAGGTGCTGGCGCGGGTCCACGGCCGTTGTCCCGAGCAGCATCGTGTTGGTCGGGTGCGACGGGTCCCGCAGCACGTGGTCGTCGCCGAACTCGGTGCGCATGGTGGCGGTGAGCACCTTCTCCAGGGTGTCGGAGTCCGCCGGGTGCCCGACGTTGATGACGACCACGCCGCCCGGCCGCAGGTGTGCCCTGACGAGGCCGAAGAACTCCCGGGTGGTCAGGTAGAACGGGATGTAGGGCTGCCGGTAGGCGTCGACCAGGATCGCGTCGTACTGCCGGTCGCTGGCGTGCAGCCACGGCCGCGCGTCGGCGGCGTGGGTGGCGATGTTCGCGCCGTGCAGGTCGAACAGGTCGCGGCCCACCTCGGTCACGGCGGGGTCGATCTCCACGGCGTCCACGTGCACGTCCGGCCAGTAGTGCGCCAGCGCCCTCGCCGTCGTCCCGGCGGCACTTCCGAGGATCGCGACGTCCTGCGGCGCCTCGGGGACGGCGAAGGGCAGCACCAGCATCTCGTCCCAGTAGCCGCCGGTGAGGTACTCACCCGGGGTGTAGACCGAGTGCACCGCCTGCCCCTCGTTGAGCTCGAGCCGGCGCTCGCCGTCGGAGTCCTCGATCACCCGGGCGTACTGGTACTCCGTCTCCTGCTCCCAGATCACCGTGCCGTGCGCGGTGACCGACTTGGTCAGCCCCACGGGGAGCGCCATCAGGCCGATGATGCCGAGCGCCGCGATGCCCGCGACCCACCTCTGCCGCCGCAGCCCGGGCAGTGCGACGAGGGCGAGGGCGAGGGCGAAGACCAGGAAGGTTCGACGCGTGCCGACCACCGGGATCAGCAGCAGGGAGGCGAGGAACGTGCCGGTCAGGGAGCCCACGGTGCCGATCGCGTAGAGCCGCCCCGAGACCCGGCCCGCGTCGGCGACCCCGTGCACCTGCAGCCTGACGGCGTAGGGCGAGATCATCCCGAGCAGCAGCACCGGGACGGCGATGAGCACGCCGACGCCGATCAGCGAGCCGAGGAAGATCCCGGCCGAGAGGTTCTCGAACGCCTTGGTGGACTCCCGCAGGAACGGCCCGCTGATGAACGGCACGATCGCCAGCAGGACCGAGGCGACCAGCACGATCCGGGAGAGACCCAGCATCGTCGGGTTGCGGTCGGCCAGCCGACCCCCGACGGCGTACCCGATCGACAAGGCGACCAGCACGGTGGCGATGGTGTTCGCCCACACGATCGTGCTGGCGCCGAACCAAGGCGCGAGGAGGCGCGCGGCGGCGATCTCCGCCCCCAGGCTGGCCGAGCCGACGACGAAGACGACGACCGGCAGCCAGGGAAGGATCCGGGGCGCTCTCACGCTGCGCAACCTATCGGGACAGCCCGAACACCCATCTGCAGCCGGCCACGCGGGCGCTGTGTCCGTCGAGGGCCCCCGCCGCCCCGTACGAGGGGCGCGGACCGGACACAGTGCGCTGCCACTCGACGATCAGGCGGGCTGGGGCTGGCAGGAGGGACACCAGTACGACGGTCGCTCGCGCCCCGGAGGCCCGAGCTCCTCGCGACGGATCGGCGTGCCGCAGCGCAGGCAGGGACCGCGTCGTCCGTAGACCCAGAGCCGCCGGCCCGCCCGCCGCTCGCCCGTGGTGGTCCGGTCGAAGCGCTCGCGGTTGGCCAGCAGCAGCTGGTGCGCCCGGTCGACGAGCCGGCGCAGGTCGGGTACGGCCGACACCGGCGCTGAGGGATGGACGCCGAAGAGGAAGCAGAGCTCGACCTTGTAGACGTTGCCGATCCCGGCCAGCGCCGACTGGTCGAGGAGCGCCTCACCGATCGGCCGGTCGGGGTCGGCGAGCAGGCGTCGTACGGCCTCGTCGGGGTCCCAGTCGTCGCCGAGCAGGTCCGGCCCGAGATGGCCGACCCAGGCATCCTCCTCGTCGGTCGGGCCGAGGTCGAGCCGGACGTCGAAGCCGACCGCCTCGGTCGTGGCGGTCCGCAGCACGGCCCTGGCCTGGAACGCCGGACGCTTCCAGCGGCTGCCGACGGGATGGACCGCCCAGTGGCCCTCCATGACGAGGTGGCTGTGCAGCGTCAGCCCGGTGTCGAGCCGGGTGAGCAGGTGCTTGCCGCGCGCGACGGTGGCCAGGACCCGCGACCCGGACAGGTCGGCGGTGGCCAGCGAGGGCACCCGCAGGTCGGAGGCGTCGAGGAGCTGACCGCTCAGCGCCCGGTCGAGCCGCCGGGCGGTCAGCCAGATGGTGTCGCCCTCGGGCATGCCACCCCCTCAGCCGCGGACCCGGAGGCCGCGCGAGGTCGCGACGAAGCCGGCCGCCTCGAGTGCCTGCCGCAACTCATCGGACTCCGGCCCGAGGATGTTCGCGCCGTCTGCCTTCTCCACGGTGAGCCGGCCGAGGGTGCCGCGGCGTACGGCGGTGCCGAGCGCCGCGACGGAGACCGCCAGCGCCTCCGCCTCGTCGGTGCCCGAGGTGGGGAAGGTGAGCAGGGTGCGGCCGCCGCGCTCGACGTAGAGGGCCAGCTCGCCGTCGACCAGTACGACGATCGCGCCGGCCTTGCGTCCGGGCCGGTGGCCCTCGCGCTCGGGCCACGGCAGCGCCGCGCCGTAGGGGTTCGCCGGGTCGGTCGCCGCCAGCGTCACTGCGGTCGGCTTCTCGCCCGGTCGCGGCTCGGACCGGACGAACGAGCGCAGCCGGTCCACGGCACCGGCGGTGCCGAACTGCGCGGCGCCGAGGCCCTCGACGAAGTAGCCGCGCCGGCACCGCCCGGTCTCCTCGAACGCCGCCAGCACCCGGTAGGCGGCTGCGAACCCACCCGGCGTCCGCTCGCTCTGCACCGCTCCGCGGGTCACCACGCCGTGCCGGTCGAGCAGCCCCTCGGCAACGGCGTGGGCGCGCCTCGTCGGGTCCTGCTCGAGGTCCGGGAGCAGCGCCCACCGGCCGGCGGTCTCCGGCGGTCCGCTCCGGCTCGGCATGTCCGGCCGCGACCGGCCGGTGCCGATCCTCGCCCGCGGGGGCGTCCGCCGGGTCCGGTGTGCGCTGGTGCCGGACCGGGTCAGCGCGCGGAGCGGGGCCAGGGTGTCGTTGCCGATCCGCCCTGCCCAGACCAGGTCCCAGAGGGCGGTGCCCAATGCCGGGTCGTCGACCGAGCTGCCCGCGACGGCCGCCACCGCCTGGCCGAGCTGCCGGAAGAAGAACGCGCCGCCGCCGAAGAGTGCCGCGAGGATCGCCTCGTGGACGGCGCCCTGCTCCAGCTCGACGTCAGGCTCGGGGAGGGTGAGCGGTGCGGTGTCCGCCAGGTGCAGCGACACCCACCCGTCGGCGCCGGGCAGCGCACCGTGGCCGGCCCAGAGCACCTCGCCGGTGGCGGTCAGCTCGTCGAGGTACGCCGGCTGGTAGTCGACCACCCGGCCGGGCAGCACCAGCGACTCGAGTGCCGAGGCGGGGACCGCGCAGCCGGCCAGCTGCTCCACCACCGCGAGGACGCCGTCGACGCCGCGCAGGCCGCCCCTGGTCCCCGAGCCTGACGCGGGGCCCACCCGCTGCCACGCCGGCAGGAACCGCCCCAGCGCGGCCGGCTCGACCGGCTCGACCTCGTGCCGCAGCCGCGCGAGCGAGCGGCGGCGCAGCTTGCGCAAGACCTCGGGGTCGCACCACTCGGTCCCGACCCCGGCGGGGCGGAACTCGCCCTCGAGCAGCCGGCCCGAGGACGCCAGCCGCACCAGCGTCTGCTGGGCCACCGCCACGCCGAGACCGAACCGGTCCGCGACGTCGGCGGTGGTGAACGGCCCGTGCGTGCGGGCGTAGCGGCTGACGAGGTCGCCGAGGGGGTCCTCGACCGGCTCGGCGAACACGTCCGGCGTGCCCGGTGGGACCGGCACCCCCAGCCCGTCCCGGAGCCGGGCCACGTCCTCGACGACCGCCCACCGGGACGCGCCACCGACGCGCACCTCGACGACCCTGCGTGCCTCCGAGAGCAGCGCGAGCGCCTCGTCGACGGCACAGCTCGAACGCTCGCCGAGCTCGGCCACGGACTGCGGCCCCAGCAGCCGGAGCAGGTCGACGACACCCTCGGCGTCGCGGGCCCGCCGGTCGGGAGCGAGTCGCTGCAGCTCGGCCTCGACCTCGTCGAGCACCTCGGGGTCGAGCAGCTCGCGCAGCTCTGCCCGGCCGAGCAGCTCGGCGAGGAGCCCCTGGTCGAGCGTCAGGGCGGCGGCGCGACGCTCGGCGATGGGCGAGTCGCCTTCATACATGAACGCCGCGACGTAGCCGAAGAGCAGCGACTGCGCGAACGGCGAGGCGCGGTGGGTGGCGACGTCGACCAGCTGCACCCGTCGCTCGGAGACCGCCTTGAGGAGGCCGACCAGCGCGGGGACGTCGTAGACGTCCTGGAGCACCTCACGCACCGTCTCCAGGATGATCGGGAACGAGGGGTAGCGGGCGGCGACCTCGAGCAGCTGGGCCGACCGCTGGCGTTGCTGCCAGAGCGGCGAGCGCCGGTTGGGGTCACGGCGCGGGAGCAGCAGCGCCCGAGCGGCGCACTCCCGGAAGCGGGAGGCGAACAGCGCCGACCCGCCCACCTCGGTGGTGACGATCTGCTCGATCTCGTCGGGTTCGAAGGCGATCAGCTCCGCGCCGGGCGGGTCCTGGTCGGTCTCGGGGATCCGCAGCACGATGCCGTCGTCGGCGGCCATGGCATTGGCGTCGACGCCGTACCGCTCGCGCAGCCGGGCGTTGATGGCCAGCGCCCAGGGCGCGTGCACGGGCGTGCCGTAGGGGGAGTGCACGACGATCCGCCAGTCGCCGAGCTCGTCGTGGAAGCGCTCCACCACGATCTGTCGGTCGTGCGGCACCACGTTGGTGGCCTCGCGCTGCTCGGCGACCAGCCGGACCAGGTTGGCCGCGGCCCACTCGTCCAGGCCCACGCCACGCACCCGGGCGACGGCAGCGTCCTCGGCGAGCCCGGCGACCTCCCGGGTGAAGGCGCCGACCGCGGCACCCAGCTCGGCGGGCCGGCCGAGGGCGTCGCCGGTCCAGAACGGCAGCCGGCCCGGCTGGCCCGGAGCGGGGGAGACCAGCACCCGGTCGTGGGTGATGTCCTCGATCCGCCAGGTGCTGGTGCCGAGGGTGAAGAGGTCACCGACCCGGGACTCGTAGACCATCTCCTCGTCGAGCTCGCCGACCCGACGCCCCGGCCCGGTCCCCGAGCCTGTCGAGGGGCCGGCGACGAGGAAGACTCCGAAGAGGCCGCGGTCCGGGATCGTCCCGCCGCTGGTGACCGCGAGCCGCTGTGCGCCGGGCCGGCCGCTGAGCTCGCCGGAGACCCGGTCCCAGACGATTCGCGGCCGCAGCTCGGCGAACTCGTCGCTCGGGTAGCGGCCGGCCAGCAGGTCGAGCGTGGCGTCGAAGGCGCTGCGCGGCAGGGAGGCGAAGGATGCGGCCCGGCGTACGACGGCGAACAGGTCGTCCGCCCGCCAGCTGTCCAGGGCGGTCGCGGCGACCACCTGCTGGGCGAGCACGTCGAGAGGGTTGGCCGGGACGCTGAGCGCCTCGATCTGCCCCGAGCGCATCCGCTCGACGGCCACGGCGGTCGGGACCAGGTCGCCGCGGTGCTTGGGGAACAGCACACCGCGGGAGACCTCGCCGACCTGGTGGCCGGCCCGGCCGACCCGCTGCAGGGCGCTGGCCACGCTGGGCGGCGACTCGATCTGGACGACCAGGTCGACCGCGCCCATGTCGATGCCGAGCTCGAGGCTGCTGGTCGCCACCACGCACGGGAGACGCCCGCGCTTGAGGTCGTCCTCGATGATCGCCCGCTGCTCCTTCGACACCGAGCCGTGGTGGGCCTTGGCGATCACCGGGGCCGTCGGATCGTTGATCGAGCTCGTCGAGATCCCCGACTGAGCCATGATCTGCGCGGGCGGCACGACATCGGTGTCGACCTCGATGCCCGCCCGCTCGGCCGCGATCTCGTTGAGGCGGGCGGTCAGTCGCTCCGCGAGCCGGCGTGAGTTGGCGAAGACGATGGTGGATCGATGCCGACCGATCAGGTCGGCGACGTGCTGCTCGACGTGCGGCCAGATCGAGGAGGCCTCACGGGAGTCGCCCTCGCCGTCGTCGTCGTACTCGCCGGGCTGGGTCATGTCCTCGACCGGGACGACGACCTTGAGGTCCCACTCCTTCGGTGACGGAGGGGCCACGACCTGCACGGGGCTGGTGCCACCCAGGAAGCGCGCCACCTCGTCGAGCGGTCGGACGGTCGCCGACAGGCCGATCCGCTGGGCCGGCTCCGAGAGGAGGGCGTCGAGCCGCTCGAGGCTGATCCCG
>DASSOK010000024.1:0-60418 GCA_035700665.1 Marmoricola sp.
CTCGACCCTGACAAGCCGAACGAGGCGGCCATGGTGGTCGCCTGCACCGCACTGCTGCGCGGCGCCGGCTACGTCGGCTTCGAGGGTCAGGTGCCCGAGCAGCCGGAGCACTCGGCGCTGGCCTCGCCCTACGCCCACTGCACCGCGCCGCTGCGAAGGCTCGTCGACCGCTACGCCTTGGAGATTTGCGCTTGTCTCTGTGCAGGGGAGGAGGTGCCGCAGTGGGTGCGGGACAAGCTCGGCGAGCTGCCCGCGACCATGCAGGAGAGCGGCCGGCGGGCACACGCCTACGAGAACGCCGTGGTGAACCTGGTCGAGGCGGCCGTCCTGCAGGGGCGCGTGGGGGAGCAGTTCGCCGCGGTCGTCCTGGAGGTGGACCGCAGGGATCCGAACCGCGCCGACATCCAGCTGGAGCAACCGGCGGTGGAGGCGACCGCCACGGGCGACGACCCGCCGGTGGGCGAGGCGGTCACCGCCACTCTCGTCGAGGCGGACCCGGCCACCCGGACGGTTCGGTTCACGATCTGAGGTGCGGACGGGCTGGCTCGTAGGCCGGGTTCTGTTCGCCGTACTGCCTTGCGACCGCACGGTTGGCGACCATCCATCTCGGGGCGCCGTTGCCGACACCCTCCAGCGACCTACCCGTGAGCATCGGGCGGACCACCCGCTCACTGTCTGGTCTTGCTCCAGGTGGGGTTTACCGAGCCACGACGGTCACCCGCCGTGCTGGTGGTCTCTTGCACCACCGTTTCACCCTTACCTCCGGGTCTCGAGAGGGGCGCTGCGCGCCCTCCTCAACCACCGTTCGGAGGCGGTCTGCTCTCTGTGGCACTGTCCCGCGGGTTGCCCCGGGTGGGTGTTGCCCACCACCTCGTCCTGTGGAGCCCGGACCTTCCTCGACCCCTCCGGGGAGGGGACGCGGTCGCCCGGCCAGCCCGTCCGCACGAGCAGTCTAGGGCGAGTCAGGGGTTCGTGAGGATCTCCGCACCCGTCTCGGTGACCAAGAGGGTGTGCTCGAACTGCGCCGAGGCCCGGAGGTCCTTCGTCACGACGGTCCAGCCGTCGTCCCACATCTCCCACTCGTGGGTACCGAGGTTGAGCATCGGCTCGATCGTGAAGGTCATGCCCGGCTCGATCACCTCGTCGGCTCCGGGGTCGTCGAAGTGCGGTACGACGAGCCCTGAGTGGAACGCCGTGCCGATGCCGTGCCCGGTGAACTCACGGACCACGCCGTAGCCGAACCGCTTGGCGTAGGACTCGATGACCCGCCCGATCACGTTGATCTGCCGGCCCGGCTTCACCGCGTTGATGGCCCGGCGCAGCGCCTCCCGGGTCCGCTCGACCAGGTCCTGCACCTCCTGGCTCACGCCGGGGGTCAGGAAGGTGGCGTTGGTGTCGCCGTGCACGCCGTCGAGGTAGGCGGTGATGTCGATGTTGACGATGTCACCGTCCTGGACGACGCGACTGTCCGGAATGCCGTGGCAGACCACCTCGTTGACGCTCGCGCAGAGCGACTTCGGGAAACCGCGGTAGCCGAGCGTCGACGGGTAGGCACCGTGGTCGCAGAGGAACTCGTGGCCGATCCGGTCGAGCTCGTCGGTGGTCACCCCCGGCCGCACCGCGGCGCCGACGAGCTCACGGGCCTGGGCAGCGAGCCTCCCGGCGGCGCGCATCCGCTCGATGGTGTCGGCGTCCTTGACCTCGGGGCCGGTGTACGGCGCGGGCTTCGGTCGGTCGACGTACTCGGGTCGCGCGATCGCCGCGGGCACCGGACGTCGCGGCGAGACGACACCGGGGACGACGGTCGGCGATGTGCGGGCAGGCGTTGGGGCGGACACGGCGGCGAGTGTAGTTTCACCGACATGAGCGAGTTCTGGTACTGCCTCAAGCACCACGCCGTCGAGGGGGAGGAGGGCTGCCGGAACGCCGACCGCCTCGGCCCCTACGAGACCGCCGACGAGGCCGCGCACGCGCTCGAGAAGGTCGAGGAGCGCAACGAGACCTGGGACAACGACCCCGACTGGAACGACGACGCTCCTCGCGAGGAGTCCTAACCCGCCACCGGTGTCGGGGTGAACCGGATCGGGAACTCCACGGCACCGGTGTTGCCCGAGACCGGCAACCAGACGCCCGGCCCGTCCGGCTCGGCGTCCGGCATCCGCTGCGCCAGCAGCGGCAGCGCGACCGTCATGTCGGTGCGTGCCACGAAGTGGCCCAGGCAGTGGTGCACGCCGGCCCCGAAGCCGAAGTGCGGCGGGTGCGTCACCCGGATGTCGAAGGCCGGGTCGGGGATTGCCCGCGGGTCCGTCCCGGCGGCATGGGAGAGCATCTGGATGATGCCGCCCTTCGGGATGTGCAGGCCCTGCACCTCGACGTCCTCGATCGCCTCGCGGGTCACCCAGGTCACCGTCGGGTTGACCCGGAGCACCTCCTCGACGGCGTTGGCGCCCAGGTCGGGCTGCTGGGCCAGGAGAGCCCACTGGTCGGGGTGGGCCAGCAGCGTCTGCAGTGCCAGGCCGAGCTGGTTGCGGGTGGTCTCCATGCCGGCGAAGATCAGGAACACCAGCGCCACCCCGAGCTCATCCTCCGACAGGTGACCCTCCTCCTGCGCCTGCACGATGGTGCTGACCAGGTCCCCGCGCGGGTTCGTACGACGATCCGCGATCACCTCGTTGCAGTAGCCGTAGAGGCCGTCGAGCGCCTTCTCGATCACGGGCACGTCGTTGCCCACGTTGATCCCGAACGACTTGCCGAGGTCGTCGGCCCAGTGTGCGATCTGCGGCCACTCCTCCTCGGGAAGGCCGAGCATCCGGCAGATCACCCGGGTGGCGTACGGCTCGGCGAACTCGGAGATGAACTCCACGCGGCCGCGCTCGCTGAAGCCGTCGATCAGCTCGGTGGCCAGCTGCTGGAAGCTCGGCACCCACCCTTGGATCACCTTGCGCCCGAAGGCCGGCCGCAGCAGCTTGCGGATCCGGTCGTGGTCCTCACCCTCCAGGCTCAGCAGCGTCTGCTTCCACCAGTCGCTGAACAGCCCCGAGTGGATGCCGTTCTGGGCCGGCCACTGGGCGTTGCCCTGGCGGAAGCGACGATCCTTGAGCAGCCTGTTCATCTCGTCGTACCGCAGGACTGCGTGGCCGTAGTTGGTGCGCACGTACCAGCCGTGCTCGCGTGCCTCGTGCACCTCCGGCGACGTGACGTCGAACGTCGGGTCGCCCAGGTCGAAGTAGCGGTCCGTCATGCGCCTACTGTCCGGGGTCGGGGCAAGCGCGGGAGGTGCCGTCCACCAAGGTTCTGTCCCGGATCCGAGACGTTCGCAGTGGGCGGGCCCGCTCGGCGGCACGCCTGTCAGGATGGTCGAGTGGACCCCGAAGACCGCGCGACCGGGCCCGTGCCGCGGCGCGACGAGGCGGGCGAGCGCTACGCCGATGCCCCACACGCCCCCCGCATCCGCGACATCAGGCAGTACCGCGGCTCGTTCATCGGAATGGTCGGGCTGGCCTGCGTGCCGTTCCTCGTCTGGGGGGCCCACGACGCCTACGGGACCGGGTGGACCATCGCCCTCACGATCTGGTGGGTGTTCCTCCTGACGCTCGGCATCGCCTGGTTCACGCCGTACCCGCGCCGGATGACCTGGCTCCCGGTCCTCGGCTTCGGCGCCTGGCTGGTCGTCGTGCTGCTGGCCCGCTCCTGACCGACCGAGTCGTTCTCCACAGATCCACGGGATCAGAACGTGTGCTCCGGGCCGGGGAAGGTGCCGTTCCGGACATCGTCGGCGTAGGCCTGGGCGGCCTCCAGCAGGACACCGTGCAGGTCGGCGTACTGCTTGACGAACCGCGCCATCCGCCCGGTGCGCAACCCGAAGGCGTCCTGCCAGACGAGCACCTGGCCGTCGCACTCGGGGCCCGCGCCGATGCCGATGGTGGGGATGGCGAGCTCCTTGGTCACCTGGGCGGCCACGTCGCCGGGCACCATCTCCATGACCACGGCGAAGGCGCCGGCGTCCTCGACGGCGTGGGCGTCGCGCAGGATCCGGTCGGCCGTCTCGCCGCGACCCTGCACGCGGTAGCCACCGAGCGCGTGCTCGCTCTGCGGGGTGAAGCCGATGTGCGCCATCACCGGGATGCCGCCGCGGGTCATCCGCTCGATCTGGGGCACCATTTCGGCGCCGCCCTCCATCTTGACCGCGTGGGCACCGGCCTCCTTCATGAACCGGGCCGCCGTGAGGTAGCCCTGCTCGGGAGAGGCCTGGTAGGAGCCGAACGGCAGGTCGCCGACCACCAGCGCGTGCCGCGCCGAGCGTGCGACCGCGCGGGTCAGCGGCAGCAGCTCGTCGACGGTCACCGGCAGGGACGTCTCGTTGCCGTAGACGTTGTTGGAGGCCGAGTCGCCCACGAGGAGCACCTCGATGCCGGCCTCGTCGAAGGTGGCCGCGGTGTACATGTCGTAGGCGGTGAGCATCGCGAACCGCTCGCGACGCTCCTTCATCTCGCGCAGGTGGTGGGTGCGCACCCGCTTCCGCAGCGCGGGTGCCGACGGGGCGCCCGCGCCGGACGGGACGCCGGTGCCGTAGGGCGCGGTCTCTTCGCTCATGACGACTCCTCGTGGGAACTCGAGGCTCCTGAGTGGAGTCCCCGGTGCACCAATGAGGCTAGTCCCGCGAACGGCGTCGGTCGCCTGTGGCGTTGCTCACCCGACCCTCCGGGGTACAGCGGCCCGACGTTCTTCGACATACTCCCAGGTGTGGCAGTGACCGACGCAGTCCAGGGCAGTACGACGATCGGTGGGCCGGGCGACTTCTGGTCGGTCTACCGGCACGGCTACGCCCGGGTGGCCGCCTGCACCGTGCCCATCGCGATCGCCGACCCGGCGACCAACGCGGAGACCGTCCTGGCCGAGGCCCGGAAGTGCCACGACGACGGCGTGGCGGTGGCCGTCTTCCCGGAGCTGTGCCTGTCCGGCTACGCGATCGACGACCTCTTCCTGCAGGACGCGCTGCTCGACGCCGTGGAGCACGCGCTCGGCGTGCTGCTCGAGGCGACGGCCGAGCTGACCCCGGTGATCGTCGTCGGGGCGCCCCTCCAGCACCGCAACCGCGTCTACAACTGCGCCGTGGTGCTGCACCGCGGCGAGGTCCTCGGCGTCGTCCCCAAGTCGCACCTGCCCACCTACCGGGAGTTCTACGAGGCGCGCTGGTTCGGTGCGGGGGAGGACCTCTACGACGAGGCGATCGAGCTCCTCGGCGGGGCCTACGAGTTCGGCCCCGACCTGGTGTTCACCGCCGAGGACCTGCCGGACCTGCGGTTGCACGTCGAGGTCTGCGAGGACATGTGGGTGCCGGTGCCGCCGAGCGCCCGCGCCGCCCTCGCGGGAGCGACCGTGCTGGCCAATCTCTCCGGCAGCCCCATCACCGTGGCCCGTGCCGAGGACCGTCGCCTGCTGGTGCGCTCGGCGAGCATGCGGTGCCTGGCGGCCTACGTCTATGCAGCGGCCGGGCAGGGCGAGTCCACGACCGACCTGAGCTGGGACGGCCAGACGATGGTCTACGAGGTCGGCGACCTGCTCGGCGAGACCGAGCGCTTCCCCGAGGGGCCACGACGGACGGTCGTCGACGTCGACCTCGACCGGATCCGCCAGGAGCGACTCCGGATGGGCACCTTCGACGACAACCGGCGCCGACGCGACGTCGCCTCGGGGTCGTCGACCACCGGAGGGTGGACTGCCGGTGCGGGCTTCCGGGAGATCCCGTTCCGCCTCGAGCCGGCCGACGGCGACATCGGCCTGCGCCGGAAGGTGGATCGGTTCCCGTTCGTGCCGGACGACCCGGAGCGACTCGCGCTGGACTGCTACGAGGCCTACAACATCCAGGTCTCCGGCCTCGAGCAGCGGATGTCCGCGATCGGGGGGCCGAAGATCGTCATCGGCGTCTCCGGTGGCCTCGACTCGACCCACGCGCTCATCGTCGCCGCCAAGGCGCTGGACCGGCTCGGCCGTCCCCGCAGCGACATGCTGGCGTTCACGATGCCCGGCTTCGCGACCAGCACGACGACCCGCAGCAACGCCGAGCGGCTAGCGGTGGCTCTCGGGGCGACCTTCGAGACGATCGACATCAGGCCGGCCGCGGAGCAGATGCTCGACGACCTGGGCCACCCCTTCGCCCGCGGAGAGGAGGTCTACGACGTCACCTTCGAGAACGTCCAGGCCGGCCTGCGGACGGACTACCTCTTCCGGCTCGCCAACCAGCGTGGCGGGATCGTGCTCGGCACCGGCGACCTCTCCGAGCTGGCCCTCGGCTGGTGCACCTACGGCGTCGGCGACCAGATGTCGCACTACAACGTCAACGCCGGCGTGCCCAAGACGCTGATCCAGCACCTGATCCGCTGGGTCGTCGACTCCGGCCAGTTCGGCGACCCCGGCGACGAGATCAACCAGGTCCTCGGCGAGATCGTCGACCAGGAGATCAGCCCCGAGCTCGTCCCGGCCAAGGAGGGCGAGCTGCCGCAGAGCACGGAGGCATCGGTCGGCCCCTACCCGCTCGTGGACTTCTACCTGTGGCACACCATCCGCATCGGTGCGCGCCCCAGCAAGATCGCCTTCATGGCCCACCACGCGTGGTCGGACGCCGCCGTGGGCGAGTGGCCCCCGGGCTTCCCCGAGGAGGATCGCGGCGCGTTCGACCTGCCGACGATCCGCAAGTGGCTGGAGGTGTTCGTCAAGCGGTTCTTCGCCAACCAGTTCAAGCGCTCGGCGCTGCCCAACGGGCCCAAGGTCAGTGCCGGCGGCAGCATGTCCCCGCGGGGCGACTGGCGGATGCCCAGCGACGCGTCAGCGGCCGCCTGGCTGGCGGATCTCGAGAACGTGCCCCGCAACGGACCGGACGATGGCTGAGCGTCGCCGACTCCTCGTCGTCCAGCACGAGGAGCAGTGCCCGCCCGCCTGGTTCGGCCGCTGGCTGGGCGACGCCGGCTGCGACCTCGACGTACGACGCCCCTACGCCGGCTCGCCGCTACCGGCCGACCTCGGCAACCATGACGCGATGCTGGTGCTCGGTGGCCACATGGGCGCGTACGACGACCGGCAGTTCCCCTGGCTCACGCAGGTGAAGGCGCTCGTCCGCGAAGCCGTGGACACCGCAGTGCCGACCTTCGGGATCTGTCTTGGCCACCAGCTGATCACCGTGGCGCTCGGCGGCACGGTCGTGGTGAACCCCCGCGGCCAGCAGATCGGCGTACTGCCCATCGGCTGGGGCGAGGAGCCGGACGAGCTGCTGGGCGGTGCCCCCGGAATCGGGATCCAGTGGAACAACGACGTGGTCCAGGACCTCCCCGACGGAGCCGTGGCCCTCGCCCGCACACCGGCCGGTGAGCTGCAGGCCGCCCGCTTCGCACCGGCGGTCTGGGGCGTGCAGGCGCACCCGGAGGCCGACCGTCACGTCGTGCAGCCGTGGGCCGACGAGGATCGCCGTCATCAGGGCGATGCCGCGGTCGACGCAGCGCTGGGCGAGGTCGAGGCAGCCGAGGCGGAGCTGCTGGCGGGGTGGGAGAAGGTCGCCGCCGGCTTCGCCGGCATGGTGCGTCGAGGCCGTTGAGTGCGCAGGACCGCGCCGTGTCATCCGCCCGAAACATCGGTGCGCCATAGTGTCGGCCATGAGCGAGCGCAGCGAGCGAATCGATCAGACAGTGAAGCGCGGGCCCCATGGGCGCGCGGAACGAAGTGAGCACGGCCATGGGTAAACAGGAAGACTTCGTCCTCCGCGCACTGGAGGAGCGTGACGTCAGGTTCGTCCGGCTGTGGTTCACCGACGTGCTGGGCTACCTCAAGTCCGTCGCGATCGCCCCCGCGGAGCTGGAGGGCGCGTTCGCCGAGGGGATCGGCTTCGACGGCTCCGCCATCGAGGGCTTCGCCCGGGTCACCGAGGCCGACATGCTCGCGCGGCCCGACCCGTCGACCTTCCAGATCCTGCCCTGGCGGGGAGGCGACGGCCCCGCCACGGCGCGGATGTTCTGCGACATCATGATGCCGGACGGCTCGCCGTCGTTCGCCGACCCGCGCTTCGTGCTGAAGCGGACGCTGTCGAGCGCCGCCGACGCCGGGTTCACGTTCTACACCCACCCCGAGATCGAGTTCTACCTCTTCAAGGGCAAGCCCGCCGCGGGCGAGGAGCCTGCCCCCGTGGACCGCAGCGGCTACTTCGACCACACCGCGCAGAGCGCCGGGTCGGACTTCCGTCGCGAGGCGATCACGATGCTCGAGGCGATGGGCATCTCGGTGGAGTTCAGCCACCACGAGGGTGGGCCGGGCCAGCAGGAGATCGACCTCCGCTACGCGGACGCGTTGTCGACGGCCGACAACGTGATGACCTTCCGCACCGTCGTGCGTGAGGTGGCCCTGAGCCAGGGCGTGTGGGCCAGCTTCATGCCCAAGCCGTTCACCACCCATCCCGGCTCCGGCATGCACACCCACGTGTCACTCTTCGAGGGCGACCGCAACGCCTTCTTCGAGGCGGGCGCGGAATACCAGCTCTCGCGGACCGCGCGGCACTTCATCGCCGGCATCCTCCGCCACGCCGCGGAGATCACCTGCGTCACCAACCAGTGGGTGAACTCCTACAAGCGCCTCATCGGAGGCGGCGAGGCTCCGTCGTACATCTGCTGGGGCCACAACAACCGGTCGGCCATGGTGCGCGTGCCGATGTACAAGCCGAACAAGGGCCAGTCCACCCGGATCGAGCTGCGCAGCGTCGACGCCGCCTGCAACCCCTACCTCGCCTTCGCGGTCATCCTGGCGGCCGGCATGCGCGGCATCGAGAACGAGTACGAGCTGCCGCCCGAGGCCGAGGACAACGTGTGGTCGCTGACCGAGCGCGAGCGCAAGGCGCTGGGGCTCGAGCCGCTGCCGCTGAGCCTCAGCGAGGCGATCCACTGCGCCGAGACCTCCGAGCTGCTGCCGGAGGCGCTGGGGGAGCACGTCTACGAGTTCTTCCTGCGCAACAAGCGCGCCGAGTGGCAGGAGTACCGCGGCCAGGTGTCGGCGTTCGAGCGCGACCGGATGCTGCCGCTGCTGTAGCGCTACCGGACAGCCACCTCGGACTCGACCCGACCCGGGAGCAGGGCTGCGCAGACCAGGCCGACGACCAGCGCGCCGCCGAAGACGCCCATCAGCATCCTGTGGTCCGACACCAGCTCGGCTCGCCCGGCCCGGACGTCGAGCAGCAGGCTCAGGACCGCCACCCCGACCAGACCGCCCAGGTAGCGCATCGTCGAGCCGACCCCTGCGGCCATCCCGGTCCGGTCCGGCGGAGCAGCGGAGATCGACGCGTTCTGGGCGGCGGGCGTGGCCAGGCCCAGCCCGGCGCCCAGCAGCGCCAGGGGTACGGCGACCTGCGCGGGCGCCGTGAGTCCGGTCGTCACCAGCAGCACGATGCCGACCAGGGTCAGGCCCGAGCCGACGAGCCCGATGCCCCGTGCGCCGACCCTGTCGACGAGGCGGCCGGCGATCGGCGAGACGACCACCATCGCCAGCATCAGGCACACCAGGAGCAGACCGGTCCCGCGGGCATCGAGGCCGAACAGCGGCGCGGCGATCAGAGGGACCTCGAAGAGCAGCGCGTACATCACCAGGTTCTGGACCGCGATCAGCAGCGTGCCGGCGGAGAAGGGCACCGACCGGAAGAGCGCGAACGCCACGACGGGGTCGCTGACGCGCTGCTCCCACCAGCCGAAGGGAACCAGGAGCGCGACGCCCAGGGCCAGCAGCCCGACGGCGTGCTCACCATCGGGGCGGAGCCCGAGGACGATGGCGCTCAGCCCGGCGGCGAGCAGGCCACTGCCGAGCCAGTCGAAGCGTGGTGGTGCCTGCGGCCGCGCCTCCACTGCAGGACGCCCGGCGGAAGCGGCCAGCCCGGCCGAGAGCACCAGGACCGGGAGGTTGGCGACGAAGACGCTGCGCCAACCGAAGGCGTGCACCAGCTCACCGCCGAGCAGCGGCCCCAGCGCCGCGGCGAGCGCCATCACCGCACCGAAGGCGCCGAAGCCGCGTCCGCGACGGTCCGGGGGCAGCTCGTGCCGGAGCAGCGCGACCGTCGCCGGCACCAGCACGGCGCCACCTGCGGCCATCAGGACCCTGGCGGTGACCAGCACGCCCAGCGACGGCGCCAGGTAGCCGCCGAGGGCGCCCAGGCCCACCAGGACCTGGCCGATCCGCAGCATGCGCGCGTGCCCGAGCCGGTCACCGAGCTTCCCGGCGGGGCTCTGCAGGACCACGGCGGCCACCAGGTAGCTGGTCACCAGCGCCTGGGTCACCAGCGCCGGGTCGTGACCGAACTCGGCACTGATCCGGGGCAGCGCGACCGCGATCATCGTCGAGTTCAGCGGCATCAGGGCGGCCGCCAGCACGGCGGCGAAGAGCCGGCGCGCGCGGCCGGAGTCAGGCACGGGTGATCGGACGTCGCTGGAGCAGGAAGAGCCGGCCGTCACGGAAGGCGAACTCGATGTCGTGCCCGTCGTCGCCGTAGGCCTCGTCGCACAGGGACGCCAGCCGGTCGAGGGCCGCGAGCTCGCGCTCGCCCAGGCAGTACTGGCTCACCAGGTCCGGGGCGACCTCGACCTCCTCGGTCGGCTCCAGGGCAGCCGGGTCCCGGCGCGGCCGGATCGCGATGTCCTTCGTCCCGGGGACGCGCTCGAGCACCGAGCCGCCGCGCGCCACCCGGTAGTGGTCCGGCGTCACCAGCCCGGAGACGACGGCCTCCCCGAGTCCCCAGCTCGCCTCGACGACCCGCTCGTCGGCCCCGGTCACCGGGTTGCGGGTGAAGAGCACCCCGGCGGCGTCGGCATCGACCAACTGCTGAACCACGACGGCCATCCGGGCTTCTGCGCCGAGGCCGAGCGTGGCCCGATAGCTCTGCGCGCCGGCGTCCTGTCCCGACTCGTGCACCGCGCGTACGGCGGCCACGGTGGCCGGACAGCCGGATACGGCCAGCACGCTGAGGTGGGCACCGGCGAAGGATGCCCCCTCCGAGTCTTCATCCAGGGCGCTCGACCGGACCGCCAGCAGACCGAGCTGGTCGGCGACCTGCCCGAGGGCAGCGATGGTCGCCGCATCGTCACGAACGACGGCCTCGACCACTCCCGGCGACAACGCGTACCCGGACGGCACCGGAAGTCCGCTCCGGATCGCCGTACCCAGCTGGGCCGCCTTCCCGCCGAACAGCCCCACGTCGACAGCCTCGACCAACGGCGTGAGCACGGCGTGCACGTCCGGGAGCGGCGTCGCGCCGGTCAGGGCGCCGGAGCGGGTTCGGCGAGCACCTGCACCTCACCGGTCGAGCCGTCGACGCGCACACGCGCCCCGTCGGGGATGACGGTGGTGGCGTCCCGGGTGCCGACCACGCCCGGGATGCCGTACTCGCGCGCAACGATGGCGGCGTGGCTGAGCTGCCCGCCGCGGTCGGTGACGATGGCGCCCAGCAACGGGAGCACCACGTTGAAGTAGGGAGACGTGTTGCGGGTGACCAGGACGTCGCCCTGCCGGATGCGCCCGAAGTCGGCCGAGCTGTCCACCAGCCTGGCGGTGCCTTCGTAGACCCCGGTGTTGACCGACAGGCCGTGCACCACCGTGTCGGTGTTCGTGGTCGTCGCGACGCCGAAGAGGTTGGTCAGGACCGCCTCCATCGCCCGCGCCGGACGTCGCGCACCAGCAGGCAGCAGGTCGACGGGAGGGGGCGGGGCCGGCATGGCCGTGAGGTACGGCGGCGCGTCGGCGCTCGTCTTCGTCGTACGCCACTCGTGGTGCTTCGCGGCCTCGGTGGCGCTCGGGCCGTCCTCGCCACGGAGCAGCGCGATGAGCTCGTCCAGGCGCAGGTCCGTCGCGTGCTCGGGATCCCACAGGAGGCGGCGCTCGGTGAGGCGCCGACCGGTCTCGAGCAGGGCCCGGCGGGCCAGGCCGACCGCCCAGCCGTCGGAGTAGGCGCCGCGCTCGTCGCGGAGACGGTTGATCAGCCTCGCCTCGGTGACCAGCTCGTCGAACTCGACGAGGTGCTCGGCCGGGACCTTCGCGCGGAGGTCGTCGAGCGCGCCGTCCTCGGGAGTCCGCGGCCCCGAACGCTCGGCGGCGGTCAGCATCGCCTCGACCAGCATGGCCGGAAGCTCGCCTGCCATGCGATCGCCCACGTCGTAGCCCACTGACCGGAACCTCACGGCCGAGACGTAGCTGCGGACGGCGGCACCGACGTCGGGGTCGGCCGACAGGGCCTCGATCTTGGCCTCCGGCGGCTCCGGGGACCGGAGCACCTCACGGGCCGACTCGCTCGCCGCGACGGCCTCCCCGACCTTGACGAGCTCCTCGGCGGCGAAGCCGTTGGAGATGGGGGAGGAGCCGCGCAGCACGCCGCAGACCTCGCCGGCCGAGGCCCCGGTCCACGTCATCGCGTCGGCCAGCAGGAGACCGGTGACCACGACGGCGGTGGCGGTGTACTTGTGGTGGAGCTCGATCATCCGGGTGACGTGACTGAAGCACTGCTCGAGGTGGGCCACGAGAGCCTCGTCCGACAACGCGCCCACGTCCACCATCTGCAGCGCCTGGTGCGCCTCGATCGCCGCGGGCTTGTCCATGGTGTCCCACTGGTCCAGGTCCTTGCGCCACTGCTTGTCGTCCAGCGCCCGGACCGAGGTCGCGATGCGCGCCCGCATCTTGGGGTGGAGGCGGGTGAGCAGCCACAGGACTGGTGCAGGCGGGGGCTTCATCGCTCCCGGAGGTGCGAGATAGGCCGCGGGCTGCTGGTAGAAGAAGCCGTTGACCAGCCCCGGTGCGAGGTGGTCGAGCAGCAACCCGTAGCGGGCCGTGCCTTCCGCGAAGCCGCGGGGGAAGCCCTGGAGGATCGCCGGGCCGAGGAACCGGCTGATCGGCCGGGCGTAGTGGGTGCTCTCCAGCTCCCAGGGCCCCTTGCCGGGCGCTTCGAAGGTGACCTGGTCCATGGTCGGCTTCCTCTCGTCGCCTCGACCTTAGGCACAGAGTGCGAGGTGGGTCACAGGGAACGGCTCAAGTGGTCCAGTCAGTCTGGAATGTCCGCCACGCCGTCGCCCGCCAGGACGCGCAGCCGGTGGCCAGTAGATTGACGCCGTGGCCCGGACGAGCTCAGCCCTCAGCGTCGGGAACCTCGTCCGTGCGGGCTTCCAGGACGGGGGCCGGGCGGCGGAGCTGCTGGTCCCGCTCGGTGAGGACGCGGAGGCCCTGCTCGGGATGCTGGCACGCACGGCGGACCCCGACCTGGCGCTCGAGAGCCTGACCAGGCTGCTCGAGGCGGCCGAGGACGCCGAGGTCCTCCAGGCGGACCTGGTCGATGACGAGGGCCTCGCGATGCGGCTGCTCAGCGTCCTGGGGATGAGTGTCGCCCTCGGCGACCACCTCGCGCGACACCCGGAGCACTGGCACGACCTGGCGGACCCGACCCTGGGCAGCACCCGTCCGGCCGCCTACGCCGTGCGCAACCGCCTCCTGCGGGCCGTGGGTGCCGATCCGGACGACGCAGCGCCGGTCGCGACCCTCCAAGAGGCGGTCGCCAAGGACGCCCTCCGGGTCGAGTACCGGCGGGTGCTGCTGTGCCTGGCCTCCCGCGACCTGGCCCACCACGTCGGGGTCGACGACGTGGCCGCCGAGCTCGCCGACCTGGCCGCCGGGACCCTCGAGGCCGCGCTGGCAGTGTCCCGGGCCCGGCTCGGCGACCAGGCGACGCAGTGCCGGCTGGCCGTCGTGGCGATGGGCAAGTGCGGTGGCCACGAGCTCAACTACATCAGCGACGTCGACGTCATCTTCGTCGCCGAGCCGCAGCCCGGAGCGGACGAGGACGGTGCCATGCGTGCGGCCGGGCAGCTGGCCGCCGGGATGATGCAGGTCTGCTCCGAGCACACGCCCGAGGGCAGCATCTGGCCGGTCGACGCGACGCTCAGGCCGGAGGGCAGGTCCGGCCCGCTGGTGCGCACGCTCGCCAGTCACGTCGCCTACTACGAGCGCTGGGCCAAGACCTGGGAGTTCCAGGCGCTGCTCAAGGCGCGGCCGGTGGCCGGCGACCCGGACCTGGGGGAGGCATACACGGCCGCGATCATGCCGATGGTCTGGGAGGCCGCCGGCCGGGAAGGCTTCGTGGAGGACGTCCAGGCGATGCGCCGCCGGGTGCTCGAGCACATCCCGGCGCACGAGGCCGAGCGCCAGCTCAAGCTCGGCTCCGGTGGGCTGCGCGACGTGGAGTTCGCCGTACAGCTGATGCAGCTGGTCCACGGGAGGTACGACGAGAGCGTGCGACCGCGCACCACGCTGAGCGCGCTGGCGCGCCTGACCGAGGGCGGCTACGTCGGCCGGGAGGACGGGCAGTCGCTGCACGACGCCTACGCCTTCCTGCGCAAGCTCGAGCACCGGATCCAGCTCTACCAGCTGCTGCGCACGCACGTCGTACCGGAGGACCCGGCCGCCCTGCGCCGGCTGGGCCGGTCGTTCGGCTACCTCCGCAAGCCGCAGGAGGAGCTGGACAAGGAGTGGCGGCACCACCGCCGCGAGGTGCGCCGTCTGCACGAGAAGCTCTTCTACCGGCCGCTGCTGGCCGCGGTGGCCCGGATCCCCGGCGACGGCGCCCGGCTCACCACCGAGGCGGCCGAGCAGCGGCTCGCCGCACTCGGGTATGCCGACCCGCAGGGCGCGCTGCGGCACCTCGAGGCACTCACCGAGGGCGTCACCCGCACCGCCGCGATCCAGCGCACGCTGCTGCCGGCGATGCTCGAGTGGTTCGCCGACGCCCCCGACCCGGACGCCGGGCTCTTCGGCTTCCGGAAGATCTCCGAGGCGCTCGGCCGCAGCCCGTGGTACCTCAAGATGCTCCGCGACGAGGGGCAGGCGGCGCAGCGGCTGGCGCAGGTGCTCGCCACCAGCCGCTACACCACCGACCTGCTCGAGCGCGAGCCGGAGGGGGTGCAGATCATCGGGGGAGCCGACAGCCTCGTGCCCCTGGGCCGCGACAAGATCCAGGCCGAGATGTTGGCCAACGCTTCCCGCCGCCACGAGCCGGAGAGCGCGATCGCCAGTGTCCGGGCGATCCGGCGACGGGAGCTGTTGCGGATCAGCGCGGCAGACCTGTGCGTGCCGTTCGGGGTCGCGGAGGTCGGCTACGCCCTCACTGACCTGACCAGTGCGACGCTCGAGGCGGCTCTCGTCGTGGCGACGCGCGCGGTCGAGGCCGAGCGGGGCGAGCAGCTGCCGACCCGGATGGCGATCGTGGCGATGGGCCGCTACGGAGGGCACGAGCTCGGCTACGGCAGCGACGCGGACGTGATGTTCGTCCACGACCCGTTGCCCGGGGCCGACGCGCAGCTGGCGGCCTCGATGGCGCAGGCCGTGGCCAACGAGCTGCGCCGCCTGCTCGCGCTGCCCGGCACCGACCCGGCCCTGGAGGTGGACGCGGACCTCCGTCCGGAGGGCAAGCAGGGGCCACTCGTGCGCAGCCTGGAGTCCTACGCCGGCTACTACGCCAAGTGGTCGGAGGCCTGGGAGGCGCAGGCACTGCTCCGTGCGGAGGCGGTGGCAGGGGACGCCGGGCTGCGCGAGCGCTTCCACGCCCTGATCGATCCGCTGCGCTACCCCGCCGACGGTCTCTCCCAGCGCGACCTCGTGGAGATCAGGCGGATCAAGGCGCGCATCGACTCCGAGCGGCTGCCCCGCGGTGCGGACCCCCGGACACACTTCAAGCTGGGGCGCGGCGGCCTGGCCGACGTGGAGTGGACGGTGCAGGTCCTCCAGCTGCAGCATGCCGCCCGGGTGCCGGAGCTGCGCACCAGCCGCACGCTGGACGCGCTGGCCGCCTGCGTGGACCAGGAGATCCTCTCCCTGGAGGACGCCACCGCCCTCGTGCAGTCCTGGAAGCTGGCCAGCCGGGCCCGCAACGCCACCGTGCTCGTCCGGGGCCGGCCCAGCGACCAGCTCCCGTCCGACGCTCGTGAGCGGGCGGCGGTCGCGCGGATCCTGGGCTACGAGCCGGGGCAGACGGAGGCCATGCTCAACGACTACCAGCGGGCCGCCCGGCTCGCGGCGGGCAAGGTGGACGAGCTCTTCTGGGAGAGCTGATCCTTCATTTCTGGCAGATGAAGCTATGATCTTCCAATGTCGCAGATGAAGAGCGCTGCGCCGGTGGCCACCCTGATCGGCGACCTCGTCGGTTCCCGACGGGCGCGGGACCGCGTGGAGCTGCACCAGCGCTTCCGCGAGGCGTTGGCCGAGGTCGAGACCGCCGTGCCGGCGCTCACGTCGCTGCGCATCACGGTGGGCGACGAGTTCCAGGGGTGCTTCCAGCGGCTTGGCGAGGCCGCGTCCGCCGCGCTGCGGTTGCGGCTGCTCCTTCTGCCGGAGGCCGACGTCCGGTTCGGGATCGGCTGGGGAGAGGTCACCGTCCTGGAGGGAGCCCCGAGGGTCGAGGACGGGCCGGGCTGGTGGGCGGCCCGGGATGCCATCGAGGTGGTGGCCCGCGACGCCGGCAAGGCGGCGCTGCGCTCCACCCGGACCCTGTACCGCCGCGCGCCCCGGACCGCCGGGCCGGACGAGAGGCCGGTCAACGCGGCGCTCCGGTTGCGTGACCAGGTGGTCGGCTCGCTGGATGCCCGGTCGCTGTCGGTGCTGCGTGGTCTGCTGGACGGCGTGCCCCAGACCTCTCTTGCCGAGCAGCTCGGTGTCTCTGCGTCCGCCGTGTCGCAGCGCATCCGCGCGGACGGGCTCGGCGTCGTGGTGGCGGCGGAGTCCGACCTCGGCGGACTGCGATGAGCTGGCTGGCCCTGCTCCTCATCGGCGTGGGCCTCACCGACCTGGTGCACTCGGTGCGTCCGGTGCGGATCGTGCCGGAGTGCCTGGGCGCGGCAGGCGTGCTGGTGTTCGCCCTGCTCGCGGGGCTCGACCAGCCGCGCGACGTTGCCGCCATGGTCGTGCTGGCCGTGGTGACGGTCGCCTGGGGCCAGACGGTGACGCTCGGTTTCGGCCGCGGCCGGCCCGGGGTGCCGCTCGCGCTGCTGGGCATCGCGCTGGCCTGCGTCCTGGTCGCCTCGCCCGCCGCCGGGCCCGTGGACGGGGGCGTGGGTGAGTGGCTGGGTCGCGGGCCGCTGCCGGTCTTCGACCAGCTGGACCCCGCCCGGGCGCTGCTGCTCCTGGGCGTCGTCCTGGTCCAGCTGTCCACCGGCAACGTCGTCGTCCGGCTCGTGCTGGCGGCCACCGGCACGCTCAACCCGGCCCGCCACGGCGCCGTGGAGGACCCGGAGATGCAGCTCAAGGGCGGCCGGCTGCTGGGGCCGATGGAGCGCGTGTTCATCCTGGGTCTGGGACTGGCTGGCCAGCTGACCGCCGCCAGCATCGTGATCGCCGCCAAGGGCCTGCTCCGCTGGCCGGAGCTGCAGTCCAGGGGCGAGCAACACCGGATCCACCAGCTGACCGAGTACTTCCTGGTGGGCAGCTTCCTCAGCTGGCTGGTCGCCCTGGGCTCCCTCGTGCTGGTTGCCGGCTGACGGGCGCCGTCACCGCCTGCCGGGGAGGACCCTGGCCACCCGGTCGTGGAAGACAGCCGCCCGGGCGGCGTTCATGCCGGCCGCTCCGTGGACCCCGCCGCCCGGGTGGGCCGACGCCGAGCCGAGGTAGACGCCACGGACCGGTGTCTCCGCGCGGCCGAGTCCAGGGATCGGCCGGAAGACCAGCTCCTGGTGCAGCTGCGACGTGCCGCCGTTGATGGCCCCGCCGATCAGGTTGGCGTTGCGCGCCTCCAGCTCGCGGGGGCCGAGCACGCGTCGTACTCGCACGCGCGAGGAGAACCCGGGCGCCAGCTTCTCGATGCGCGACTGCATCCGGTCGGCGAACCGCTCGCAGTCGTCCCGGTCCCAGCTCCCGGTCACCGATCCGTCGCCGGCGTCCCGCTCCGTGCGCTGCGGGACGTGGGTGTAGGCCCACATCGACTCGGTGCCGGCGGGGGAGCGCGTCGGGTCCGCGGTGGTCATCTGCCCGGTGATCAGGAACGGCAGGTCCGGTACAGCGCCGGCCGCGAGCTGGCTGTAGGTGCGACTGAGCTCCTCGAGCGAGTCGGTGATGTGCACCGTGCCCGGCTCGAGCGGCGGTGGGTCCGCCCAGGGCACCGGACCGTCCAGCGCCCAGTCGACCTTGACGGTCCCAGGGTCGAGCTCGAAGCCCTGAATCGCGCGGCGGACCCGGTCCGGGAGGTCTTGGGGGTCCAGCAGGCCGCCGTACAGGTGGTAGGCCGACACGTCGGCCACGACGGCCTTGCGCACTTTGACGACCTCGCCGTCGGCCAGCCGGACGCCGGTCGCGCGGCCGTGCCCGACCTCGATCCGGTCGGCCCGGGCGTTGCAGCGGATCTCGCCGCCCCGGGAGCGGAACCGGCGAGCCATCGCCTGGGCCAGTTCGCCGGCCCCGCCCACGGGCACGGGGAAGCCCACCGTCTGGCCCAGCATCACCATCAGCACGCCCATCAGGCCGGATCCCGCCGCGTCCGTGGGGATGTCGGCGTGCGCCGCGCAGCCGCCCAGCAGCATCCGGGGACCCTCGCCGCCGAAGCGCTTCCGACCGAGGTCGCCGACCGGCGTGAGCAGCGTCCGGACGAACTGCAGGCCCCCCGCGGCGGGCAGCTTCGCCAGCGCGCCCAGGCCGTGCCGCACCGGGGGGAACGGAGTGAGCATCGCCCCCATCAGCTGGTTGCCGATCGGCTCCCAAGAGGCGGCCAGGTCGCGCCAGGCGTCGCCGTCGCCCGGGCTGAGCGCATCGAGGCTCCGGGCGGTCTCGTCGATGTCCCGGCTGAGGATCGCCCAGCCGCCTTCCGGTAGCGGGTGCCCGACCACGGCTGGCGCGTGTGCCCAGCGCAGTCCGTGCTGCTCCAGGTCGAGGGCGCGGATGGCCGGGGAGGCGACGGCAAGCGGGTAGAACGCGCTGAACGTGTCGTGGACGAACTCCGGATCGAGCTCCCTGCTGCTGTGCACCGCACCGCCGACGTCCGGCTGGGCCTCCAGCAGCAGCACCGACCAGCCCTTGTCGGCCAAGTGGTTGGCGGCGACCAGACCGTTCGGCCCGGCGCCGACGACCACGGCGTCCCACGTGGAACTCACCGGCTGCGCTCCACGATGAACGCAAGCCGACGGAGCGTCTCGCTGTTGCGCCACTTCATGCCAAGGCCCTCGAGGGGACCCGGCAGGTAGGCCGTGGGGCCCTTCTCGATCTTCTCGCGGATGACCACCTCGGTCCCCTCGGGGCACGGGCGCAGGTCGATGTGCACGACCGCCTGGCCGTAGGGCCACACCCGGGCCCGTAGGACCAGGCGTGCCCGCGGCTCCGACTCGCGCACCTGGGTGTAGTCGTTGACCAGCGCCGGCCAGACGCCCACCGAGTGGTGCAATCGGGCACCCACGGCCGGCCAGGTCTCGTCCACGTCACGCATCCGGGAGGCGCCGACGACCCAGACGGGGTAGAGCCAGCCGTCGGACAGGACCTCCCACACCTTCTCGGGCGTGGCGTGCAGGATCCGCTTGTTGGTGGCCATGAGGGCCGGTGCCCTACGGCGCGGCCTTCATTCAGGCGCTCTGCCCGAGGGCCTCCGCGCGTGCCAGCATCCGCTCCGCCTCCTCGGGCCGCGACTGACGCTGCAGGGTCCGGCCGAGCAGCAGCGCGGCGTAGCCGTTGTCCGGCTCCTCATCGAGCAGCGCGCGAGAGGCCGCCTCGGCCTTGTCGAGCATGGCGGCGTGGAAGTAGGCGCGGGCGAGCAGCTCACGGGCCGCGGCGAGGCCGTGACCGGTGTCCGCCGACTCACCGAGCAGGCGCTCGAGCGTCGCGACGGCGCCGTAGTAGTCCTTCTCGCCGAACTGGTCCTCGGCGAGGCGGAACAGGTCGTAGGGCGTCATCCGGTCCAGGAGAGAGTCGTGCAGGCGCATGCCGTCTCAACGCTCCCCGGCAGACGGTCATTCCCCCGGGCCGGTCGGCTCCTGACCCTCAGCGCGCGTTGGGCTGTGCGTACGCCGCGATCCCGGTGTCCACCATGACGCACGGCTCGTCGCCGACCACCCAGGCGTCGTGGCCCGGCTCGATCACGACGACGTCACCAGCGCTCATCGAGATCTCGGTGCCGTCGTCCATGCGGATCGTCATCGCGCCGGACAGGCACATCCCGGTGTGCCGTACCTGGCAGGTGTCGGTGCCGGCGATCGGGCGGACGTCCTCACTCCAGCGCCAGCCCGGCTCGAAGACGCCCCGACCGATCGTGAAGTCGGCCAAGGTGACGACGTCCACGTGGCCGTGTGCCTGGAAGGGCCGGGTCTCATGAGGCTTGTCGATGTTGCGTAGTTCGGTGGCCATGACGGCCCTCCTCGGAGAGATGAGAATGTCCGACGGTCGTCGAGCGCCCTCCCGAGCGAGGTCCGTGGCGATCACCAGACCGGACCGGATCGACGCTACGCCCGTCGTAGGCGATCTGGCAGAGCACGAATTGCCTAGTCCCCTCGCAGCAGTACCGGAGTGAGGGCCATGCCCCAGGCGCCCGCACGGATGCAGTCGGATCGACGCGTTGTGATGCCATGCGCATCCTCCGAGCCGGCACTGGCCTGCGGATGGCATCGCAACAGAAGGCGCCTGCCCCGACCGACCTTTGATTCCCTCGGTTCTCGTGATCAGCAGGCACCATTCCGCTACCCGCTACCCGCTACCGCTAGCCGCTACCCGCTGACCGACAAGTCAGGAAGCCAGGGTCGCCGTCGTCCACGGTGAGTCCGGATCGGGACGCTCTGCTTCCTCGTCGAGCCCAGGCTCCTCAGGTGGATGGCGCGCTCGAGGTCGAAGTTGTCCTGGGCGGAAGCGAGATACTCCACGGCCTTCTGGAGGTAGCGCTTGGCGTAGTTCGTGCTCTCCGCCGAGGTCATGACGCCTTCCGTCTGCTGGGACGCGGCATGGTGCCGACAAGCGCGAAGCCGTCACGGAGCATCTCGGCGATGACAGGCTCGCGATCCTTCGGAGCCCGGGCGAAGTCCTCGCGGGTCAGGTGGAGTACGTCGCAGTCGTTGCCGAGACGCTCGTGTACGTGCTGTTGGAGGTCTGGTCGACCATCCCAATCCTCGGGTGCAATTACCACGAGGTCGATGTCGCTGTCGGCGCGTGCTTCCCCGCGGGGGACGGATCCGAACACGATCACGGCCTCGACGTCGGTCGCGGCTTCGCGCACGACGCGAGTCAACATCTCGATCGGGCTTGATAGTGAGCGCAGGGGAGCGATGGCCTCGTGGGCGTCGTTGATGCGGTGTACGCCTGCGCGCCCGACGGTCTCGGTCGTGATGACACCGATCCGCTCGAGATCCCGCAGGGCCTGTTGTACGGCGCCCAGACTGTGCCCACCAACAAGAGCATGGACGCGTCGCCCGGTCAGCGGCGCACCGGTTCGGAGCAGAACCGCTAGGACTGCGCCGCGCGCCCCAGGCATCAGCCCCCCGAAGGGCTCACCAAAGTGCATGTGATCAGAATACTGGTCACATGATCAAAATTCCAATCACAACTTCAAGCGCGAATGCCCTACATCTGGTCTCAGATGTCGTAGTAGAGCTCGAACTCGTGCGGGTGCGGCCGCAGCTGCACCGGCAGGATCTCGTTCTGCCGCTTGTAGTCCACCCAGGTCTCGATCAGGTCGGGCGTGAACACGTTGCCGACCGTCAGGAAGTCGTGGTCGGCCTCGAGCCGGTCCATCACCGCACCCAGGGACGTCGGCACCATGTCGACCTCGGCCAGCTCGTCCGGCGGCAGCTCGTAGATGTCCTTGTCGATCGGCTGCGGCGGCTCGATCTTGTTCTTGATGCCGTCGATGCCGGCCAGCAGCAGCGCGGAGAAGGCGAGGTAGGGGTTGGCCGAAGGGTCGGGGCAGCGGAACTCGATGCGCTTGGCCTTCGGGTTCGACCCGGTGATCGGGATCCGCACGCAGGCCGACCGGTTGCGCTGGCTGTAGACGAGGCTGATCGGCGCCTCGAAGCCAGGCACCAGGCGGTGGTAGGAGTTCACCGTCGGATTGGTGAAGGCGAGCAGCGACGGGGCGTGCTTGAGGATGCCGCCGATGTAGTAGCGCGCCATGTCGGAGAGGCCGGCGTACCCGGACTCGTCGTAGAAGAGCGGCTCGCCACCGTTCCAGATGGACTGGTGGCAGTGCATCCCCGAGCCGTTGTCGCCGAAGATCGGCTTGGGCATGAAGGTTGCGGTCTTGCCGTTGCGCCAGGCGACGTTCTTGATGATGTACTTGAACTTCATCACGTCGTCGGCGGCCTTGAGCAGCTCGTCGAACCGGTAGTTGATCTCGGCCTGGCCGGCGGTGCCGACCTCGTGGTGGGCGCGCTCGACCTGCAGGCCGGAGGCCTCGAGCTCCTTGACCATCTCGTCGCGCAGCTCACCGAAGTGGTCGTACGGCGCCACCGGGAAGTAGCCGCCCTTGTACTTGACCTTGTAGCCGCGGTTGTTCTCCTCCGCACCGCTGTTCCAGGCGCCGGCCTCGGAGTCGATGTGGTAGAAGCCGGCGTTCGCCTTGGTCTCGAAACGGACGTTGTCGAAGACGTAGAACTCGGCCTCCGGCGCGAAGTACGCCTTGTCGCCGATCCCGGTGCTGGCCAGGTAGGCCATCGCCTTGCGGGCGATGTTGCGGGGGTCGCGAGAGTAGGCCTCACCCGTGATCGGGTCGTGGATGAAGAAGTTCACGACCAGGGTCTTGGCCACGCGGAACGGGTCGAGGTAGGCGGTGGTGGGGTCGGGGAAGAGCTGCATGTCGGACTCGTGGATCGCCTGGAAGCCGCGGATCGAGGAGCCGTCGAAGCCCAGGCCGTCGTCGAAGACGGACTGGTCGAAGGAGGAGACCGGCACCGTGAAGTGCTGCATCACGCCGGGGAGGTCGCAGAAGCGTACGTCGACCATCTCGACGCCCTCGTCCTTGATGTACTTCAGGAGCTCTTCGGAGTTGCTGAACATTCGTCCTCCTTGGCCGCCGGTCCGCGGGCGACCTGGGCTTGGCTTCATCGGACCCGTGCCCCGGCGCGACGCTGCGGCGCGGTGGTGTCCTGTCGCGCCTGAACGTACGTGGACGCGGTTTCTCGACCGTATCCGGTTTGTTTCGCCCGTGTAACACGTGCCCGGCTGCTGGAAGTGTGAGCGCAGTCGCTAGGGTCGCGCAGCGTGGCCAACGCACCCGTTCCGCCTCCAGACCCCGCCGCCGGCCTCGACCTCGCCTCCTGGGGACGGCGGGTCGGCGCCCTGCTGGTCGACGGCGTGGCCAGCGCCCTCGTCGCCCTGGTCATCCTGGGCCCCGAGGGCTACAGCAACAGCAACTGGGCTCCGCTGATCGTCTTCTTCGTGCAGAGCTCGTTCGGTACGGCGCTCGCAGGCGGTTCGTTCGGACAGCTGGCGACCAGGCTGCGCGTGCTCGGGACGGACGGCCGGCCGTTGAGCCTGTTCCGGGCGATGCTGCGCCAGCTCCTCGTCAGCCTGGTCATCCCGCCGCTCGTCTTCCGCCCGGACGGCCGCGGTCTGCACGACCTGTGGACCGACTCCGCGGCGTACGCCTTGCCCCGTACCTAGACTGACCGGACCAGCAGCTCCCGTCCGGAGCGCGATCCCGAGGGGCCACCGATGTTCACCATGCGCCTGCGCGCCCTGACTGCCGGCTCCGCCGCGGCGCTCCTCCTGCTGCCGCTGTCCGGATGCGGCTCCGACACCGGTGACGGGGTGGCCGCCGACGCCGCCCGCACCAGCTCGGGCACCAGCACGGACGGCGGGCCGGCCCTCGACAAGGACGACTTCGCCGAGGCGATGGCGAAGGCCATCGCGGAGAAGGAGTCGGCCCACGTCACGATGGACATGGGCGCCGCCTTCAGCATGTCCGGGGACGTGGACTACGGCGGCGACAGCCCCGAGATGAAGATGACCATGGACCTCGGCACCCAGCAGGCCGCGATGGTGCTGGCCGACGGCGCGTTCTTCCTGCAGCTGCCGGGACTGACCCCAGCGGGCAAGTGGACCCGCATCGACCAGGACGACCCGCGGCTCGGTGCGTTGGCGAAGCAGATGGACGGCTTCGGACCGGAGGGCACCGTGAAGGTCATGGAGCAAGGCATCCGGGACATCGAGCTCGTCGGTCACGAGCGCATCGACGGCGAGTCGACCGACCATTACAAGGTGACCATCGACACCGCGGCGGCACGGGACGCGATGGGTGCCCTCGGCCAGCAGGCCGGCCAGGCGGATCTGCCCCAGGAGATGACCTACGACCTCTACCTGGACGACGAGGACCTGATGAGGCGGGTCACCATCGACCTGGGGAGCCAGAAGCTGGTCGTCAACGCCACCGACTGGGGCAAGGACGTCGACATCGACGCCCCAGAGACGGCCGACGTCGTCGAGCTGCCGTCCGGCTCCGGGAGCTGAGCCGTCAGCGTCCGCGGAGGTTCTGCCGCGCGCCTTTCATGGCCTGCCGGGCCGACGTCGGCATCGGTCCCTTCGGCAGCGGGATGCTGGACCGGTTGGCGTCCAGCGCCTTGAGCCGGGCCAGCACGTCGGTCATCTGCGCCGGCTTGAGGTCCTTGCCGAGCTTGGTGACGTGCTTGACGAGCCGGTAGATCGTCACTTGGTCGGGTCCGTCACCGAGGAGCACCTCATGGATCGGTGTCTCGCTCACGGCGCGCTCGTGCTTGCGGCGCTCGCCGGCCATGAGCTGGCGGAGCCGGTTGGGGTTTCCCTCACCGATGAGCACGATGCCGGGAGGGCCGACGACCCGGTGCACCACATCCTGCTGGCGCGTGAACGCGATCGCCGGGTCGGTCTTCCAGCCGCGCCGGAGCATGCCGAGTGCGGCGGCCGCCGCGCCCGGCTGCCCCTCGATCTGGGACAGCGCGGCGTGCTGCGCGCGCCGGCCGAAGACGATCAGGGCGGCCAGCAGGCCGACCAGGACGCCGAACACGATCGGGAAGACGATCCCGCCGCGGAAGATCAGGAGCGTGATCGCGAAGCCCGCGAGACCCACGAGGAGGAACCAGCCGAGCAGGACGCGCCCGATGACCGGGTCGACCTGCTTCGTCATCCGGTAGGTCTCGCGGATCTGCTTGATCCGGCCCTGCTTGCGGGGCTCCTTCGGGTCCTTCTTCGCCATGCGCGGTGCCTTCGTCGTCGGGTGCGTCGTCGGGGTGCTCTGGGAGTGCTGCGGGGGTCGAGCCTAGTCCAGGCTCAGACCGCCGCGTCCTGTGTGGCCCGGGCCGCCATGGCTTGCTGGTAGAGCCGGCCGGCGCGGTACGACGAGCGCACCAGCGGCCCGCTCATCACGCCGGCGAAGCCGGTCTGCTTCGCCTCGTCGGCGAGCTCGACGAACTCCTCCGGCTTGACCCAGCGCTCGACCGGATGGTGCCGGACGGAGGGGCGCAGGTACTGCGTGATGGTGACCAGCTCGCAGCCGGCGTCGTACAGGTCGCGCAGCGCCTGCGAGACCTCCTCCCGGGTCTCGCCCATGCCGAGGATCAGGTTGGACTTGGTCACCAGCCCGAAGTCCCGGGCAGCCGTGAGGACGCCCAGCGAGCGCTCGTAGGTGAAGGCCGGACGGATCCGCTTGAAGATCCGCGGCACGGTCTCCACGTTGTGGGCCAGCACCTCGGGCCGGGACTCGAAGACCTCCTGCAGGAGGTCGGACTTGCCGTTGAAGTCCGGGATCAGGTTCTCCACGCCCGTGTCGGGGTTCAGCTCGTGGATGACGCGCACGGTCTCGGCGTACAGCCAGGCGCCGCCGTCGGGCAGGTCGTCACGGGCGACGCCGGTGATGGTGGCGTAGCGCAGGCCCATCTGCTGGACCGACTCGGCGACCCGACGCGGCTCGTCGCGGTCGAGCGGCTGCGGACGGCCGGTGTCGATCTGGCAGAAGTCGCAGCGCCTGGTGCACTGGTCGCCACCGATGAGGAACGTGGCCTCCCGGTCCTCCCAGCACTCGAAGATGTTGGGGCAGCCGGCCTCCTGGCACACCGTGTGCAGCCCCTCGGACTTCACCAGCTGCTGGAGCTCGCGGTACTGCGGACCCATCTTCGCGCGGGTCTTGATCCACTCCGGCTTGCGCTCGATCGGGGTCTCCGCGTTGCGCACCTCGAGGCGGAGGAGCTTGCGACCTTCAGGCTTCACGTCAGTCACGTCGCCACCCTACGCCGGAGCGCGTGGCCACCCGAATCGAGCGGTTCAGACGTCGGCGCGCCGGAAGACGGCCGCCGAGGCGACCACGGCGACGACCAGCAGGGCGAGCAGGTAGAGCCCCGCGTCGAGGTGCGTCATCACCTGCAGCGGGCTGCACTCGCCGGCCCGCGAGCAGGAGCTCGGGCTGAGGTAGTGCAGCGACTCCTCGAGCCATCCGAAGACGTTGTTGCCGAGCGACCACCGGGCAGCGCCCTCGAAGGGCAGTGTCACCAGCAGCTCGCCGCCCACGCTGTAGGCGAACAACAGCGCCAGCGTCCCGACGGTGTGCCGGAACAGCATGGTCAGCGCGTAGCCGCCGAGGCCTGCACCCATGGCCAGGAGCACCGCCCGGAGCAGGTGCCAGCCGACGTCTCCGAGCACGGCGTCGCTGGTGCCGATGCCACGGGACTGCGCCACCAGGTAGGTGGCGAGCCAGAAGCCGCCCAGGCTGACCACGGCCACCGCCCCGCTCGCCAGCGTCACCGCGATCGCCTTCGCGCTCCACAGCCGCAGCCGGCGCGGCTCGAAGAGCAGCTGTGTCGCCATGGACCCGGTCGCCCAGTCCGCACCGGCGAACGTGCTCGCGGCGATCAGCAGCAGCGCCACCACGAGCACGGCCAGCCCGAGCCCGTTGCCCTCCAGCGTGCCCGCGAGGTCGAGCGGCGCTCGAGGCAGGTAGCTGCGGCTGCTCGGCACGAGCGCGTCCCGGCACTCCTGGGCCGTGGCCCGCGGGCCGAGGTAGCTCTCCGGGTCCGCGATGCACTTGCGCAGGTCGGCGTTGATGTCGCTCCGGGTCGCCTGGATGTCGGCCTGGGCCCTCGCCGTGGCGATCTCCTGCTGGCTCATCGGCCGGGTGTCCCATGCCGTCTTGAGGGCGATGGCGGCGGCCAAGGCGACGGTGAGCAGGACGAGTACGGCGATCGCTCGGCGGGACCGGTAGCGGTTCAGCTCGACCGCGACGAGGCGCATCATTCGTCATCACCGTCCGCGGTGCCCTGGCGGGACAGCTGCTCGGCGAGACTGTGGCCGGTCAGCTGGAGGAAGAACGCCTCCAGGTCCGGCCGGATGGCGGAGAGCTCCCGGACGTAGAGACCGTGGTCCGCGAGCACCCGGGCGATGTGGTCGGGATGCTCATGTCCCTCCACCACGAGGAAGTCGCCGTCCCGGACGACGGTGTAGCCGGCCTCCTGGAGGTGCAGGGCGGCGCTGTGCGGGTCGCTGACGCCGACGCGGGTGCGCGCCACGCTCTCGCCGAGCAGCCTGTCGACGGATCCGGACGCCAGCAGCCTGCCGTCCCCGATGATCGAGACGGACCGGCACACCTGCTGGACCTCGGTGAGGTTGTGGGAGCTGAGCAGCACGGTGGTGCCGGTCTCGCCGAGTCGCCGGACGAGCGCGCGCACGTCACTGATGCCGGCGGGGTCGAGGCCGTTGGTCGGCTCGTCGAGGATGAGCAGCTCCGGGGACTTCAGGAGGGCAGAGGCGATGGCCAGGCGCTGCTTCATGCCCAGGGACAGCGTCCGGTAGCCCGAGCGGGCGCGGTCGCGCAGGTCCACCTGATCGAGAACCTCGTCGACCCGCGAGCGCTCGACGCCGGCGGCGCGGGCCAGCAGCCGGAGGTTCTTGCGGACACTGAGCCAGGGGGAGAAGCGTGGCTCCTCGACCACGGCGCCGACCCGCTCGAGCGCCTGGGGGAGACGGTGCGGCAGGGCCTCGCCGAGGAGGGCGGCGCTGCCGCTGGTCGGACGGGCCAGGCCGAGAAGCATCCGGATCGTGGTGGTCTTGCCCGACCCGTTGGGTCCGAGGAAGCCGTGCACGCCGCCTCGTTCGACGGCGAGGTCCAGGTCGTCCACCGCCACCAGGCGCCGTCCCGGGCCGCCGTACACCTTGCGCAAGCCGGTCGTCTCGATGACGAGCTCGCTCATCGGGGCCTCACTCATCGCGACGCGGTGACCCCCTCTGTCGTGTCGTGTGCGTGACGTGCTGGCGCACCAGCATTCCGTACGACGCCGTCAGGCGAGCGGATTGAGCACCGGGACACGCAGGTCCTGCGTGCCACGGGTCGCCCGGCCGGGCTCCGGCCGCGGGTCGTAGTCGGGAGTGGGGTCGTAGTCGCGCCAGGACAGGTACTCGTCCAGCTGTGCCCGGACCTCCGGGAGCGCCTCGGGGACGGTCACGTCGCGACCCAGCTCTGCTGAGAGTGACGTCACGCCGGCGTCCGCGATGCCGCACGGCACGAAGCGGTCGTACCAGCCGAGGTCCACGTCGCAGTTCAGTGCGAAGCCGTGCATGGTCACCCCACGGCTGACCCGCAGGCCGATCGCCGCGATCTTCCGCTCCGGTCGCCCGGACGACGGGTCAGCCTGGAGCCACACCCCGCTGCGGCCGGGGACGCGGGCCGTGATGACTCCGAGCTCGCGGCAGGCGCCGATGAGTGCCTCCTCGATGCGGCGCACGTAGTCGACGACCTTGACGTGGTCCGGCAGCCGCACGATCGGGTAGCCGACCAGCTGGCCGGGACCGTGGAAGGTGATCTTGCCGCCGCGATCCACGTCGATGACGTCGGCGCCGCCGGCATCGAGGGGGCGCTCATGCGGGTCGGTGCGCTTGCCGCAGGTGAACACCGGTGGGTGCTCGAGCAGCAGCACCCGGTCCGGGCCGCCGTCGACGACCTCCGCGTGGTGACTCCGCTGCACCTCCCAGGCCTCGCGGTACTCGACCGTGCCCAGCTCCAGGTGCTCACGTGCGCTCACCTCTCCGAGGCTAGCCCCCTGTGGATTGCGCGAGCGAGCCGGCGGGCGACCACGGCAGGCTGGACGGATGCAGCGTCTCGGGTCCTGGCCGTTCCTCGCCGTCATCCTTGCCGTCGTCACCGCCCTGCTTTCCGGGTGCGGCGACGGCGACGGTCGGACGCGCGCGCACGCCGCTGACGCCGTCTCCACGGGAGCGGAGGAGCTCCGCGCCCTGGCGGTGCTGCACCGCTGGGACCTCCGACGGGCGCGGGCCTGGGCCGCGGGCGACGTGGCGGCGCTGCGCGAGCTGTACGTGCCGGACTCGGTCGCGGGGGAGCGGGACGTCGCCCTGCTGGCGAAGTACGTCGAGCGTGGGGTCGTCGTACCGGACCTGCGGATGCAGCTGCTCCGCGCAGGAGTGGTCGTCGACCGCCCGCGCCGGGTCGTCGTGCGGGTCACCGAGCGGCTGGCGAGCAGGACCGCCTACGTCGGTCGGACGTCGGTGAGACTGCCCAGGGACACGGCGCAGACACGGGTGATCGAGCTACGCCGTGCCGCAAGCGGCTGGCAGGTCGTGTCGGTCGGCCGCTCCGTCAGGCGTTGAAGGTCGCGGCCAGCACAGCGTCGACGTCGGGGTGCCGGAAGGTGAAGCCGCCGTCGAGCAGTGCCTGGGGCCGGGCTCGCACGGAGTTCAGCAGCTCCGGCGCCATCGGCCCGGCGGCCAGCCGGATTGCCGCGGCGGGCACCGGCAGCACGGTCGGTCGGTGCAGCAGCTGTCCGAGGGCGCGGGTGAACTCCGCGTTCGTCGGTACTTCCGGGACGACGAGGTTGACCGGGCCGGAGAGCGCGTCGTCGGCGGCGATCCTGGCCACCGCCTCTGCCCAGTCGTGCGCGGAGACCAGGGGGAAGTACTGCCGCCCGTTGCCCAGGCGGCCACCGACACCGAGCCGGAACACCCGGCCGAGGAGGGTGGTCACCATGCTGCCCGGGCCGAAGACCGGAGACGTGCGCAAGACGCTCACTCGGGCGCCCGCGTCCGCCGCGGGTTCGGTCGCCGCCTGCCAGGCACGGGTCACCCGGGTCAGCAGCGCCTCGCCGCGGCTGTCACTGTCCTCGGTCAGCGGTTCGGCGCCGTGGTCGCCGTACCACGAGATGCCGTTGCCCGCGAGGAACGCCGGCTTGCGGTCGCTGGCCGCGATCGCGTCGGCCAGCGTCCTCGTGGTGCCCACCCGGCTCTGGAAGAGCCTGTGCTCGTACGACGCGGAGTGCGGATTGCCGAGCAAGGAGGAGCCGCAGAGGTTCACGACCACGTCGGCTGCGTCGACGACGCCCGGGTCCAGCGTGCCGGTCGGGTCCCACTGGACCTGGTCCGGGCGGGGCCGGTGGCGGGTCAGCCCGGTCACCTGGTGGCCGTCGCGTTCGAGGCGCCGACGCAGCGTCGTACCGAGGTAGCCGCTGTCACCGGCGATCAGGAAGCGCATGCGGCCAGCGTGCCACGTGCCCCTCGGGGCGGTGCGTGACCGGGCGATAGCCTGTGGCTCGTGAGCGATTTCGATGTTGTCGTCCTCGGTGCGGGCCCCGGTGGCTACGTCGCCGCCATCCGCGCCTCGCAGCTCGGCCTGAAGGCCGCGGTCGTCGAGTCGAAGTACTGGGGAGGTGTCTGCCTCAATGTCGGCTGCATCCCCTCCAAGGCGCTGCTTCGCAACGCCGAGCTCGCGCACATCCTGGAGCACGAGAAGGACAAGTTCGGCATCACCGGCGACGCGTCGATGGGCTACCAGCCGACGCACGCGCGCAGCCGCAAGGTCTCCGAGGGCATCGTGAAGGGTGTCCACTTCCTGATGAAGAAGAACAAGATCGAGGAGATCCACGGCTGGGGCACCTTCAAGGACGCCCACACCCTGGAGGTCAAGGGCGACGACGGCTCGGTCCGGACGGTGACCGGCGACAACATCATCATCGCCACCGGTGCGACCACGCGGCTGGTCCCGGGCACCCAGCTCTCCGACAACGTGGTGACCTACGAGGAGCAGATCCTCACCGACGAGCTCCCGCAGTCGGTCGTCATCGCCGGCTCGGGCGCCATCGGGGTGGAGTTCGCCTACGTGATGAAGAACTTCGGCGTCGACGTCACCATCGTCGAGTTCCTCGACCGGATGGTGCCGACCGAGGACGCCGAGGTCTCCAAGGAGCTGCTCAAGCACTACAAGAAGCTGGGGGTGAACGTCCGGCTGGGCACCAAGGTCGAGTCCATCGAGGACTCCGGTGACAAGGTGCGCGTCACCGTCAGCAAGGACGGCGACACCGAGGTGATCGAGACCGACAAGGTGTTGCAGGCCATCGGCTTCGCACCGCGGCTCGAGGGCTACGGCCTGGAGAACACCGGCGTGCAGACCACCGACCGCGGGGCGATCGCGATCGACGACCACTGCCGCACCAACGTCGAGGGCGTCTACGCGATCGGCGACTGCACCGGCAAGCTGATGCTGGCGCACACCGCCGAGGCCCAGGGCGTCGTGGCCGCCGAGACCATGGCCGGGGCGGAGACCATGCCGGTCGAGTACGACTTCATCCCGCGCGCCACCTACTGCCAGCCGCAGATCGCCTCCTTCGGCTACTCCGAGGAGCAGGCGAAGGAGAAGGGGTTCGACGTCAAGGTCGCCAAGTTCCCGTTCTCGGCCAACGGCAAGGCCATGGGGCTTGGCGACGCCGTCGGCTTCGTGAAGGTGGTTGCCGACGCGAAGTACAACGAGATCATCGGCGCCCACATGATCGGACCCGACGTCACCGAGCTGCTCCCCGCCCTGACGCTCGCGCAGAAGTGGGACCTCACCGCCGACGAGGTGGCCCGCAACGTCTTCGCCCACCCGACGCTCTCCGAGGCCGTCAAGGAGGCCGTCGAGGGGATCGCCGGCCACATGATCAACCTCTAGGCCCGTTGAGTAGTCATCTCTTCACCGTTCAGTAGGCACTTTTTGAGTGTCCAGTAGGCACTTCTTTCGGAGGCGGCCAGAAGAAGCGCCCACTCGAGAGTGAAAAAGTGACCACTCAACGGTGAAAAAGTGACCACTCAACGTCAGGCGGTGAACTCCATGGCGTCGTCGTCGACGGGGGCCTTGCGAAGCTTCTTGCGGTCGATGAAGTAGTTCTGCCTGAGCTTCCAGGGCTCGCGCTCGCCCTGCTTGGGGAAGTCCGACACCGACCGGAGGACGTAGCCGGCGGCGAAGTCGAGGAACGGCTCCTCCGCGACGCCCGGGTCGCGGCGCGGCGTGCAGACCCGGTAGCCGTGCTCGTCCATGTGCCGCAGCAGCCGGACGACGTAATGGCAGACGAGGTCGGCCTTGAGGGTCCACGACGCGTTCGTGTAGCCCACGACGAAGGCGAAGTTCGGGATGCCGCTGAGCATCATGCCCTTGTAGGCCATCGTGTCCGGCAGCTTGACCTCGGCGCCGTCGAGGGAGAGCCGGCACCCGCCGAAGGCCTGCAGGTTGAGGCCCGTGGCGGTCACGACGATGTCCGCCTCGAGCTCCCGCCCTGACTCGAGCAGGATGCCCTTCGGCGTGAAGCGGTCGATGTGGTCGGTGACGACGTCCACCTTGTGGGTCCGGATCGCCTTGAAGAGGTCGCCGTCCGGCACCAGGCACAGGCGCTGGTCCCAGGGGTCGTACGGCGGCCTGAAGTGCTCGTCGAACGCCACTTCCTGCGGCAGCTGGCGCTCCAGTGCCTTGCGGAGAACCGCGCGCGCCTGCCGGGGGAACCGCTGGCAGAACTCGTAGAACCCGATGTGCGTGGCCAGGTAGCGAGCGCGCGTCACGGCGACCGAGAGCCGCTCCGGCAGCAGCTGGCGCGTCCTGGCCGCGATCGCGTCGTGCTGCGGCTGGCTGATGATGTAGGTCGGCGTGCGCTGCAGCATCGTCACGTGGGCGGCGTCGGGCGCCATCGACGGGATCAGCGTCACCGCCGTCGCGCCGCTGCCGATCACGACCACGCGCTTGCCGGTGTAGTCGAGGTCCTCGGGCCAGTGCTGCGGGTGCACCACCTGCCCGGCGAAGTCCCCGATGCCCGGAAAGTCCGGCGTGTAGCCCTCGTCGTACCGGTAGTAGCCACTGCACGAGAACAGGAAGCTGCAGGTCAGCTGCTCGGTTGCGCCGGTGTCGGTCCGCTCGACGGTGACCGTCCAGCGGGCGTCGGTGGACGACCAGTCGGCCTCGACGACCTGGTGGTGGTAGCGGATGTGCCGCTCGACGCCGTACTCCTCGGCCGTCTCCCGCACGTAGGCCAGGATGTCGCCGCCCCGCGCGATCGGCTCCTTGCCGTGCCAGGGCTTGAACCGGTAGCCCAGCGTGTACATGTCCGAGTCCGAGCGCACGCCGGGGTAGCGGAACAGGTCCCAGGTGCCGCCGCTGGCCCCACGGGACTCCAGCACCGCGTAGCTGCGCTCGGGGAAGGCCTGGCTGACGTGCACGGCGGCGTCGATGCCGGAGAGGCCGGCGCCGACGATGAGGACGTCGAGGTGCGAAGCGGTGTCCATGGGTTCCTCTGCTCGGTGGTCAGCGGCTGCTGGCAGGAGAGTACGGCGTCGGGCGGCGCCGGACAGTCGTGCCCGTCACACGAACCGGAAGAGCCGCCGCCCGGGCTGGAAGGCCAGCGGGTCACCCACGAGCCGGTGCACCCCGACGCGGTAGTCGGCGTCCTCCGGCCGGACGTAGGCCACCTCCTCGAACCCCGACTCGAGGAACAGGCTGCGCACCCACTCCGAGGGATCGCCGTTCGTCCGCGCGGGGTCATCGGGGTGCGCGCGGTCGCCCCGGGTCCAGATCACCACGCCGTCGGGCGCCAGCAGGGTGGGGAGGGCCTGGACAGTGGCGACGACGTCGTCGTCCGGCACGTTGCCGAAGATCCCGCATGCCATCAGCACGTCGGCCGGCCCCACGTCGGCGATCGCGTCGGTGCTCCCGGCGTCCGCGGTGCGCACCTCCACGTGCTCGAGCCCGAGCCTGCCCGCCTCGGCCCGCGTGGCGGCGCTGAGCCCGGAGTCGACCTCGACCAGGGTGGCGCGCACGTTGCCGTGGTCGGAGGCCAGCACGGGCAGCACGTCGCGGCCGTCGCCGGCGCAGAGGCTCACCAGCCTGGGCTCCGCCCGGCCGGCAGCGTCGAGCCACTCGAGGACGCGGCACAGCTCGGCACGGACGACGGTCAGGCGGCGGGCCAGAGAGGATGCGGGATCGTCGTACTCCAGGTGCCATGCGTGCCAGTCGCGCGCCATGCCTACCTCCAGGTGACCTTCATGCCGGTCCGCCACTGCTCCAGGAACGGCTCGCCCTCCTCCTCGACATCTTGCCCTGCTCCGCCGCGGTTCCACAGGGTCAGGTAGAGGTCGACGGCGCCCCCGGACAGCGTCGTAGCCCGGATCGCGTCGTCGCCCTCCCGCGACGCGGTGATCGTGGCGGGCGTGAAGGTGACCGTCCAGCGGCGCTCGCTGTCGCTGGGTACGACGGCGACGACGTGCTCATCCGAGCCGGGCCGAAAAGTCGTCTGCCGACGTGGAAGGAATCCGGTGAGCAGCTCGTCGATCCCGTCCGCCGCACGCCGTGGGCCGAACCACAGCTGGCGCGAAGTCGGAGGGTGACCGAGCGACGTCGCCATCAGGTCGACGGCGTGCATGGTCGTCTCGTGGCACTGCCGGCGGGCCCAGGCGAGCCGCGGAGGCGGCGCGTCGGGGAGGAAGAACCACGCGTCCAGGTCGTCCGGGCTCCGGTCGAGCGTGCGGAGCAGGTCCTGGACGCCGTCGTCGAGCCAGCCGAGGAGGTCGACCTCGGCGGTCGCCTCCTGCTCGACCGCCGCCGTGTCGAGCCGGTCACCGAGCAGCGTCGCCGTCGCCCAGCGGTGCACCACGCCGAGGTGGACCACCAGGTCGCGCACCGTCCACCCGGGGCAGCTCGGGACGTCGGCGTCCAGGCCGGTTCGCGCCGCGTTGTCCCGGAGTACGACGGAGGCGTCGGCGATCCCGTCGGCGTACTCGTCGAAGTCCAGCCAGCCAGGTGACGGGCTCGACCCGGCGCTCACCTCAGACCTCGAACTGCGCTGCCTCCAGGCGGGCCTTCACCTCTGAGAGGAACCGCCCGGCGTCCGCGCCGTCGACGAGCCGGTGGTCGTAGGTCAGCGCCAGGTAGACCATGTGCCGCACCGCGATCGTCTCACCGAGGTTGGGGTCGTCGATCACGACCGGGCGCTTGGTGACCACGCCCGGCCCGAGGATCGCCACCTGCGGCTGGTTGATGATCGGGGTGTCGAAGAGCGCGCCGAAGGTGCCCAGGTTGGTGATCGTGAACGTGCCGCCCGAGAGGTCGTCGGGACCGATCTTGTTCGACCGGGTGCGATCGGCGACGTCGGCGATCTTCTTCGCCAGGCCGGCGATCGAGAGGTCTCCGGCGTCCTTGATCACCGGGGTGAGCAGGCCCTTCTCGGTGTCCACCGCGAACGCGATGTTCTCGCGGTCGAAGTAGGTGACCTCACCCTTGTCCGTGTCGAGGTTGGCGTTGAGCTTCGGGTGCTGCTTGAGTGCGTCGATCGCGGCCTTGGCGAAGAACGCCAGGTAGGTCAGCTTGACGCCCTCGCGGGCGAGGAAGTCGCCCTTCTCCGCGTCCCGCAGGCGGGCGACGTTGGTGACGTCGACCTCGATCACCTGGGTCAGCTGTGCGGAGGTCTGCAGCGACTCCACCATCCGAGTGGCGATCACCTTGCGCAGCCGGCTGATCGGCTCCGTCTTGCCACGCAGCGGGCTCGGCGACGAGGTCGGGGCGGCCGCCGCGGACGGCCGGCTCGCCGGAGTCTGGGCCTGACCCTGGGCGGGCGCGGACGCCTTCGCCGACTCGGCTGCCGCGATCACGTCCTGCTTGCGGATCCGCCCGCCCACACCGGTGCCCTTCACCGACTTCAGGTCGACGCCGTGCTCGGCGGCCATCTTGCGGACCAGGGGCGTCACGTAGCTGCCGCCCTCGGTGCCGCCGGTGGACGCGGCCTCCTGCGAGGCACCCTGCTGTCCCGATGCCGATTGCTGGGCCGATTGCTGGGCCGATTCCTGGGCCGATTCCTGGGCCGCGTGCTGGGGGGCGGGCTGGCTCGGCTGCTGCCGCTGGGCAGGCTCCGCCGGGGCCGCCGGCTGCTCGGGCTGCTTCGGCTCGGGCTGCGGCTCCGGTTCCGGCTCTGACTCCGACTGGGCCTCCTGCTCGGGCTCGGGCTCCTGCTCCTGCTGCTGGCCCTGGTCGCCGGAAGGTGCGGCCTCGCCGGAGCCGACCACCGCCAGCTCGGCGCCGACCTCGACGGTCTCGTCCTCCTGGACCTTGATCTCCAGGAGTGTGCCGGCGACAGGGGAGGGGATCTCGGTGTCGACCTTGTCGGTGGAGACCTCGAGCAGCGGCTCGTCGACCGCGACGTCGTCGCCCACCTGCTTGAGCCACCGCGTGACGGTGCCCTCGGTGACGGACTCACCGAGCGCCGGCAGCGTCACCGGTGTGCCCGACCCGCCGCCGGACTGGCCGCCCGAGCCGCCAGCGGACCCGCGGGACTGCTCCGAGCCACCCGACTGGCCGCTGTCCTCAGCCGCGGGCTGCTGCTCCTGGGGGGACGGCTGCTCCTGGGCGGCCTCCTCCTGCTGCACCTCCTGCGCCTGCTCCTGCGGCTCCTCGGTCGGCGTCGACCCGGAGTCCTGGTCCTGCTCGGAAGAGCCGGCAGAACCGTCTGAGCCACCGCCCTCGCCCTCGTCACCGATCACGCACAGCTGCGCGCCGACCTCGACCGTCTCGTCCTCCTGCGCGCTGATCTCGAGCAGCGTGCCGGCCACCGGTGAAGGGATCTCGGTGTCGACCTTGTCGGTGGAGACCTCGAGCAGCGGCTCGTCCACCGCCACGGTGTCGCCGACCTGCTTCAACCAACGGGTGACGGTGCCCTCGGTCACGGACTCGCCAAGGGCGGGGAGGGATACGGGAGTCGACATGTGCTGGTCTCGTCTTCCTTCTCAGGTGGTGGCTCAGGAGTGTGCGTGCAGGGGTTTGCCGGCCAGGGCCAGGTGCGCCTCGCCGAGAGCTTCGTTCTGGGTGGGGTGGGCGTGCACCAGCGGCGCGACGTCCTCCGGGTACGCGTCCCAGTTGACGATCAGCTGTGCCTCGCCGATGAGCTCGCCGACGCGGGCGCCGACGAGGTGGACGCCCAGCACCGGGCCGTCCTTGCGCCGGACCAGCTTGACGCTGCCCGACGTCTTGAGGATCTGGCTCTTGCCGTTGCCGCCGAGGTCGTAGACGAGCGTCTCGACCTCGTCGCCGTGGTGCTCGCGCGCCTGGGCCTCCGTCAGACCGACCGACGCGACCTCGGGGTCGCTGTAGGTGACCCGCGGGATCCCGGTCTCCTCGATGGGAGTGGGCTCGAGGCCGGCGATGTCCTCGGCCACGAAGATGCCCTGCTGGAAGCCGCGGTGCGCGAGCTGGAGCCCCGGGACGATGTCGCCGACCGCGTAGATGCCGTCGACGTTGGTGCGGCACCGGTCGTCGGTGAGCACGAAGCCGCGGTCCAGGGCGACCCCCTGCTCGTCGTACCCCAGCCCCTCGGTGACCGGTCCGCGCCCGACGGCGACGAGCATCAGCTCCGCCTCGAGCGTCTCCCCGCTCTCCGTGGTGACCCGGACGCCCTCGTCGCTGACGTCGACGCCCTTGAACGGGGTGCCGGTGTGCACGGTGATCTTGCGCTTCCGGAACGCCCGCTCCAGCAGCTTCGACGACGCCTCGTCCTCGCCGGGCAGCAACCGGGGGAGTGCTTCCAGGATGGTCACGTCGGCGCCGAAGGAGCGCCACACGCTGGCGAACTCGCAGCCGATGACGCCACCGCCGAGGACCACTACCGAGCCCGGGACGCGGTCGAGCCCCAGCGCCTGCTCGGAGGTGATCACCCGCTGGCCGTCCACCTCCAGGCCCGGCAGCGTCCGGGAGTAGGAGCCGGTGGCGAGCACGACGTGCTTGCCGGTGTAGCGCTCGCCGGCGACCTCGACCGTGTCACGGGCCACCAGCCTGCCCTCGCCCTCGACGACGGTGATGCCGCGGCCCTTGACGAGGCCGGTGAGGCCCTTGAACAGCCGCTGGACGACGCCGTCCTTGTAAGCGTTCACCCCGGCCATGTCGATCCCGTCGAGGGTCGCCTGGACGCCGAACTGCGCAGAGTCACGGGCGGCGTCGGCCACCTCGGCGGCGTGCAGCAGCGCCTTGGTCGGGATGCAGCCCACGTGCAGGCAGGTGCCGCCCAGGTTGCCCTTCTCCACGAGCGCGACCTCGAGGCCCAGCTCTGCGGCCCTCAGCGCACACGCATAGCCACCGGAACCCGCACCCAGTACGACGATGTCGAACTGCCTGGCCTCAGCCACACTCGCTCCCGTCCTCTTTGCCCGACCGGTTCATCTTTGCACTTCTGTGGGGCATGTCCACCGGGAGGCCGACACGCTGGTGGAGCCCACCGATCGACCTCTTCCTGACCTGCCATGCCCCACACTTGCACGCATGGGGTTGCTCGATCGATTCCGCCGGCGTCGTACTGCCGCGCCTGCCGCCGGCACCGGCCGGACGCCGGACGCGCACGACGAGCAGCACCTGCGCACCTTCGTGGAGACCCACGAGGGAGTGGAGGGCTTCGTCGAGCCGCGCACCACCGTCACCGACGTGACGTTCCTCCTCGTCGCCCACGACGGGGAGTGGACCCGCCGCCACGTGTCGTCCCCGGAGTGGGCGTACAAGTGGGCGCGCAAGCAGGGCATCGCGGCGTACGACGCAGCGGTCGTCGGCCTGCCTGCCCGGATGCGGGAGTACAACCGTCGGCAGAAGCTGGCGGAGAAGGAACGGCTCGAGCGGTTCCTCGACGGCCCCGAGCCGGGCGGCCCGGACGGCGATCCGGACACCGATCGGGACGGCCGCCCGCAGTGAGCCTCAGGCACGGGTGACGGACTCGACGAGCTCCACCACCGTCGCGATGCCGAAGCCGGTGCCACCCGACGGCACGTGGCCCCAGGCGCCTCCCGGGTTCCAGGCCGGCCCGGCGATGTCCCAGTGCGTCCAGGGCAGCCCGTCGACGAACTGCTCGAGGAACGCGGCCGCGAACAGCGCGGAGCCCCAGCGCACCCAGTTGTGCTGCAGCAGGTCGGCGACCTTGCTCTCCGTGGTCACCGCGGTGCGGCTCTCCTCGGGGATGGGCAGGTGCCAGAACAGCTCGCCAGTGGACGAGGCCGCGGCCTCCACGGCCGCCACGGTGTCGTCGTCGCCGAACAGGCCGGCGATCTTGTTGCCCAGCGCGACGACGCACGGGCCGGTCAGGGTGGACAGCTCGACGATCCGGTCCGGCCTGGTCTCGGTCGCCATCGCCAGGGCGTCGCAGAGCACGAGACGGCCCTCCGCGTCGGTGTTGCGGATCTCCACCGTCTTGCCGCTGTAGGTGGTGAGCACGTCACCGGGCCGCATCGCGGTCCCGGAGACGGAGTTCTCCGCGAGCGGCACCCAGGCCGTCACGGCGACCGGGAGCCTGCGCGCGGCGATCACCTCCACCGACGCCACCACAGCAGCCGCCCCCGCCATGTCGCTCTTCATGTGCGTCATCGAGGCGCCCGGCTTGATGGTCAGGCCCCCGGAGTCGTAGGTGATCCCCTTGCCGACCAGGGCGACGTGGCCGGCGGCGTCCTCCGGCTCCCAGGCCACCTTGACCAGGCAGGGCCGGTTCGCCGAGCCCATCCCGACGCCCAGGATGCCGCCGCAGCCGAGCTCGGCCAGGCGCTCGTGGTCCAGCACCTCCACCGTCACGCCCTTGCGGCGGCGGAACGCCTGCTGGATCTGCGCGGCGAACGCCTCGGGCGTCAGGTCGTTCGGCGGGGTGTTCACCCAGTCGCGCGCCCTCGTGATCGCGCCGGCGAGGAGCTGGGCGTTGTCGAAGGCCTCCATGACGTCCTTGCGCCGGGCTGCCTCGCAGAGCACGATCGCGTCCGAGATGCCGGGCTGCTTCTTGCCGGTCTTGTAGTCGTCGAAGCTGTACTGCCCGGAGATGAACCCCTCGGTCAGCGCGCGGACGTGCTCGGCGTCGACAGCGGGCAGGGCCAGCGCCACCGAGGAGGCGTTGGTGGCGTTCCGGGCGGCGACGCCGGCAGCGCGCCGTACCTTCTCGGTGCTCAGCTCCTCGCGCGGACCCAGCCCCACGACGAGCAGCTGTGCCGCCTGGACCGTCTTGTTCGTCGGCAGCCGGGCGGTCTCGCCGGACTTGCCGGTGAAGCCGAGCGAGGTGAGCAGGGGCGCGAAGCTGCGGCCGTATGCCGCGGCGACCGCCTCCCCGCCGGGGCAGACGACGAGCTTGCCGCGCTTGTCTCGGGCGACGCCGACGACCACGAGGTCCGCCCTGGTCTTGTCCGCACTGCCCTTGCTCAGCGTGTACGTCGTCACGGTCGGCCACTCTAGGCCGGGGACCGCCTCTGGTGTGACTGGGGTAACTTCTCGGCCATGGCCACGCAGCAGTCCGTCCTGCACGAGCGGCACGTCGCCCTCGGGGCGAAGTTCGCCGAGTTCGGGGGCTGGGAGATGCCGCTGGAGTACCCGGCCGGGACGCTCAAGGAGCACGCCGCGGTCCGCGACGACGTCGGGATCTTCGACGTGAGCCACCTGGGCAAGCTCCTCGTGCGCGGCCCCGGCGCCCGGGAGTTCGTCAACCGCTGCTTCACCAACGACCTGGGCCGGATCCACACCGGGAAGGCGCAGTACACACTGTGTTGTGACGAGGCGACCGGCGGCGTCGTGGACGACCTGATCGTCTACCTCAAGGACGACGACCACCTGCTCCTGGTGCCCAACGCCGCGAACTCCGCGGAGGTCAGGCGTCGCCTCGAGGCGCAGCAGCCGGACGGCATCAGGGTCACCGACCACCACACCTCCCAGGTCGTGCTCGCCGTGCAGGGGCCGAAGTCCGACGAGGTGCTGACCAGCGCCGGCTTCCCCGTGGGCCACGACTACATGTCGTTCGTCGAGGCGCCCTTCGAGGGAGCCGAGGTGGTGGTGTGCCGCACGGGCTACACCGGCGAGCGCGGCTACGAGCTGATCGCCCCGGCCGAGGTCGGCGTGGCGCTCTGGGACGCGCTGATGGCGGCCGGCGCGGAGTTCGCGATGCAGCCCTGCGGGCTCGGTGCCCGTGACACCCTGCGCCTGGAGATGGGCTACCCGCTGCACGGCCAGGACCTGACTCCGGAGATCACCCCGGTCCAGGCCCGGCTGGGCTGGGCGGTCGGGTGGAAGAAGGAGTCCTTCTGGGGCAAGGAGGCGCTGGTGGCCGAGAAGGAGAAGGGGCCGCGCGTGCTGCTGCGCGGTCTGCTCGCCCAGGGCCGCGGCATCGCTCGGCCACAGATGAGCGTCCGGGTGACCCGTGACCTGCCGATCGGCTACGTCACCAGCGGCACCTTCTCCCCGACCCTGCGCAAGGGCATCGCCCTGGCGCTGATCAACGCCCAGGTCCAGGAGGGCGCCGAGGTCTCGGTTGATGTCCGGGGCCGTCAGGAGGTCTTCGTGGTGACCAAGCCGCCGTTCGTCCAGCCGGAGGTGCACGAGTCGTGAGCATGACCAACGTCCCCGAGCCCGGTCAGTCCCACCGGCCGTCGAGCGGCTCCGCCTGGTGGTGGCAGCTGCTCGACGCGTCCGGCGACGAGGTGAGCCCGGAGATCGGCCGCCAGGAGTTCCCGACGCGCTCCGACGCGGAGTCGTGGGTGGGGGAGTACTGGGCGGACCTCGCCGAGGAGGGCGTCGCCTCGGTCACCCTCTTCGAGGGACGCCGCGAGGTCTACGGCCCGATGAGCCTGGCGGCGGAGTAGCGCCTCAGCGGGTGACCGGCTTGCCGCCGATCCGCACCCGCGGCTTCGGCAGCCGCATGAACCGCAGCTGCAGCGAGCGCAGCACCGCGTAGAAGAACGCGCCCTTGTGGCTCTCGTCGGGGAACTTGGCGCGGAGGTCGCGGCGCAGCCGGTAGCTCATCCAGAAGAGGTCGACCAGGATGAGGAAGATCGAGGCGGTCCACAGCCCGTTGCCGAAGCTCATCAGCGCGTCGTTGCCCGACCACTGCAGCAGCATGATGACGAGCAGCATCGGCAGCAGGAACTCGGTGAAGGAGAGCCGCGCGTCCACCCAGTCGCGGATGTAGCGGCGCACGGGGCCCTGGTCACGCGGCATCAGGTACTTCTCGTCGCCGCGCTTCATGCCCTCGCGCATCATCCGGTTGCGCTCCGCCTGCCGGTCGCGCAGCACCCGCTTGGCCGTCTTCTTGTCCATCCCGGCCCGGGCTCGCTCGCGCCTGGCCGCCTCGGCCTCCTTGCGGCTGGGGGTCGGCCGCCCCTTGCCCTGGGGCTTGTCCACGACCGGAGCGGTCTCGGGTGCTTCCTTGGTCTTCCGGAACAACGCGTGCCTCATCGAGCTCGAGCGGGCGGGGGAACGATCCGAAGGCTACCCGTCGATCCCTCGCCTCATCCTTCTGCCGTTGGGTAGGTTGAGGACAGGCCGGCTCGCGTCGGTCCACCGACGTGCACCGACGAGAAGGAGCGCTCAGCCCATGAGCCTGATGAAGCGGATCAGCATGGTCTTCCGGGCCAAGGCCAACAAGGCCCTCGACAAGGCCGAGGACCCGCGCGAGACCCTCGACTACAGCTACCAGCGCCAGGTCGAGATGCTGGCGAAGGTACGACGCGGCGTGGCCGACGTCGCCACCAGCCGCAAGCGCGTCGAGCTCCAGGTCAACCAGCTCGAGGCGCAGTCGAAGAAGCTGCACGACCAGGCGCAGAAGGCGCTCACCATGGGCCGCGAGGACCTCGCCCGCGAGGCGCTGACCCGCAAGTCCGGGCTCACCCAGCAGATCACCGACCTGCAGGCCCAGCACGCGCAGCTCCAGGGCGAGGAGGAGAAGCTGACCCTCGCCTCCCAGCGGCTGCAGGCGAAGGTCGAGGCATTCCGGACCCGCAAGGAGACCATCAAGGCGACGTACACCGCCGCCGAGGCCCAGACACGCATCAACGAGGCCTTCTCCGGGATCTCCGAGGAGATGGGCGACGTCGGCATGGCGATCCAGCGGGCGGAGGACAAGACCCAGCAGATGCAGGCCCGCGCGGGCGCGATCGACGAGCTGATCTCCTCCGGTGCGCTCGACGACGCGACCTCGATCGGCGGCGGCGACGACATCGCCCGCGAGCTCGAATCGATGAGCTCGGGCGCCGACGTCGAGGCCGAGCTGGCCGCGCTCAAGAGCAGCACCCCGCAGGCCATCAACGCGCCGGACGACGACCAGGGCGCCGCCCGGTCCGACACAGTCGCCGAGCGGAAGGGTGAGCAGGCATGATCGTCCGCATCCTCGGAGAGGGCCAGTTCGAGCTCTCGGAGAGCGACGTGGAGTCCCTCAACGGGCTCGACAGCTTGGTCGAGTCCGCCGTCGAGGGCGGTGACGAGGACACCTTCCGCAGTGCCCTCCACGAGCTCCTCGAGGCGGTGCGCACCTCGGGCAGCCGGCTGGCGGACGACTCCCTCGAGGACTCCGACCTGATCCTGCCGCCCAGCGACGCCACCCTCGACGAGGTGCGCGAGATGCTGGCCGACGACGGCCTCATCCCCGGCTGACGAAGGACCGACGAGCTCACCGATGGCACACAGCAGGTTCATCAAGGACACCGGCCTCACCGCGCGGATGACGCTGGTGATGTTCCTGCTCGGGGCGCTGTTCGTTGCGCTCATCGTGGCGGTGATGGCGATCCTGCCGCCGGGCTACGCACCGATCATCGCGGTGATCGGCCTCGGCATCGCCTGGTACCAGTGGTACAACTCCGACAAGTCGGCGATGCGCGCGATGCGGGCCTACGAGATCACGCCGGAGGAGGACCCGCAGCTCTACGGCATGGTGCAGCGGCTCGCCACGATGGCCGACATGCCGATGCCCCGGGTGGGCGTCTCCGACCTCGCCATCCCCAACGCGTTCGCGACCGGGCGCTCGCCGGACCGCTCTGTGGTCGTCGTGACCCGCGGCATCCGCGGGATGCTCACTCCCGAGGAGCTCGAGGCCGTCCTCGCGCACGAGCTGTCGCACGTCGCCCACCGCGACGTGCTGGTGATGACGGTGGCCGCCAGCGCCGGCATCATCGCGGGGATGCTGACCCGCGGGTCGCAGTACGGCGCCATGTTCGGCGGCGGCCGGCGCGACAACAACAACAGCAGCGGCCTGCCGATCTGGCTGGTGATGCTCGTGGTCAGCCTGGTCGTCTACGCGATCAGCTTCCTGCTGACCCGGTTGCTGTCCCGCTACCGCGAGATGTGCGCCGACCGGTCCGGCGCCTACCTGACCCAGAAGCCGGCCGCGCTCGCGTCGGCCCTGCAGAAGATCTCCGGTGAGATCGCCGCCACCCCGCAGCGCGACCTGCGGGCGTCCTCGGCGATGAACGCCTTCTTCTTCGCCCCGGCCGTCGCGGGACTCTCCTGGAGCACCATCACCTCGACGCACCCGTCGCTGGAGCAGCGGCTCGACCAGCTGGCCCGGATCGCGGCCGAGCTCGACCGGCCGCTGGACGGCCCGGCGGCGCCCGGCCTGCCCGGTGCGTGAGCGTGGGCTTCTGGGACGTCCTGCGCGGCGGTAGCCGGCCGAAGCCGCCGAAGCTCGACCAGCTGTTCGCGCTTCCCGGCGCCGCCATCTCGCTGCAGACCGCGCTCGGCTTCACCGTCACCGGCGCCGGCTCGGTCTGCTACCGCGCTGCGCAGGGGCGCGGTGCGCTCGAGACGGCGAGCGAGGCCTCCGCGCTGGTCGGGCTCGACGCCGGGCCGCGCATGCAGTCCACGATGGACCAGTTCGGCTACACCTGGCTGACCGTGCGCACCGACCCGCCCGACGTCGGCTCACTGGTCACCGACCTGCACGCTGTCAACGCGTCGCTGGAGACCGACGGCTACGGCTCCGGTCTGCTCTGCTCGGTCGTGGCCTTCCGGTCGGCCGCCGACGCGCCGGCGTACCTCGTCTACCTCTACAAGCAGGGCACCTTCTATCCCTTCGCCCCGACCGGCAACCAGCAGCGCGACGCGCTGCTCGAGCGCCAGGTGCGCGACGCGGTGCAGTCCGACCTGCCCCTGGAGGACGACACCAGCCGCTGGCTGCCGCTCTGGGACCTCCCGCTCTAGGCGGTACGGCGAGGGACGCCGGTCGTCGCGGGCCGCCAGAAGGCCGGTGACCGGTTCTGCCGTTTTGTCCCCTCGTGGCCCGATGCGGTCCTACCCTGCTGGCGGGCACCGTGCCCGTGCTCGGGATCTGACCATGGTGTGGGGGACACATGCGAGTCCGGGGGCTGCTGCTCAGCGCGCTGCTCGTCGTCACCACACTGGGGACCGCACCCATCGGTGCCTCCGCGGCGCCCGGCCCGGGCCGTGATGACGGTCTCCGGCTCAGCGGTCCAGTCGGTGGCAAGGCAGCGATCAGGGCCCTCGGCAAGGAGCTGCCGCGCGTGGCCCAGCTGAACCGGATGTCCCCGACGCGGTTGACCGCGATCCTCGCCGGCGACCACACCGCCCGCGTCGACTCGACGGGCCGGCTGTCCCACCTCGAGGACGTGGCGCCCGCACCGGACGAGCCGCCGGCCGTCGCCGCCGCGGCCCTGCCGCTCGACCAGACGTTCGCGCTGCACAGCCGGCCCGGTGCCGACCGGGTGATCTTCCTCGACTTCGACGGCACCCTGGTGTCGGGAACCGGGTGGAACGACCAGTACGCCCTCACGGCGCGGGAGTACGCCGGCTGGAGCCTGGACACCTCGGCAGCCTTCAGTGCCGAGGAGCTCGCGCAGGTCCAGCAGATCTGGCAGCGCGTCGCCGAGGACTTCGCGGCGCTCGACGTGGACGTCACGACCGCGGACCCCGGCTCCGGGGAGCTGACGCGCACGACGTCGAGCGACGGCCAGTTCGGGATGCACGTGGCCCTCACGGACGACCCGGAGGCACCGCAGAAGATCTGCGGCAGCAGGTGCTCGGGCATCGCCTACGTCGATGTCTTCGACCAGCTCGCCGGCCCGACCAGCTACCAGCCGGCCCTGGTGTTCGGCGACCTGTCCTACGACGACCCGCAGGTGATGGCGGACGCCATCTCTCACGAGGTCGGCCACACGCTCGGCCTGGCTCACGACGGAGTCGTGGGTGGACCGTCGTACTACGCCGGCCAGGGGGTGTGGCAGCCGATCATGGGCTCGGGCTGGGCGCCACTGAGCCAGTTCGACCAGGGTGAGTACTCGGGCGCCGACAACAGGCAGGACGACTACGCCGTGATGACGTCGAACGGCGTGGCGCTCCGCACCGACGACCATCCCGACACCGCGGACCTCGGCACCATCGTGCCGGCCTCCGGGCAGGTCGCCGGCACCATCACCACCCGTGACGACGTCGACTGGTTCACTTTCGAGCAGGCGTGCATCGGACAGCTCGCCGTCGTGGCCGCCGTGGTGGACAGCGGGCCGAACCTGGACATCCGGATGCGCGTGCTGAGTGGCACCGGGGCGGTCCTCGCCGACGTGGACCCGCCGGCGGTCCAGCAGCCGGACGACACGCTGGTCGGCCTGGACGCCCAGTTCACCGGTGACGCCGGTCCCGGGAGCTACCGGATCGGCATCGAGGGTGTCGGCCAGGGCGACCCGCGTGCCGACGGCTACAGCGACTACGGCACGCGGGGGAGCTACACGGTCGACGTGACCAGCACCTGCGCCGCCCGTACGGCGTCGACGACCCCGGGAACGCCCACCGGCGTGCAGGTGGCGCCCGCCGCAGACGGACGTTCGGCCACCGTCACCTGGTCGCCGCCCACCTCGGACGGTGGCAGCCCGGTGACGCGGTACGACGTCACCTCGGACCTGCCGTCCAGCGCGACGCTCGCGGCCACCACCCGCAGCCATCGCGTCGCCGGCCTGGCGCCCGGACAGAGCTACACCTTCGCCGTCACCGCGAGCAACGCGACCGGCAGCAGCCTCCCGGTGGCTGTCACGGCCACCATGCCCGGCCCGGCGGGATCACCGGAGCAACTGACCGCCGAGTCCGTCACCCCGGCATCGGTGACCGTCTCGTGGCAGCCACCGGCCGATGACGGTGGCGTTGCGATCGACCGATACCGCATCACCAGCGGGACGAGCGTCCAGGAGGTCCCTGCCACGAGCGACTCTGCGACGATCAGGGGGCTCGCGCCGGACACCGTCCACACCGTGGAGGTCAGTGCCGGCAACGCCGCCGGCTGGGGTCCGGTCGCATCGGTCGACGTGCGCACGCTCACCGCCACGCCGGGGCCCGTCAGCGGTCTGGCCCTGTCCCGTCGGTCGGCGACCACGCTCACGGTGGTGTGGAAGGCGCCTAGCCACTCCGGCGCCTCGGCGCTGACCCGCTACGAGGTGCGTCGGGACGGCAGGTCCTGGACCAGGGTCTCCCTGAGCTCGCCCAGCTACACCTTCAGCCGCCTGCTGGGCTCGACCGGCCACACGGTCAGCGTCCGCGCAGTGAACGCGGATGGCGCGGGTGCAGTCCTGAGCAGGCGGTTCACCACGTCACGACCCACTCGGCCGACGGCGCCGCGGATCCGCTGGGCCAGGTCCGGCGCATCAGGCGGTCTGAGCACCGCCACGGCGGCCTGGGCGGCACCGCTCAGCAACGGGGGCGCCCGCATCACGTCGTACCGGGTGACGGCGCTGCGGCTCAGCGCCCGCGGCACCGTCGCGGCGCGGGTGACCCGTACGGCGACGCCCGCCCAACGCCGACTCGTGATGCGGTTGCCGCGTGGCAGCTACCGCTTCCAGGTCGCCGCGCTCAACAAGGTCGGCATCTCGGCCGGTTCGGCGCGGTCCAACCGCGTGGTCGCTCGCTGACCTCGCTCAGCGCACGGTGCGTGCCGGGAGGTCGAGCATCCGCTGCAGCGCCACCTGCGCGTGCTTCGCCGTCTCCGGCTCCACCTCGATGGCGTTGACCAGCTGACCCGCCGCGAGGGACTCGAGTGCCCAGACCAGGTGCGGCAGGTCGATCCGGTTCATCGTCGAGCAGTAGCAGACGGTCCGGTCGAGGAACACGATCCGCTTGTCCGGGTGCGCGTCCGCCAGCCGCTTCACCAGGTTGAGCTCCGTGCCGATCGCCCATGCGGAGCCGGCGGGAGCCGCCTCGATCGTCCTGATGATGAACTCCGTCGAGCCCACCAGGTCTGCCTTGGTGACCACCTCGTGACGGCACTCCGGGTGGACGAGGATGTTGATGGCGGGGTCTGCCGCGCGCAGCTCGTCGACCACGTCGGGGGAGAACCGGCCGTGGACGGAGCAGTGCCCCTTCCACAGGATCACCTTCGCCGCGCGGAGCTCCTCGGCGCCGAGCCCGCCGCCGGGCAGCAGCGGGTTCCACACGACGCAGTCGTCGAGTGCGAGGCCGAGCTTGAGTACGGCGGTGTTGCGGCCGAGGTGCTGGTCGGGAAGGAACAGCACCTTCGCGTCCGGCTTCTGCGCGAACGCCCACTCCAGGGCCACATCGGCATTGGAGGAGGTGCACACCACGCCGCCCTTGCGGCCGCAGAACGCCTTGATGTCGGCCGAGGAGTTCATGTAGGTGACCGGCACGACCTCCTCCGCCACGCCCGCATCGGCCAGCGCGTCCCAGGCATCCTCCACCTGGGCGAGCCGCGCCATGTCTGCCATCGAGCAGCCCGCGGCGAGGTCTGGCAGCACGACCTTCTGGTTGGCCGTGGTGAGGATGTCGGCGGACTCGGCCATGAAGTGCACGCCGCAGAAGACGATGAACTCCGCCTCAGGCCGCGCGGCCGCATCCCTGGCCAGCTTGAAGCTGTCGCCGGTCACGTCCGCGAAGGCGACCACCTCGTCGCGCTGGTAGTGGTGGCCCAGCACGAACACCCGCTCGCCCAGCCGCTCCTTCGCGGCCCTCGCTCGCTCGACCAGCGCGGGATCCGAGGCGGCGGGCAGGTCCCCGGGACACTCCACGCCCCGCTCCGACGACAGGTCGGCACCCTTCCCGAGCGGAAGCAGTGGCAGGTCGACACTGGTCATGGCGGCATCCTTCCACGCGTCATGGGCACCAGCCGCGCCCGTCCGACCAGCGACGTCGAGGCCCGGCGAGACGCTGTGATGCCGTGCGCAGGTCCGCATGCCCCCACTGCATGCGGACCGCATCACAGCGGCTCAAGGCCGTCGAGCTGGCGCTGCCAGGCGCGGAAGCGGAGCTCCTCGCCGTAGGTGAGCTCCTCCTCCCATCCCGGTGGAGCCGTGGTGGTCCACCTGCGCTCCCGACCTGTCTGCAAGGAGCGCTCCCGCGTGCGCTGCATGCGCCGCACGACCAGGTCGATGTCGTGCAGGTCCGAGCCGACGACCGTGAAGTACTCGAGCCCGGCCGAACGGAACCGCTCCTCGCGCGCGATGTCCTTGCCACGCTTGCTCGTCTTGAGGTGCACGGCGCCGTCGTACTCGCCGACCACACCAGCCGTCACGTCCAGGAGATCGGGTGTGCCCAGGTGGTTGCCCTCGAGATCGAACACTGGCCGGTTGGACCGCGGCACCGGGAGGCCGGCATCCAGGATCCAGATGTTGCGCATCCTCGGCTCGGCGGGGGAGCGGCTCCTCTCATCCGCCAGGCACAAGGCGCCGTCGACGATGCGGGAGCGGCGCCATGAGCGATGCTCGTGCAGGAAGTCGCTCAGCTGCCAGATCGCGACCAGTCGCGCGGCGGCGGCCATGTCGATCGCGACGCAACCCTCCCGGACGTCCCCCAGCCGTCGTACCTCGTCGAAGAGCGCACGGACCGGGCGCACGCACGGGATGCCGGCGATCTCGCGTACGGCGTCCGCGGGCAGAGGCTCGGACGAGACCACCGCCCCACGGCCGGACCGCATGCCGGAACCCTGGCCGACAGCGAGCGGCACAGGCACGCGCGTCTTCCCGTCAGCCTCCAAACCGTCGAAGTAGTTGCCCCCGGCGAGCCGCAGCGCTGCCCATCCAGTGATGGCACCGCCCTCAGGCAGCCGGCTGGCCTGCTCCATGATCCGCTGCTCCACCACGTCGTCGGTGACGGTGGCGGGGACGTACAACCCGCGTGACGTCTGCCGCCACTTGCGCCCGGCGGCCTGGCCCCGGGTCGGCCCGGCCGGGTCGCCCACCGGCACGGGTGCGACAAGGTCAGACGGAGGCGCACAGCTCGCTTTCCACTCCCCGGTCGTCATCCCGACATCGTGGTCGGCACGCGAAGGCGGCAACCAGTGCTGTCCGCGGCCCTGTGGAGAACCAGCTGTGATGTCGTCGGCACGTCTGAATCGGCCGGCTGCCTGCGGACGGCATCGCAGCGCGGCGCAACGTCACAGCGGATCCCTACAGCAGCGCGCCGTGGTGGATGTACGGCGCCGGCGGCTTCATGCCGCGCAGGGCGAGGAAACCGGAGGTGTGCACGTCCAGGCGGGCGGCGAGGCCCACGTCGATGGCCCAGTGGTTCGCGGCGGTGACGTGCGGCAGGGTCCACTCGGTGTCCTCGGGTGCGGAGGCGACCGCCTCCCACAGCAGTCGTGCAGCCGTACGACGATCACTGGCCGCGAGCAGGGCCACCTCACCGTGGGCGTCGAGGTAGGCATACCCCTGCCCCGTCGAGCGGTCGGTGACGACCAGCCGGAACTGCCGCAGCAGCACCTCGTGGTCGGGGCCGTGCGCGGCGTCGCGCCGAGCGCGGTCGAGCGAGTCGAGGAGGTGCACGTCGGCGTCCGAGCCTTCGCGCACGTGGGAGATCGCCGGGATGGCGCTGCGGTCGACGCGGCCTCGCAGGTACATCTGGGGATGCATCGTGAAGCCGGCCTGCCGGTAGCGCCGGAACGCCTTCGGGTCGTCGCTCGCCGACAGCATCGCCCGCAGGCAGCTGTCGCCGTGCTTCATCGCTGTCTCGAGCAGGGTCCGGCCCAACCCCATTCCCTGCAGGTGGGGGAGCACGGCGTAGGTGGACAGGAACCACACCAGGTCGCGGCGGAATGACGTGGCGAAGCCGACCAGCTCCTGTCCCCGCTCCGCCACCCAGCACCCGGCCGGGTCGGTCTCGAGCAGGTGCGCGGTCCGGGCGTGCCACATCAGCTGCCGCTCCGGCGACCTCCCGCCGCCCATCGGCGAGCCCTCGAGCACACGGAACGCCGCGTCGGAGAGCCGCTCGGCTGCCGCCACGTCGTCGGGGCGCATCGGGCGGATCATCACCTCGGGCGGCTCCACGGCAGGATGCTGTCATGCGCGTGGTCATCGCTCCAGACAAATTCGCGGGCACCCTGACCGCTGTGGAGGCGGCGCAGGCGATCGCCGCGGGCTGGGCCCGCCGCGCGCCCGACACCGAGCTCGACCTCGTGGCGATGTCGGACGGGGGGCCGGGCTTCGTGGACGTGCTGCACGCGTCGCTGGGTGGCGAGCTCCTGGCCACGACGGTCACCGGGCCGCTCGGCGAGCCGGTCCCGGCGACCGTGCTCAGGGTGGGCGAGACGGCCTACGTGGAGAGCGCCCAGGCCGTCGGCCTCCACCTGTCCGGGCCGGAGGAGCGCCGTCCGATGGACGCCACCTCCGCCGGGGTGGGCGAGCTGGTCCTGAGGGCGGTCGACGGAGGGGCGCGCAAGGTCGTCGTCGGGCTCGGCGGCAGCGGCACCAACGACGGCGGCGCAGGGCTGCTGGCGGCGCTCGGTGCCACGGCGGCGGGGGCCAGCCTGACTGCCGGTCCCGCGGGTCTCGCCGGTCTCACGGCCGTCGACCTCGCACCGGCACGTGCGCGCCTCGAGGGCGTCGAGCTGGTGATGGCCGCCGACGTCGAGCACCAGCTGCTCGGCATCGTCGGGGCGACCAAGACGTTCGGCCCGCAGAAGGGACTCTCCGAGGAGGAGCTGCTCGTCGTCGACGGCCGGCTGCAGCGGCTCGCCGAGCTGACCGACCGCAAGCTGGCCGCCGGGAAGGGTGCCGGGGCGGCGGGCGGCATCGGCTTTGCGCTTCTCCTGCTGGGCGCCCGTCGCGAGCCCGGCGTGGACCTGGTCGCTGGGGCGGTCGGGCTGCCGGACCGGCTGCGCGGCGCGGACGTCGTCGTCACGGGGGAGGGCGCCTTCGACTTCTCCTCGCGCGCCGGCAAGGTGCCGTACGGCGTGGCACAGCTGGCCGTCGAGGCGTTGGCGCCCTGCATCGTCCTCGCCGGACGGGTCGAGATCGGCGGCCGGGAGACGCGCGCGCTCGGAGTCGAGTCGGCGTACTCCATGGTCGAGCTGCTCGGCGAGGAGCGCGCCCTCGGTGAGCCGGCCGCCGGACTGGCCGACCTGGCCGAGCGGGTGGCCCGGACCTGGGGGCGGTGACCACGCCCGATCGCCCGTCGGGCCCCCGGAATAACCGGAGGTGTGCGACCATTGATCCTGCGAGAAGGACAAACCCGAGCACCGATCTGGGAGAGCACCATGACCGAGCAGGCCACCACGCCCCGCACCGACGGCATCAACCTGAGCGACGACGCTGCCGCGAAGGTGAAGAGCCTGCTCGAGCAGGAAGGGCGCACCGACCTGCGCCTGCGGATCGCGGTGCAGCCCGGTGGCTGCTCCGGCCTGCGCTACCAGCTCTTCTTCGACGAGCGTGACCTCGACGGCGACGCGATCACCGACTTCAACGGTGTGGAGGTCGTGGTCGACCGGATGAGCGTCCCCTACCTCAACGGCGCGACCATCGACTTCGTCGACACCATCGAGAAGCAGGGCTTCACGATCGACAACCCCAACGCGAGCGGCTCCTGCGCCTGCGGCGACAGCTTCCACTGAGCGCCCACCACCACAGACGCCGAGGCGGCATCCCCATCGGGGGGTGCCGCCTCGTTTGTCTCGAGGTCCCTGAAGCCCTTGCGGTATATCCAAAAAGATTGTAAAAACGGAGGTGTCCGCACACACACGAGGAGACCGCGATGACCCAGCAGCTCGATGTCCGCGCCGAGGCCCCGGCCCGCCGCCACCAGCTCATCTTCGAGACCTACGGATCGCTGCACCACGGGGAGTCGTTCGAGCTGGTCAACGACCACGACCCGAAGCCGCTCTACTACCAGTTCGCCGCCGAGCACGCGGGGGAGTTCGAGTGGGAGCCGCTGGAGCAGGGACCCGAGACCTGGCGGGTCCGGATCGGTCGGACGGGTCCTGGCGGCTCGCCGTCATGAGCGCCGCACTGCTCGATCGGCCCGCCCCTACCGGGCCGGCTCCGCGCGCGGAGGTGCGCTCCCTCCGGGCCGTGGAGCCGGAGGAGCCGATCGTGGTGTACGGCGACTTCAATTGCCCGTGGAGCTACCTCGCCTTCCGCCGGGCGGCCGTGCTGTCCGCTGCCGGGATGGCGGTGGACTGGCGCGCCGTCGAGCACGCCCCGCGTCGGGTGCGGCCGGCGGCAGACCGGGTCCGCGAGTTCGAGTCGCTGCCGGCCGAGATGGACCGCGTGGTCGCGATGCTCCTCCCTGGCGAGCTGCTTCCCTACGACCTCTCCGGGTTCGTGCCGGAGACGCGGGCCTCGGTGGCGGCCTACGCGGAGGGGTATGCCGCTCACGTCGCCGGTCCGGTCCGGAAGGTGCTCTTCGAGGCGTTCTGGATGCACGGGATCGACATCGGGGACGCCAAGGTCCTGCGCACGCTGCTCGTCGACGAGCTGCGCGGCGGGAGCTCGCCCAGCGACACGGTGCGCGAGTGGGGGTACCCCGTGGACGTGACGGGTGGACCGATCTCGACCTCCGCGTGGCGACTGGCCTCGCGCTGGTCGGCGGAGTGGCAGGGCCGCGGCCGACGGGTGGTCCCGCTCCTCGTCGCTCCGGGCGTCGGGCTGCAGTTGGGCGTCGACGCCGTCCGGTGGCTCGGCGAGCAGATCGTCGCGCACGACCTGGACCTCGAGCCGCCCGCGACGGACGCGCCGCAGCCGCCTGACTGCCGGGAGCTGCCGAGCATCGCGTGGGTCACCACCAACGGCGGCCAGTGGCTCAGCAGGTGCACCGAGCACGAGCAGCACCGCGCCCGGCGGGACCGGTAGGCGAGGGGTCGATGGCACCGACCAGCACGCCGCGCCTGGGGCCGACGCGGGCACGCGTCCTGGAGCTGCTCCAGGACGCGGCGACCCGGCTCACCGCCGCCGAGGTGGCGATGCGGCTCGGCGTCCATGCCAACTCCGCCAGGTTCCACCTCGACGCGCTGGCTGCCGCCGGACTGGTGGGGCGGCACCGCGAGGACCGTGCCGTGCCCGGTCGTCCGCGGGTGCTGTACGACGCCGTGCCCGCGGCGCCCGACGTCGCGGATCGGCGCTACCGGGTGCTCTCGGAGATGCTCACCGACGCCCTGCGCCTCCAGGCGAGCGACCCTGCAGGTGTGGCGGAGCGAGCGGGCCGCGCCTGGGGAGGGGAGCTGGCCGGGCGCTCCGGCGACAGTCCGAGCAGGAAGCGAGCCACCGCGGAGGAGCCCGGGCTCGGCTCCCTCGTGGACACCTTGGCCGAGGTGGGCTTCGACTCCCACGTGCACGAGGACCACGACGGCGTCCGCGTCGACATCAGTCACTGTCCGTTCCTGGACGTCGCGAAGGACCACCAGGACGTGGTGTGTTCCCTGCACCTGGGCCTGATGCGCGGCGTGCTCGAGCAGATCGGCTCGGACCTCGCCGTGACCGACCTGCAGCCGCTCGTCGAGCCGAGCCTGTGCCAGGCACGCCTGGTCCGCTGAGCATCGAGGCTTCAGACACAGCGACGCCCCCGGCTTGTGGCCGGGGGCGTCGTCGCCTTTGAAGGAAGGCTCAGCTGGTCGAAGGTCAGTCCAGGTGCAGGTGCAGCCGTGACGCCAGGTGGGCGGCCGCCTCGCTCACGGTGATGGCGCGCTTCGGCTGGTCGACCGGGAAGTCGTCGTACTCCAGCGACGGCGGCTCCGCGAGCACGGCCGAGACGTCGACCGCGGTGCGCGGGCGGGGGAGCCGGGTGGCGCAGGCGACGCAGTCGGCCTGCATCTGCAGGGTGCTGTCCTGGTCGTCGTAGGCGAGTCGCTGGTAGCTCATGTCGCCGACGGTAGGTGCTACCGGTGGGTACTCCTACGAGTACCGGACGGTAGTGTTCAGTGTCACCCGACTGGTCTGGTCCGACGGACCGTGGGACGGTGGCCCGAGGCCCGTCCCCGAACCCCGAGGCACCCATGTCGCTGCTCATCGCCGGCTCCATCGCCACCGACCACCTGATGACCTTCGAGGGCAAGTTCGCCGACTCCCTGGTCGTCGAACAGCTCGACAAGCTCTCGGTCAGCTTTCTCGTGCAGGACCTGGAGATCCGCCGCGGCGGCTGCGGTCCGAACATCTGCTTCGCGTTGGCCCGGCTCGGTGTCCGGCCGGTGCTCGTCGGCGCCGCGGGCGAGGACTTCCGCGACTACCAGAGCTGGCTGGAGCGCCACGGGGTCGACTGCTCCTCGGTGCGGATCTCCGAGGACAAGCACACTGCCCGGTTCGTGTGCACCACCGACACGACGATGGCGCAGTTCGCCTCCTTCTACCCCGGCGCGATGAGCGAGGCGCGACTGGTCGAGCTGGGACCGATCGTGGAGCGCGTCGGCGCGCCGGACTACGTTCTCGTGGGGCCGGACGACCCCGACGGGATGGTCCGGCACAGCGACGAGTGCCGGCAGAAGGGCTACCCGTTCATCGCCGACCCCGGGCAACAGCTGGCCTTCGGCGACGGGGCCCTGATCCGCAAGCTCGTCGACGGCGCTGCCCTGCTGTTCTCCAACGAGTACGAGTCCCACCTGATCGCCAACAAGACCGGCTGGAGCTCCGAGGAGATCCTGGACCGGGTCGGCATCCAGGTGATCACGCTGGGCAAGGACGGCGTCCGGGTGCTGCGCCAGGGCGAGGAGGCCATCGAGGTCCCGGCCGTGTCCGGGGTCCAGGCGGTGGAGCCCACCGGTGTCGGCGATGCCTTCAGGGCGGGGTTCATCGCCGCGCTGGAGTGGGGGGCCAGCCTCGAGCGCGCCTGCCAGGTCGGCTGCACGATCGCGGCTTACGTCGTGGAGACGGTCGGCACCCAGGAGTACGACTTCACCGCCGAGGAGTTCGCGGCGCGGGTCGCGGCGTCGTACGGCGACGAGGCCGGCGCCGAGGTGCGCAAGCAGCTCAGCTGACGCGCCGGACGAGGTACGCCGGCACGCCGCCACGGGTGTCCGCGCCGAGATACTCCTGTCCTCGCATGCGGCACCACGCGGGCACGTCTGCTGCGGCCGCCGGGTCGTCGGCCAGCACCGCGACGGTGCCGCCGGGGGAGACCTCGCCGATGCGCCGGCCGAGCTCGATGATCGGGCGCGGGCACAGCATGCCGCGGCAGTCCAGCACCAGCTCCGGCTCGAGCTCCGCGGTGCTCACGGCGCACCCACGCGCGCCCTGATCCCCGCCACGACGTCGGGCAGTACGGCGACCAGTCGGTCGACCTCCGCCTCGGAAGTGTCGCGGGACAGCGAGACCCGGACGTTGCCGTGGGTCAGGGCGCCCATCGCCGCCAGCACGTGGCTGGGCTCGAGGGTGCTCGACGTGCACGCCGAGCCCGACGCCACCGCGAACCCGTGGCGGTCCAGCTCGGTGACCAGCGCCTCGCCGTCGACGTACAGGCAGGAGAAGGTGACCAGGTGGGGCAGCCGCTCGTCGGGGTCGCCGACCACCTCGGTGTCCGGGATCCGCGCGATCGCGGCCCTGATCCTGGCGACCAGCGCGTGCTGCCGGGCGTTGACGGTGTCCCGCTCGGCGACCACCGCCTGCAGCGCAGCGGCAGCGGCGAGCGCGGCCGGCACGTTCTCCATCCCGGTGCCACGTTCGTCGGCCCGGTCGTCGGCCGGGAAGGGGTTGCGCCACCGCGCGCCCTTGCGTACCAGCAGCACGCCGACGCCGGCGGGACCGCCCCACTTGTGTGCGGAGAGCGCGGCGGTCGCCCAGCCATCGGGGAGCGGCAGCCGCCCGCCGGAGGCACAGGCGTCCACGAAGACCGGGATGCCAAGCCCGGCCGCCTCCGCCACCGGCTGGAGCGTGCCGACCTCGTGGTTGGCGCTCTGCAGGGCCAGCACGGCGGCGGGGCCAGCGTCCTCGAGCGCCGCGAGAGTGACGCGGCCCGTCGGGTCGACCGGCACGGTGTCGAAGACGCCGCCGCGCTCCTGGTGCCAGCGGCCGGCGTGCAGCACCGACGAGTGCTCCACCGAGGAGGCGAGCAGCCGCTTGCCGGAGCGGGCTGCGCCGGCGAGCAGCCCGAGGATGCCCAGGTGCACCGCATGGGTACCGCTCGGTGTGAACGTCACCTCGTCCGGGCGCACGCCGAGGCTGTCGGCGACCGCGGCCCGGGCATTGTCGAGGAGCAGCCGCGCCGTCCGGGCCGGGCCGTGCAGCCGGCGCGGGTCGGCGTACCCCTGCTCGAGCGCGCGCTGCAGTACGTCGTACGCCGCCGGGTGCAGCGGCTCACCCGACGCGCTGTCCAGGTACGACGAAACGGGACGTTCCACGCCGGTGAACCTAGTGCCTGCCCGGGCACGGCTGGTGTCCGCGCCCGACATGGCCACCTGTTCGCGTCTTCGTCCTGACTCAGTAGTAGGGTTCGGCGTGTTGGCTCCCCAGTGGTGTTCGGTCAAGAGAGAGGGCTCGTTCGTGGGTCTGGAACTCCCCAAGCGTGCGCGGAATCTCGCGCTCGGCGCCGGCTCCGGCGTCGCGCTGCTGTTCCTGAGTGGTTGCGAGGCAGAGGGCAAGTCGCAGATCGAGCGCCTCGCCATGCCGGTCCCGATCACCAAGGAAGCCCAGCACATCTACGACCTGTGGCAGTGGGCGTGGCTGGCGGCCATCCTCACCGGCATCCTGGTCTGGGGCCTGATCGTCTACGCCATCACCGCCTACCGCCGGCGCAGCGACGCCGAGGTCCCGGTGCAGACGCGCTACAACCTGCCGATCGAGATCCTCTACACCGTCGCGCCGATCATGATGGTGATCACCTTCTTCTTCTTCACCGTCCAGACCCAGGACAAGGTGTTCCACCAGGCGGCCGAGCCGGACGCGGAGGTCACGGTGGTCGGCCAGCAGTGGTCATGGACGTTCAACTACACCGACGTGCCGGCGCTGGGCGGCCAGACCGTGCACGAGATCGGCACCACCGCCGAGCCGCCGACGCTCTACCTGGTGAAGGACAAGGAGGTCACGTTCACGCTGCGCAGCCCCGACGTGATCCACTCCTTCTGGGTGCCGGACTTCCTGTTCAAGCTCGACGTGCTGCCCGGCCGGAGCAACAAGTTCTCGGTGACGCCCACCCGCGAAGGCACCTTCGCCGGTCGCTGCGCGGAGCTCTGCGGCGTCTACCACTCGCGGATGCTCTTCGACCTCAAGGTCGTCTCGCAGGAGGAGTTCGACGCGAAGATGAAGGAGCTCGCGGCCCAGGGCAGCACGGGGCTCGAGCTGGGGGCGGAGAACACCCAGAAGCAGGCCGGTCTCGAGACCGGTGACGAGAGCAATGGAGGCGCACAGTGACCGCGGTCTCTGACCCCGTCAGCACCACCGGGACGATCGCGCCCACTCGGACGCTCGGCCAGCAGGTGGTCCGGATCCTCACCACCACCGACCACAAGCTGATCGGCAAGATGTACCTCACCACGTCGTTCGCGTGGTTCCTCATCGGCGGCATCATGGCGCTGCTGATCCGCTCGGAGCTGGCGTTCCCGGGCCAGCAGGTCGTCAACGACGAGATCTACAACCAGCTGTTCACGATGCACGGCACGATCATGCTGCTGCTGTTCGCGACGCCGCTGTTCTTCGGGTTCGCCAACGTCATCATGCCGCTGCAGATCGGCGCACCCGACGTGGCCTTCCCACGGCTGAACATGTTCAGCTACTGGCTGTTCCTCTTCGGCGGCCTGATCGCCGCATCCGGCTTCCTGACCCCCGAGGGCGCGGCCAGCTTCGGCTGGACCGGCTACGCGCCGCTGTCGGACGCGGTCCGCTCGCCCAGCGTGGGCGGGGACCTGTGGATCATGGGCCTGTGGATGGCCGGTCTGGGCACCATCCTGGGTGCGGTCAACTTCATCACCACGATCATCTGCATGCGGGCGCCCGGCATGACGATGTTCCGGATGCCGATCTTCACCTGGAACACCCTGGTCACCAGCCTGCTGGTGCTGATCGCGTTCCCGATCCTGGCCGGCGCGCTGCTGTCGCTGGAAGCCGACCGGCTCCTCGGCGCCCACGTGTTCGACGCCGCCCACGGCGGTCCGATCCTGTGGCAACACCTGTTCTGGTTCTTCGGGCACCCGGAGGTCTACATCATCGCGTTGCCCTTCTTCGGCATCGTGACCGAGATCTTCCCCGTGTTCAGCCGCAAGCCGGTCTTCGGCTACATCGGCCTGGTCGCCGCGACCGTCGGCATCGCGGTCCTGTCGGTGGCCGTGTGGGCGCACCACATGTTCGTCACCGGCGCCGTCGACCTGCCGTTCTTCTCCGGCATGACGTTCCTGATCGCCGTACCCACCGGGGTGAAGTTCTTCAACTGGATCGGCACGATGTGGGGTGGCTCCATCTCCATGGACACCCCCATGCTCTGGTCCGTCGGCTTCCTGGTCACGTTCCTGTTCGGTGGCCTGACCGGCATCATCCTGGCCTCGCCCCCGCTGGACTTCCAGGTCTCCGACTCCTACTTCGTGGTGGCCCACTTCCACTACGTCGTCTTCGGCACCGTGGTGTTCGCGATGTTCGCCGGGTTCTACTACTGGTGGCCGAAGATGACCGGCCGGATGCTGGACGAGATGCTCGGCAAGGTGCACTTCTGGCTGTTGTTCATCGGCTTCCACACCACCTTCCTCATCCAGCACTGGCTGGGCGTGGAGGGCATGCCGCGGCGCTATGCCGACTACGGCGCCGACGACGGGTTCACCACGCTCAACCAGATCTCGACCGTGGGAGCGTTCCTGCTGGCCTCGTCGATGATCCCGTTCTTCCTCAACCTCTACAAGACGAGACGCACCCCGCTGGTGCCGGTCGACGACCCGTGGGGCTGGGGACGGTCGCTGGAGTGGGCCACGAGCTGCCCACCGCCGCGGCACAACTTCGCCTCGCTGCCGCGGATCCGGTCGGAGTCGCCTGCGTTCGACCTGCACCACCCGGAGATCGCGGCGCTGGAGTACGCCGACAACCCGTCGCTGGGCGACTCCGCGACCCCGACCGACGCGCCGGACGTCGCGGGACGCGACGACGCGATCGGACACGGTGTCCCCGACAAGGACACCGGTCCGCACGACCACCGACCCGGATCTGACGAGGGGAAGGACGCCTGATGAAGGCCGAGGCCTGGATCTTCGTGGTGTGCACGGTGTTCTTCGTGCTGGTCGCACCCGCCTACTGGTTCCTGTCCTACGACTGGACCGGCACGTCCGCGCTGGTC
>DASSOK010000025.1:0-39738 GCA_035700665.1 Marmoricola sp.
TGCCACCAGCACTCGACCAGCACCACCCCGACCGACAGGAGCAGCAATGACCGTCCAGGCGATCCGACCACCCTCCTCCGGCGTCGCGGCCACCACCACGCTGCGTCCCGTCGACAGCGTGCGCGTGCCGATGGCGGCACACCAGGGTGCCCTGCCACTGCAGCTGGGTGCCCCGGGGCTGCCGCGCCGCCCCGAGCTCAGCGTCGTCACCGGCACGGCGACCGGGCTCGAGGCGTTCGCCGCCCGGCTCGCCCAGGCGGTCGTGGAGGTGATCAGCGGCGACCGGGGCGTGCACCAGCTGATGCGCTGGACCACGGACTCCGTCTATGCCGACCTGCTCCGGCGCACCCACAGCCTCCAGCGGGTGGTGCCCGGGGAGCTGCGCGTGCGCCGCGTCCGCGCCCAGGTGCGGAGCGTGCACCTGTTCCGCCCGCGGGACGGGGTCGCCGAGCTCAGCGTGCACGTCCGGCACGGCCACCGGTCCCGCGCGATCGCCGGGCGGATCGAGCTGATCGAGTCGCGGTGGCGGTGCACCGTCCTCGAGTTCGGCTAACCGTTGACGCGGGTGGTGAGGCCGGTGGGCCCGCCCGGCGCGCCGTGGCACTTCTTGTACTTCTTGCCCGACCCGCACGGGCACTCCGCGTTGCGGCTCACGCCGGCGAACGGGTCGTCGACGTTGGTCACCGTCTCGCCGCGCGTCTGCACCTCACCGTCCTCGCTCGGAGCCGAGTAGCTGAGGTTCGTGGGCACCTTCGGCGCCTCGAGGCCCTTCGCACGGATCTCCAGGTGCGGCTCCGCCGGCCGGGCGGCAGGCTGGTCGGAGCCGATCGGGCGGAAGATCGGCGGGTGCGAGTGCCCCTCGTGTCCCGGCTCGATCTCCATCCCCGCGGGGATCTCGACCTCCTGGTCCGCGGGCTCCTCGTCGACCTGCACCTCGAGGTTGAACAGGTAGCCGACCGTCTCCTCGCGGATGCCCTCCTTCATGGCGTTGAACATGTCGAAGCCCTCACGCTGGTACTCCACCAGCGGGTCGCGCTGGGCGTAGGAGCGCAGGCCGATGCCCTCGCGGAGGTAGTCCATCTCGTAGAGGTGCTCGCGCCACTTCCGGTCGAGCACGGAGAGGAGCACCCGCCGCTCGAGCTCGCGCATCACGTCCTCGCCCATCTCCTGCTCACGCCGGTCGTAGGCCGCCTGGGCGTCCGCCTTGAGCGTCTCGAGGAGCTCGTCGCGGTCGAGGCCGTCGCGTCCGCCGGCCTCCTCCTCGAGGTCTTGGTAGCGCAGCGAGATCGGGTAGAGCGTCCCGAGGGCCGTCCACAGGGCCGGCAGGTCCCACTCCTCCGGGAACCCCTCGGTGGCGGCACCGACGTAGGTCTCCACCGCCTCGTCGATCATCGTCCGGATCTGCTCGTGGAGGTCGACCCCCTCCAGCACCTCACGGCGCTCGCGGTAGATCACCTCACGCTGGCGGCTCATCACGTCGTCGTACTTCAGGACGTTCTTGCGGGACTCGAAGTTCTGCGCCTCGACCTGCCCCTGTGCCGACTGGATGGAGCGGGTGACCGACTTGTTCTCGATCGGGACGTCGTCGGGCACCTTGAGCACCTGCAGCACGCGCTCGACGAAGGCGGCGTTGAACAGCCGCAGCAGGTCGTCCTCGAGCGAGAGGTAGAACCGGGACTCACCGGGGTCGCCCTGGCGACCGGAACGTCCACGCAGCTGGTTGTCGATCCGCCGGGACTCGTGCCGCTCGGTGCCGAGGACGTAGAGGCCGCCGAGCTCCTTGACCTCGTCGTGCTCCGCCTTGACCTGTGCCTCGATGCGCTCGACGGTCGCCGGCCACGCCGCCTCGTACTCCTCGGCATTCTCGACCGGGTCCAGGCCCTGCTTGCGCAGCTCCTGGTCGGCGAGGAACTCCACCGAGCCACCGAGCATGATGTCGGTGCCGCGACCGGCCATGTTGGTCGCCACGGTGACCGCGCCCTTGTGACCGGCCATGGCGACCACCTTGGCCTCATCGGCGTGCTGCTTGGCGTTCAGCACCGTGTGCGGGACGCCGCGCTGCTTCAGCAGGGCCGAGAGCCGCTCGGACTTCTCCACCGACGTGGTGCCCACGAGGACCGGCTGACCCTTGCGGTGCTTCTCCTCCAGGTCGTCGGCCACGGCGTTGAACTTGGCCTCCTCGGTCCGGTAGACGAGGTCCGGCTGGTCGATGCGGGCCATCGGCTTGTTCGTGGGGATCGGCACCACGCCGAGGTCGTAGATCTTGCTGAACTCCGAGGCCTCGGTCATCGCGGTACCGGTCATCCCGGAGAGCTTGTCGTAGAGGCGGAAGTAGTTCTGCAGGGTGATGGTGGCCAGCGTCTGGTACTCCTCCTTGATCTCCACCCCCTCCTTGGCCTCGATCGCCTGGTGCAGGCCGTCGTTGTAGCGGCGCCCGGAGAGGATCCGGCCGGTGTGCTCGTCGACGATGAGCACCTCGCCGTTCATGACGACGTACTCCTTGTCGTTGCGGAACAGCTCCTTGGCCTTGATCGAGTTGTTCAGGAACGAGATGAGCGGCGTGTTCGCCGACTCGTAGAGGTTCTCGATGCCGAGGTAGTCCTCGACCTTCGTGATGCCGGGCTCGAGGATCGAGATGGTGTGCTTCTTCTCGTCCACCTCGTAGTCGGTGTCCTTGTCCAGCGTGCGCGCGATCTTGGCGAACTCGCCGTACCACTTGACCTCGTCCTGCGTGGGGCCGGAGATGATCAGCGGCGTGCGCGCCTCGTCGATGAGGATGGAGTCCACCTCGTCGACGATGGCGAAATTGTGCCCGCGCTGCACGCAGTCCTCGAGCGCGTTGGCCATGTTGTCGCGCAGGTAGTCGAAGCCGAACTCGTTGTTCGTTCCGTAGGTGATGTCCGCTCCGTAGGCTCGCCGGCGCTCGTCGGGCCGCATCTCGGAGAGGATCACGTCCGTGGTCAGGCCCAGGAAGTGGTGGACGCGCCCCATCCACTCGGACTGGTACTTGGCCAGGTAGTCGTTGACCGTGACCACGTGGACGCCCTTGCCGGTCAGCCCGTTGAGGTAGGCCGGCAGGGTCGAGACGAGGGTCTTGCCCTCACCGGTCTTCATCTCGGCGATGTTGCCCAGGTGCAGCGCGGCGCCGCCCATGATCTGGACGTCGAAGTGCCGCTGGCCGAGCACCCGCTTGGCCGCCTCGCGCACGGTCGCGAAGGCCTCCGGCATGATGTCGTCGAGCTCCTCCCCCGCCGCGAGCCGCCGCTTGAACTCGTCGGTCATGCCGCGCAGCTCCTCGTCGCTCATCGCGACGAAGTCGTCCTCGATGGCGTTGACGGCCTTCACGATGGACTCGAGCTGACGGAGGATCTTGCCCTCGCCGATGCGCAGGACCTTGTCGAGCAGCGACACGCAGAACTCCCGTGGTGGTGGTGACGACCCCGAAGCGAGGCCCGATCCATCCTAGCCAGCCGTCCACAGCGTCGAGGGGCAACGGCCCAACCGGTCAGCCCGTGGGGCGCGCGGTCCCCAGGACGGCGGGCGACATCGGCGCGTGCGAGCCTTCCGGGAAGGCGAACCGGTCCAGCTCCTCGAAGACGAACCCGGCTGCCTCCGCCGCGGCCACGGTGTCCCGGCCGACGTGGCAGCCACCGAACAGTCGCGGCCAGACCGTGGCGTCCAGGCCTGCCTGGACCCGCCGGGTCAGTCCCGGCCGGTGCGCCTGCACGTGCTCCAGCAGCAGCAGGCGACCACCGGGGCGCAGCACCCGCCGCGCCTCCGCGAGCGCCGCTGCGGGATCCGCCACCGAGCACAGCACCAGGCAGAACACCACCGCGTCGGCCGAGTCGTCCGCGACCGGCAGTGCTGCGGCGTCGCCGTTGAGCACCTCGAACCGGCCGCCCGCCCGGCCCGCCGCCGTGAGCGCCCGGCCGCGCAGGTAGGGGTCCGGCTCGACGGCGATCACGTGCGTCACCTCCTCGGGGTAGTGCGCGAAGTTCGCGCCGTCGCCGGCGCCCACCTCCACGACCGTCCCGGAGAGCCCGGCGAGCAGCCGGTCTCGCAACGCGGCGCCACCGCCTCGGTCGAAGCCCTTCACGACCAGATTGCTGTAGACGCGTGCGAACACGGGGTGGCCCATGGAGCCCATCCTGCCGCACCTCAGAGCCTGCCGACCTCCGCAGTGAGGGCTGCGCTGAGGTCACCGCGGCGGGACACGTGGATCCCGTCGAGGTCGAGCCACGCGGCCAGCTCGCGCAGTTCCTCGGCCAGCTCCGCCGCCGTCGCGGGGGGCGCCCCGGGCTCGCCGTACGCCGCCTTCACCCGGAGGACCCGTGCCCTCCGGTCTGCCTTGAGGTCGACGCGGCCGACGAGCTCGTCGCCCAGCAGGAACGGCAGCACGTAGTAGCCGTACTGCCGCTTGGCCGCGGGAACGTAGATCTCGATGCGGTAGCGGAAGCCGAAGAGGGCCTCGGTCCGCGCGCGCTCCCACACCAGCGGGTCGAAGGGGCTGAGGATGGCCCGTGCATCGACCTTGCGGGGCAGTACCGCGTCGCGGTGCAGGTACGCGGGACGACCCCAGCCCTCGACCCGCACCGGCACCAGCTCACCCTCCTCCACGAGCCTCTCGATGGCCGCCTTCGCGCCGGGGCCGTCGGCGCCGGGCTGGACGCGCATGCGGTAGTAGTCGGCGAGGCACTGTGCCGTGCCGACTCCGTGGGACCGGGCAGCCCGGAGCACCAGCTCCCGGTCGGCGTCCTCGCGAGACGGCGTCGGCGCCTGCAGCACGTGGGGAGGCAGCACCCGCTCGGGGACGTCGTAGCGCACCTCGAACTGGTCGTTGCGCCCGGCGATCGCGACGTCGCCGACCATGTACAGGAAGTCCAGGACCTTGCGGGCCTCGGACCAGTTCCAGCCCCAGTGCTGCTTGAGCCGGGGGCCGCTGCTGAACTCCTGCTCGAGGTCGCGGGCGGTGACCGGACCGCGCTCGTGGACCGCGGCCAGCACCTCGTCCTCGAGACCCGGACGGGTGTCGACGATGGGCCACCACTTGCCACGACGCTCCCGGTAGGACTCCATCCGGTGGCGCATCACGGGCCACAGCTCGACCGGCATGAACGCCTGGACGTGGGCCCAGTACTCCACGATCCGGCGCGGTCGCCGCTCGGCCGCCCGCTCGAGCAGGTCCACGTCGTAGCGGCCCATCCGGGAGAACAGCGGCATGTAGTGCGCACGCTGGAGCACGTTGACCGAGTCGACCTGCAGCACACCGGTCCGCGCCAGCGTCCGGTTGAAGGTGCGCATCGTCGGCAGCGAGTGGCGCGGGTCGCGGAAGCCCTGTGCCACCAGCGCTGTCCGCCGCGCCTGCGCCCGCGACAGCTCCACCGGCACGGAGCGGGTCACGGAATGTCGAACAGCTTCTCGCGCACCGCGTACATGACCGCCTCCATGCGGGAGTGCAGCTGGAGCTTCTCCAGGATGTTGCGAACGTGGTTCTTGACCGTGTTCTCGCTGATGAACAGCTGCTTGGCGATCTCGCGGTTGTTCAGGCCCTTGGCGACCAAGCGCAGCACCTCGAGCTCACGGTCGGTCAGCCGCGGGGTGATGACGGTCTCGCGGTCGGTGCGGGACATCTCCTTGAACTCGTCGAGCAGCTTGGCCGCCATCATCGGGCTGATCAGCGACTGGCCCTCGGCGACCACCCGCACCGCCTGGGCCACCTCGTCGATGGAGGAGTCCTTGAGCAGGTAGCCCGAGGCGCCGTTCTTCACCGCCTCGTAGAGGTCGGCCTCCTCGTCGCTGACCGTGAGCATGATGATCCGTGCGTTCGGGATCTGCTCCTTGATCTGGACGCAGGTCTCGAGACCACCGCGGCGCGGCATCCGCACGTCGAGCAGGACCACGTCGGGGACGAGCTCGACAGCGAGCTCCGCGGCGCGGACGCCGTCGCCGGCCTCGCCGACGACCTCGATGTCGCTCTCCACCCCGAGCAGCATGGTCAGGCCGCGGCGGAACAGCTCCTGGTCGTCGACCACGAGGACCCGCACCGGCTCCGTGGTGTTGGTGGAGTCGCTGACCTCTGGCACGCGCCCGATCATGTCAGAAAGTACCCGCGACCGGGGGAACCTAGTCGACGTCGAGCGCGATCACTCCGTAGTCGTAGCCGCGGCGCCGGTAGACGACCGACGGCTTCTCGCTCTCCTTGTCGACGAAGAGGTAGAAGTCGTGACCAACGAGCTCCATCTCGTAGAGCGCCTGCTCGAGGGTCATGGGGCTGGCGCGGTGGGTCTTCTGGCGCACCACGAGCGGGCCGTCCCCGGTGACGGTGATGGGCCCCACCTTGCGGTCGGTGGCCGCACTCTCAGGTGCTGCGCCGTCGTTCCCGGGCGCAGAGCGCGCCATCGCCTGCCCGACGGACTCGGGCGTGTGCTGGCCGCGGTGCACCTTGCGCCGGTCCGCTGCGCGGCGCATCTGCGCGGCCATCTTGTCGAGGGCCAGGTCGAGCGCGGCCATCTTGTCCTCGCCCGCCGCCTCGGCGCGGACGATGGGTCCCTTGGACTTGGCGGTGAGCTCGACGCGGATGGCCCTCTCCGGATTGCGGGAGTCCTTCTCCTTCTCGAGCTGCACCTCCATCCGGATGATCCGATGATCGTGCTTCTCCAGTCGGGCGAGCTTGTCCTCCACGTGTTGCCGGAACCGTTCGGACACCTCGCAGTGTCGACTGCTGACCACTACGTCCATGCAGACCTCCCGCAGCTCATGCCACCGGGGCTCCTCCCCGGGGCGATGGGGTACCACGCCGCGGCCAGGACCTGCGCCACGACGTCCTGGGTGGAGTCCGTCCGGCCGACCTGGTCTTCGACCCCACACCCGCCTGCTGAGGTGCTCGCAGCTTGCTGCCACTACTGACCTTCTCCGTCGCGGCGCCGTGTCTGACGGCGGGCAACGGGCAGGACTTACGACTAAGCCGCACCGTGATCAGCGTCCTCCGGTGACCGGAGGGCGCCTTACGTGGACCGCTTCGCCTGCGACTGGCTTCGGCTTGTCGAACCGGTTCCGGGTGCCGGACACATGTCCGGCCCGTGCCTTGCTCGACGCAACCACGGACCCGGACGGACTCCATACACAGACGTTAGCCGCCGACCCCCGAAAGCGGTAGGCGGATGCCGGGACCGAGCCGGCGTCGGGTGGCGGCGACGCACGCGACGCCGCGGACCACCACCCCGACGGCCTCGAGGGCCCGCTGGGCCTCCCGGGCCGTGGCTCCGGTGGTGAGCACGTCGTCGCACACCACGGCGCTCACCGGCCGGCCGCTGCGTGAGAGCCGACGGAGCTGGACCGGGTCGGCGAGCATGGCCCCGGCGAGGTTGGCTGCCCGCTCTCGCGCGTCGAGGCCGGCCTGGTCGGCGAGCGACCTCCGCTGGCGCAGGATGACCGCGACGCGCACGTCGGCACCATCCCGGCGCAGCACTCCAGCAGCCACCCTGCTGACGCGCAGCATCGGGTCGTGCCCACGCTCGCGCACCACGGCCGCTCGCGACGGGACCGGGACGAGCAGGACCCGGCCGCCGGCCTCCGGCAGGGCGTCGACCGAGGCGGCCAGCAAGGCTCCGAGGGGCTCGGCCAGTGCGAAGCCGCGATGCTCCTTGTGGGCCAGCACCAGCGCGCGCAAGGCTCCGTCGTACTCGCCGGTCGCGCGGCACTCCGCCAACCCGGCCGGGCACGGTGTCGGTGCCACCCGGTGTCCACTCGTGGGCAGTGCCGCACGGCAGGGGCGGCAGAGCAGCCGCCCCGGCCGGGCACACACCACGCAGGAGCTGCCCAGGACCAGGTCGAGCCACGCGTCGAGCACCGGTCCATCCTCCGGGGCCGGGCAGCGGCGCGCACCCGCCCCTCGCCGGGCTGTGGATCGTCAGCGCGGGTAGGCCGCGGCGAGCACCCGCCCCGACTTGTTGCGTACCCACTCCCCTGTCTCGCTGAGGCGGAGCAGATGCTGGTCGGTGCTGACCACACGCACCGGCATCCGGGGGAAGGGTCCAACGACCAGCGCCGCCGCCGGGTCCGGTACGACGTCGGGAGGGTCGGCCTCGGGGCCGCCGGGCGACCCGTCGATCTGCAGGAAGACGATCCGGTCCGCGGAGCCGGAGGGGCGGGTCAGCAGCGCCAGCGTGGTCGGTCCGCTGAGCCCGACGTCCCGGGCCGGGCCCAGGTCGGCGCCGGTGACCTGCACGACCCGGGCCGCGAGCACGTCGGTCACGCTGCCGCGGTCGCGGCGGACGATCGGGCTCACCATGACGACCGGGTCCGCCCCGGTGCCGGCGGCCGCCACGAGCCGGGTGCCGTCGGCCGTCACGGTGATGGCGCTGAGGTCGGCGCCGGAGATCCCGGGGACCCGGACGACCCGCGTCCGTGACCCGTCCTCGTCCAGCTCGACGAGGTAGATGCGGGCTCCCCGGCTGGTGCGGTCGAGCACCCACACGTTGCCGAACATGTCGAACACCGGCCGTTGCAGGTCCTCGCCCTCGCTGATCGCGGTGCGGACCTCACCGCCCCGGTCCTGGCTGGGCGCCACGAACAGGCGCCGACCGTTGGCGGCGACCGCGGCCAGCAGCTGGCGACTGTCGTCGGCCGCGATCGAGCGCAGGGCGTAGCCACGCTGGCCGAGGGCGCCGCCCACCGGCTCGGTGGTGTCGCCCACCACCCGGACCACGCGCCCGTCGCGCAGGGCCACGGGGTCGGGGTTGCCCACCTCGAGGGCCGGGTCGAGCTCGCTGCCGAGCTGGACGCTGACGTCGGTGCTGCCGCCGGGGAGCGGCACAGGGGCGCCATCGACCGTGAGCCGGATCCGGACGATGCCGGGCACCTGCTGCAGGGTCTGGGCGAGCTGCGCGAGCGCCCGGCCGAGCTCGGCCTGCGACAGCTTCAGCACGCTCGTGCCGAGTGGCACCTCGGCGGTGCCGTCGTCGGTCACCACGACGCCGAGGTCGAGCAGCGTCCGGGACGGGAACGCGGTGCGGGTGACCGGGTCGATGTCGCGGCCGGGCCCCAGCAGCAGCCCCCGGACCAGGTTGGTGGCGGTCTGCTCCCCTGCCGGGACGTAGACGCGGTCGGGGACGAGCACGCTGCGCGTCTGGTCGAAGAAGTACAGGTCGAAGGGCACGAACAGGCTCGCGAAGTACGACGCCGGCACAGCCAGCGCGTCGGGCGGGTTGGCAATCCGCCACTGGCCGTCCTCGCGGACCATCCGGAAGTCGACCGTGGCGGTGCGACCCGGCGGACCGCCCAACCAGCCCCCCCGGGCGTCGAGGCGGTGCACGTCGCTGAACCGCACCCGGACGGTGGCGTCCCGGTCGAGGATGGTGCGCGCGTCGTACACCAGCGTGCCCTGGTTGGGGCTCCAGGTGTCCCGGGCCACGCGGGTCAGGAACTTCCGCGCCACCGCCGTGCTCGGCGGGTTGGCCTGCATCGCCGTCAGGTAGCCGGCGACGATCTCCCCCGGGGAGTCGCCCGCGCTCGGACCCGGAGGCGCGAAGTAGAAGGGCTCGTCGCTGCCGGCGCCCTCTGCGGCGCGGCGGGTGTGCACCGGGCCGGAGTCCGGCAGGGTGGTGCAACCGGCGAGCAGACCGGCCACCAGCAGCAGCGCGAGGGCAGCGAATCGGCTGCGGGTCATGGCAGCTCCCTTCCGTGCGCCAGCGCCGGGGCGTCGGCGAGCCGCCCGCCGGGCACGTCGTCCGGGACCAACGGCAGCGGGCTGTGCGTCAACGGGTCACCCGCCCTGCGCGGGACGGTGAGCCGGAACTGCGCACCGGCGCCCGGGGCGCCCCACACCTGGAGCCAGCCACCGTGCAACTGCGCGTCCTCCAGGGCGATGGCCAGGCCCAGGCCGGTTCCCCCCGACGCGCGGGCCCTGGCCGGGTCGGCCCGCCAGAACCGGTTGAACACCATCGCGGACTGCCCGGGCTCCAGCCCGACCCCGTGGTCGCGGACGGTGACGGCCACCGCTTCGGCGTTGGCGCCGACGCGCACCACCACCGGCTCGGCGCCGGAGTCGACTCCGGGCTCCGTGTGGTCGATCGCGTTGCTGACCAGGTTGCGCAGCACCCGCTCGATCCGGCGTTCGTCCACCTGAGCGATGCACGGCGTACCGGAGGTGACCACCAGGCGCACACCACGCTGGGCGGCCAGCGGCTGGGCGTCCCGGACCACGCGGTGCGCCACGTCCACGAGGTTCACCTCGTGCAGCTCCAGCGCGGCCGCGCCCGCGTCGAACCGGCTGATCTCCAGCAGGTCGGAGAGCAGGTTCTCGAAGCGGTCGAGCTCGTTCTGGAGCAGCTCGGCAGAGCGGGCTGTCACCGGGTCGAAGCTGTCCCGGGCATCGTGCAGCACGTCGCTGGCCATCCGCACCGTCGTCAACGGGGTGCGCAGCTCGTGCGACACGTCCGAGACGAACTGCCGCTGCACGCGGGAGAGCTCGACGAGCTGGCGGATCTGCTGCTGCAGGGCGTCGGCCATCTGGTTGAAGGACACGGCCAGCCGGGCGATGTCGTCCTCGCCGCGCACGTGCATGCGCTCCTCGAGGCGGCCCGAGGCGATCCGCTCCGCGACGCGTCGCGCCAGCCGGATGGGATCGATGACCTGCCGGGTGACCAGCACCACCACGCCGGCGATCAGCAGCAGCAGCAGGGCGCCGGAGGTGAGCAGCGAACGCACCACCAGGTTGACCGTGCGCTGCTCCTCGTCCATCGGGAACAGGTAGAAGATCGCATAGGTGCCGCCGTCGGAGGGCAGCACGACGCGCGAACCGACCGCGACACCGGGTTCGCTGCGCCGATCGGCCGGCTCGGGATAGGTGATCCGGGTGAAGGCCCACGAGGTGCCCTCCTCGGTCGCCACGGCGCGCTTCAGCTCGGCCGGCACGCTCGCCGGGTCGACGCCGAGCGTCGTGCGGACGCCCTCCTCGGTGGCCGTCGCGCCGACGGCCGCCAGCGGACCCACCACGACGACGTCGAAGCCGCGCACCTCGCCGCGCGAGACCAGCGTCTCCACGAGTTGGCGCAGCTGGGTCTCGGGGTCGAAGTCGTTGGAGCCCGCCGAGCCGAGCTGCTTGCGGATCGTGTTGGTCTCGCTGATCGCCTCGGTGATCGAGGCCTGCGCCCGGCTGTTGACGAGGCCGTCGGTGATCTGGCGCATCACCAGCCAGCCCACCGAGCCGGCGACCACGGCGCTGAGCAGCACGATGGCGACGACGACCCGGGTCCGGATCGACCGCCGCCAGGACGTCAGCCCCGCCGCGAGCCCGGAGGTGAGCAGCCGGCTGCCACGCTCCCGGGCAGAGGGTCTCGAGTCAGGCGTCGGGGCGGCCATCGGCGCGCTCCGCGGCCTGGGTGGCACCGGCCTTGTAGCCGACGCCGCGCACGGTCAGGACGATCTGCGGGTTCTCCGGGTCGTGCTCGACCTTGGCGCGCAGTCGCTGGACGTGCACGTTGACCAGGCGGGTGTCGGCGGCGTGCCGGTAGCCCCACACCTGCTCCAGCAGCATCTCGCGGGTGAACACCTGCCACGGCTTGCGGGCCAGGCAGACCAGCAGCTCGAACTCGAGCGGCGTGAGGCTGAGCGTCTCCACCTCGTCGCCGGTACGGCGGGTGACGGTGTGCCCGGCGACGTCGATCTCGAGGTCGCCGACGTGGATGGCCTCCGGGGCCGGGTTGTCCACCCGCCGGATCCGCGCGCGGATGCGGGCGACCAGCTCCTTCGGCTTGAACGGCTTGGCGATGTAGTCGTCGGCGCCGGACTCGAGCCCGACGACCACGTCGACGGTGTCGCTCTTCGCGGTGAGCATCACGATCGGCACCCCGGACTCCGCGCGGAGCCGGCGGCAGACGTCGATGCCGTCGATCCCGGGGAGCATCAGGTCGAGCAGGACCAGGTCGGGCCGGTAGTCGCGGAACGCCGCCATCGCCTCGTCACCGCGAGCCACCACGCGGGTGTGGAAGCCCTCGTTGTGGAGCACGAGGGCCAGCATCTCCGACAGCGCCGCGTCGTCGTCGACGACGAGGACGCGGGCCCTGCCCACCGGCTCGACCTGGCTCACGGGCTCAGTAGCGATAGTGGTCGGACTTGTAGGGACCCTCCACCGGGACGCCCAGGTAGTCGGACTGCTCCTCGGTGAGGGTGGTGAGGTGGACGCCCAGCGCGGCCAGGTGCAGCCGGGCGACCTCCTCGTCCAGGTGCTTCGGGAGCACGTAGACGCCCACCGGGTACTCCTCGGTGCGGGTGAAGAGCTCGATCTGCGCCAGCACCTGGTTGGTGAACGAGTTCGACATCACGAACGACGGGTGGCCGGTCGCGTTGCCCAGGTTCATCAGCCGGCCCTCGGAGAGCACGATGATCGACTTGCCCGCCGCGTCCCCGGATCCCGTCCCGTCCCTGAACGTCCACAGGTCGACCTGCGGCTTCACGTTCTTGCGGTCCGCGACGCCCTCGGCCTCGAGGCCGGCCATGTCGATCTCGTTGTCGAAGTGGCCGATGTTGCCGATGATCGCGTTGTGCTTCATCCGGCGCATGTCGTCGACGGTGACGACGTCCTTGTTGCCGGTGGCGGTGATGATGATGTCCGCCTCGGGCAGCACGTTCTCCAGCGTGTCGACCTGGTAGCCGTCCATCGCCGCCTGCAGCGCGCAGATCGGGTCGATCTCCGTGACGATGACCCGGGCACCCTGGCCGCGCAGGCTCTCCGCGCAGCCCTTGCCCACGTCGCCGTAGCCGCACACGACCGCGACCTTGCCGCCGATCAGCACGTCGGTGGCCCGGTTGATGCCGTCGATCAGCGAGTGCCGGCAGCCGTACTTGTTGTCGAACTTCGACTTGGTGACCGAGTCGTTGACGTTGATGGCCGGGAAGAGCAGCGTGCCTTCCTTCATCATCTCGTAGAGCCGGTGCACACCCGTGGTCGTCTCTTCGGTGACGCCCTTGACCGAGTTGGCGATCGGGGTCCAGTGCTCGGCGTCCGCCTCGAGCTGGCGGTTGAGCACCTCGTAGATGATCCGCTGCTCGGTGCTCGTCGCGCTCGCCGGGTCGGGGGCCTTGCCGGCCTTCTCCGCCTGGACGCCCAGGTGCAGCAGCAGCGTGGCGTCGCCGCCGTCGTCGAGGATCATGTTCGGCTGGGTGCCGCCCCAGTCGAGGATCCGCTGGGTGCACTCCCAGTACTCCTCCAGGGTCTCCCCCTTCCACGCGAACACCGGCACGCCCTTCGGGTCGTCCGGGGTGCCGTCCGGCCCGACCACCACCGCCGCCGCGGCGTGGTCCTGGGTGGAGAAGATGTTGCACGAGGCCCAGCGCACCTCGGCGCCGAGCGCGACCAGCGTCTCGATGAGCACGGCGGTCTGGATGGTCATGTGCAGGGAGCCGGCGATCCGGGCGCCCTTGAGGGGCTGGTCCTTGCCGTAGCGCTCGCGCATCGCCATCAGGCCGGGCATCTCGTGCTCGGCGAGGGTGATCTCGGTGCGGCCGAAGTCGGCCAGGGAGAGGTCGGCGACCTTGAAGTCCATGTGGGGGTCCTTGCAGATGTCTGGGCAGATGTCGGGGATGTCGGGGCAGGCACAGGCAGAGGTGTGCAGCGTCTGGCCACGATCTCGTGCGAAAGGCGCGTGGCGAAGTCTACTGGGCGGGGTGGGGGCTCTCCACCGGATCGGCTGCCCGGTCGAGGTCCGGCTCGATGTAGATCACCCGGCAGGTGGGCTCCGCGGCGCGTACGGCGGCCTCCGCGTCGTTGATGGCAGCGGTCACCTCGCTGGCCGAGTCGGTGGGGGTGACCGCGACCTTGACAGCCACCAGCAGCTCCTCCGGACCGAGGTGCAGCGTCTTCATGTGGATCACCCGGTCGATCCCGTCGGTGCGCTCCAGGACCTGGCAGATGCTGCTCTGGACGGCGGGGCTGGCGGACTCACCCAGGAGCAGGCTCTTGGTCTCGATGGCCAGCACGACGGCCACCGTGACCAGCAGCAGGCCGATCAGGGCAGTGCCGATGACGTCGAAGACCAGGTTGCCGGTGAGCAGCGAGAGCCCGACCCCGAACAGCGCGAACACCAGGCCGGTCAGCGCGGCGAGGTCCTCCAGGAGGATGACCGGCAGCTCGGGGGCCTTGGCGCGCCGGACGAACTCGACCCACGAGGCGCCGTTGCGGGTCCGGTTCGACTCGATGATCGCCGTGCGGAAGGAGAACCCCTCCATCACGATGGCACCCACGAGCACCGCGATCGGCACCCACCACCAGGTGCCGTCGAGCTGGCCCATGTCGCCCGGGTGCTCCTGGACCTCGTGCCACTTGTGGTAGGCCTCGTAGAGCGCGAACAGGCCGCCGACCGAGAACAGCACGATGGCGACCAGGAACGAGTAGACGTAGCGCTCCCGTCCGTAGCCGAACGGGTGCTCCGGGGTGGCGGCGCGTCGCGCCCGCCGCCCACCGAGCAGCAGCAGCCCCTGGTTCCCGGCATCGGCGACCGAGTGGATCGACTCCGCCAGCATCGAGGAGGACCGGGTCAGCAGGAACGCGAGGAACTTGAGCACGGCGATGCCGGTGTTGGCCAGCAGCGCTGCGATGACGGCCTTGGTGCCACCCTCTGTCGACATGGCAGCCCAGCCTAGCCGTGCCGGCGTGGGCGCCGGTCAGCCGTCGCCGTAGCCCACCCGCAGGTAGACCGCGGCGAAGGTCCCCGTCGCGAGCAGGGCTGCGTAGCGGGCGACGTCGCCGCCGTTGGTCGCGGTGACCGTCTCGACCCGGACGCCGTGCTCCTGTGCCGCTTCGAGCAGCTCTCCCCTGGTCTCGCCCACACCGGGGTCCGGCGAGCCGTCGTCGAGCACGACGAGGGACGGACGCACGTCCTCGACGTTGTCCGCGAACGGGTCGGCGAAGACGTCGGCGGGGCGGGCCGCCCGGAGCACCGGCAACAGGTGCTCCGCGTCCGCGGCGAGCGCAGCCCGACCGGTTGCGCGGCGGATCGACTCGGCCACCCTTCGGGCCGCACGGGCGGCGAGCACCGTGCCGCCCCACAACAGCGGGTTGCTGTCGGCGATGCCGCCGGCGAGGATCTTGGCGGGGTTCACGGCCAGGTCCTTGTAGGGGCTGCACGACACGGCGACCTCGTCGAGCGCCGTGGCGACCAGGTCCGGGTCGGTGCTCGGGCCGAGCCCCACGCGGTCCAGGAGCTGGAGCATCACGATCGCGGTGGCGAGCGGGTCGTCGGTGACGGTCGGCAGGAGCGTGGAGTAGCGACCGGGCGCGTGCCGGGCGACCAGTGAGTCAGCCGGGGCCGCGACGACCAACGGGCAGCCGCGCCGTACCGCCTCGGCCACCGCACGCGCTGTCGTGGGGTCGCTCCCCTCAGGGGCGAGGACCACGACGAGGTCGAGCGACCCCGCCCAGCCGGGCAGACCCGCGTTGGGCCACGCGACGAAGGGCACCGGGCACACCGGCTCCAGGACGGCGCGCAGCAACCGCGAGTCCGGCCCGGCCGCCACGATCGCGCGCGGCCGACTCTCCGAGAGCCGCGCCGCCGCCTCGCCGAGCGGCTCCTCCGCGGTGACGGCCTGGCGGCGCACCCGGGCGCCCGCGTCGGCGAGCTCGCGCAGCACGTGGTCGGCCGTGCGCAGCGCGTCCTGGTCGTCCAGGCGACCGTCGTCGAACGGCATGGCTCAGGCCGGCTCGCGGGCCTCGTCGACCAGGAGGATCGGGATGTCGTCGCGCACCGGGTAGGCCCGGCCGCACTCGGAGCAGACCAGCTCGCCGGCCTGCTGGTCGGCCGTCAGCGACCCGTGGCAGGCCGGGCACACGATCAGGTCCATCAGCTGTGGATCGAGGTTCATGGCGCTCACCCTTCACTCCCGGTTCGGCCGGCGTCCGACCGGATCGTCGCCAGCACCTCGTCGCGGACCCGTGCCATCGTGGCCGCGTCCGCGCCCTCCACGTTGAGGCGCAGCAACGGCTCGGTGTTGGACGCACGGACATTGAACCACCAGTCGTCCGCCAGCACGCTGAGCCCGTCGAGGTGGTCCACGGTCACTCCGTCGCGGCCGCCCCACGCCTCCTCGAGGCGCTCGAGCACTGCCGCCTGGTCGGCGACCTCGGAGTTGATCTCGCCGCTCTGCGCGTGCCGGGAGTACGGCGCCAGCACCTCCGACAGCGGCCGGTCGGAGCCGGCCAGCGTCGCCAGGGCGTGCAGCGCCGCCAGCATCCCGGAGTCGGCCCGCCAGAAGTCCCGGAAGTAGAAGTGACCGGAGTGCTCGCCTCCGAACACGGCGTCGGTCTCGGCCATCGTGGCCTTGATGAACGAGTGGCCGACCCGCGTCCGCACGGGCCTGCCACCCTTCTCGGCGACGATCTCCGGGACGCTGCGGGAGGTGATCAGGTTGTGGATGACCGCCGAACCTGGCTCGCGCTCGAGCTCGCGCGCGGCGATCAGCCCGGTGAGCACACTGGGGCTGACCAGCTCGCCCCTCTCGTCGACGAGGAAGCAGCGGTCCGCGTCGCCGTCGAAGGCGAGCCCGATGTCGGCCCGGGTCTCGCGTACCTTCGCCTGCAGGTCGACGAGGTTCGCGGGCTCGATCGGGTTCGCCTCGTGGTTCGGGAAGGTGCCGTCGAGCTCGAAGTAGAGCGGGACCACGTCGACGTCGAGCCGCTCCAGGACCGCAGGGGCGGTGAGACCGGCCATGCCGTTGCCCGCATCGACGACGACCGTGAGGCGACGACCTGTGACCGGCACCAGGTCGAGGAGGTACGACGCGTAGTCGGCCAGTACGTCCCGGTGGCTCACCGTGCCGGCCCGGTCAGCGACGTGCTCGGTGCCGGCCGCCACCAGGTCCCGGATGTCGCCGAGGCCGGTCTGCTCGCCCACGGGCACGGCATGGGCCCGGCACATCTTGATGCCGTTGTAGCGGGCGGGGTTGTGACTGGCGGTGAACATCGCACCGGCCATGCCGAGATGCCCCGACGCGAAGTAGAGCTCGTCGGTGGAGGCCAGGCCGATCAGCACGACGTCGGCACCCGCCTGCGTCGCCCCCTGCGCGAAGGCGTCCGCCAGGTCGGGCGAGGACGGCCGCATGTCGTGCCCGACCACCACGGAGTCAGCGCCGGTCACCTGGACGAACGCGTTCCCCACGGCCCGGGCGAGGGCGGCGTCGAGCTGGTCGGGGACGACACCGCGGACGTCGTACGCCTTGAAGATCGCGCCGAGCTCCAGGTTGCTGCGGCCGTGTGCTGCCGGGTTGTCGCTCATGGCTCCCAACGTAGTGGGTGCGGCTCAGCTGTCCGACCTGAGCACCCGGAGGTGTCCCTTGCGGGCGACCTCGCGCATCTCGAAAGGGGCGGGCGTGTCCTGGACGGCGACCGGGCGGGGCTGCGCAGCCTCGCGCACCGCGTCCGCGAGGGCGAGCAGGTCGTCGCTCGACGGACCCTGCAGGTCGTCGCTCGCCAGCCGGAGCACCTCCCACCCGCGGGGTGCGCTGAGTCGCTCGCTGTGGACCTCGCAGAGGTCGTAGGCGTGCGGCTCGGCGTAGGTGGCCAGTGGCCCGAGCACGGCCGTCTGGTCGGCGTACACATAGGTCAGCGTGGTCACCGCCGGCCGCCCGCAGGCGGTGCGCGAACAACGACGGAGCAGACTCACGCGGCGAACGCTACCCCGCTCGCGGGACGGCGCGGTCTAGGCTCGCGGACGTGCCGTCGAGCAGCCCGCGAACGAGCCCGGGGAGCGCCCCGGGGAGCAGCCCGCGTCGGCGGGACCGGCACGGACGCGGCATGCGCGGTCCGGCGTTCCGGCCCTCGCCGCTCGCGCCCGACGGGGTGCCTGCCCGGCTCTTCGGTGCGGAGCGGTTCGACGCCGCTGCCCTCGCGGTGATGGCAGAAGTCGTGGAGCACAGCCCACCGGCGCTGGCCGACGTCGAGCTGGCCGTGGAGGAGGTCCCGGTGCTGCCCCCCGGCTGGAGTGACCGCACCGTCCCGCTGTCCTCGTTCGTGGACCCGGCCGGGCAGCGGCCGGGCAGGCTGGTCCTGTTCCGCCGTCCGCTGGAGCACCGCGCCGAGGGCCGCGCCGACCTGGAGGGGCTGATCCTCACGGTCGTGGTCGAGCAGCTCGCCGACGTGCTGGGCATGGCGCCGGAGGACCTGCACCCCGGCTACGAGCCGGACGAGGACTGAGCAGCCGGGCACGACGACCGGGCGGACGGCTCACCAGCCCTGGTGCACCGCCGGGAGCGTCAAGGCCTGGACGGCGGGCGGGATGGCCATCGCCCCGATCCCCGCTGGCCCGTCGGCCACCACGAGCCCGGCGACCGCGTCGGTGCCCGGGGAGACCAGCTCGGCGAAGCGGGCGCGGACCGGCAGCCGGACCCGCGTCGTCGTCTGGGCGGTGACGTCCACCTGTCGGCGCGCGAGGACGCGGCCGGAGCCGGCGTGCGTGACCACCGTCAGGGTGGCGTCACGGCCGAGGGCGGTCACCACGAGGTCGCGGCTGCCCGCGGCCGGCACCGCGAAGGTCGACGTGCCGTCGAGGGGTGCAGCGGCGGTGGCATAGGCCTGGTCCTGCCCCGTCACGGACCGCACGGTGGCCACCACCGGTGTCGACGACCTCAGCCGCAGACTGGCAGGTGACCGGTCGAGCGCGCCGGTGACGTCCAACCGGCCGACCGCACCCGGCGCGACAGTGAGCGACTCCCGGCCCTTCGGGGCGAACGGCCCCTTCTCGCCGACGACCTCGAGGTCGACCACGGCCTCCACGTCGCCGGGGTTCGCCACGAGCAGGGTGGCCCGGTCGGACCCGGCCGGGAGACCCACGAGGTCGAGCTCGTCGGACGCGGCGCGCTGGTCGGGGATCCACTCGCGTGTGGCGCGGCCGATCCGGCCGAGGGTGAACCGGTCGGTGACGGCGACGCTGACCAGGCCGCGGCTCGTCGTGACGTGGGCGGCGAGCTCCCCCGTGCTCGGTGCGACTCTGGCGAGGTCGAAGGTCCGCGTCGAGCCACCGGCGATGGTGATGCCGCGCAGGCCCGGTGCCTCCACCTTGCCGTCCGGTCCCAGCACCTCGATGTCCACGACCGCCGCTCCGGGGCGGGGGTTGTCGACCACCAGGGTGCTCCCGTGGCCGACACTGCCACCGGCGCCCACGAACCATGACTCGCTGGCCGGCTCGGGGCAGGGGCCGAAGGCCAGGGAGCCGCCCGGCTCCGCGACCTGGGCGGCGAAGGCGCTGGGCGCACGGTCCTGCGGCACCCGGACCCGAAGCACGTCGTCACGGACGGGTCGCTCGCGCAGGCCGCCGGGCCCGGCGACCGAGCCGTACAGTGCACGGGCGTCCGCCATGGAGCCCGTGCACGAGAACACCCGATCGGCCACGGCGGCGCGCGGCTCGGCGGCTGGCGCGGACCCGCTGTCCGCCGGCGCCGCTCCGGCGGCGGCAAGGCCGGCCAGGGTGACCCCGACACCGACCAGCGCCAGGACGCCTCGACGGTCGAGCGGAGCGATGGTCCGCGAACGCCAGGTCCGCGACCGTGCCTGCCGGCGTGCGCTGCGACGTCCGGTGGGCCGGCTCATCGCCGCCTCCCCTCGACGATCCGTTCGGGCAGGGACAGCACCACCGCCGCCACGACGGCGAGCACCTGGAGCAGCAGCCAGAGCGGGCGCCAGGTCGCCGGGTCGTGGTCGAGGCGATCCAGGCTGGTCGGTGGCTCCACGCGCCAGGCGCGCGTGTCCGCCTCCGGCGCACTGGCAGCGGCGAACCCGGCGGAGGCGTCGAGGCCGCCGATCACGGCGCTGTCCACAGGCTCCGGCGCGAAGACGTACCGCACGCCGTAGCCGGCCAGAGCCTCGGCCGCCGTGGGATCGTTGCCCGCCAGGATCGACTCCACCACGGTGCTCAACCGTGGGTCGGGCGCGGTCAGGGCGAGCACGCCGTCGTCGCCGAGCCGGGGAGCCCCCGACCGGAGCAGCCGGTACTGCACGCCACGCTCGTGGCCGCCGGTCAGCACGAGCACGGCCTCGGTCGGGCTGTCCTCCGCCAGCTGGGTCATGTAGGTGGGCAACCGGGTGAGCGGCCCGCGACCCACCAGCGTGTCGTCGCCCTCGCCGGCCCACCACCCGACCCCGACGACCGCCGTCAGGAGCCCCCCCACGACGGCGAGCCCCGCGACGGGCTGCCGCCAGCTGAAGCTGGCCCTCGAGAACAGCGCCAGCACCCCGTGCCCGGCGAAGGCCGCGGCTGTGAGGAAGGCGGCCTGCACCACGACGACGAGGAAGCCACTCCAGGCACGGAAGTCCGACGGCACACCCGGGAGGTCGATGCCCACCTGCGCGACGACGGCCAGCAGCACCGCCGCCAGCGCGGCCACCACCCAGGCCCGACCCACGGCCCGTCGCGTGTCCCCGCGCACCAGGGAGAGAAGTGCCGCGACGGCCAGGCCGGATCCGATCCAGGCCGGCGCGGACGGCCCGCCGCCACGACCCAGGAGGAGGTCGAGGAACCCCGGGTCGACCGGCAACGTCGCCGGCCGCCCCGCCTCGACCAGCCACGCCCCGGGAGCGTGGTCCGTGCCGACCAGCCAGGGCAGCACCAGGGCGAGCGGCAGCGCGAGCACGACGGCGAGCTGACGGCCGTGGTCCCTGCCCCACCTCGTCAGCAGGAGGACGGCCGTGAGCAGCAGCGCCAGCAGCCACGCGGTCGGCACGAACGCCGTCAGCAGGCCCAGACCGAGCGCGGTGCGCCACGTCGCGCGCCACGATGCGGTGGGGGTTCCGGCGTCGGCCATGGACAGGGCCGCACCCACGCACCACGGCAGCAGCACGGCGGCGACCACGGTGCCGAGCCGGCCCTGGCCGACCGCGCCGGTGACGACCGGCAGCACGGCGTACCCGGTGGCCGCCCACAGGGCGGCCCAGCCCCGGCCGACCAGCCTGCGGAACAGGCGCAGCGCGCCGACGAAGGACAGGGGCACGGCGAACAGGAAAAGCAGCGTGACCAGCAGGTTGGGCTGGCCCAGCAGCACGGTGGCGGCCACGGCGAGCGGGAGGACGTACGCCGGGGCCGGCGCGTCGCTTCCGGTACCGAGGGCATGCCAGCGGCTCGACCAGAGGTCCCACCAGTGCCCGACCTGGTCCGGGGCCGGCAGCAGCGCGCCACCGTGCAGCGGCGCGCCGGCGTACCAGTGCCGTCCGGCGACCAGGGAAACGAGGAAGAGCACCAGGAGGACCAGCGTGCCGGGATGACCCAGGGCGCGTCGCCACGTCGGCTCGGGTGATCGCCCCAGCCCTGCACGCCGGCGGGCGAGGTCGTCGCGGGCGGTGGCCGTCAGCGCGACCCAGAGATCGGTGAGGAAGTCCAGCCCGTGCCGGTACGGCAGCCAGAACGGCGCCAGGAGGTGCCGAACCTGCTCGTCGGGGACCCGCTGCTGCTCGCGTCGCGTCCGGCGGGCGGCCGCGATCCTGCCCGGGTGCCCCAGCACGTCGGCGACGGCGAGCACCTCGTCGGCGGACTCTCCGGGGGCCCGGACGAGTAGGAGGCCCAGGGCGCGGAGCACACCACCGACGACGATCCGGACAGCACGCAGCGGCAGCCAGCCACCGGGTGAGTTGGCCAGCAGGGTGTAGAGCGCTCCGGCGCGCTCCTCCCGGTGAGGGTGGTGGACGAGCGCGGAGGCGCGCACGCCACGTCGAGCCGCCTCGACGTGGAAGAGCACGGCATCGGGCACCACCTGGCAGGAGAAGCCCGCCCGGGCCAGTCGCCAGCCGAAGTCGACGTCGGTGCCCAGGACCGCGAGCTGCGGGTCCAGGCCGAGCTCCTCGAGCACCTCGCGGCGCACCAGCATCCCGGCGGTGTTCACCGCCAGGACGTCGTGCTGCTGCTCGTGCTGGCCCTGGTCGTACTCGCCGCGCTCCAGGCCGGTCTCCCGGCGGCCGGTGCCGCTGATCGTCACGCCGACCTCGAGCAGCCGCTTCAGCGAAGGCCACTCGCGGATCTTGGGGCCGAGCGCCGCCAGCTGCGCCGGGGCCTGCTGCGCCGCCTCGAGGAGGGTGTCCAGGCACCCGGGGCCCGGCCGGGCATCGTCGTGGAGCAACCACACCCATTCGTCGGGCTGGGCCGGGTCTGCCGCCGCCAGGCCGGCGCGCACGGCGTCGGCGTAGGTCGTCTGCGGGGGCATCGCGACGACCTCGACCCCCAGCGCCGCGGCCACCAGGCCGCGGCTGTCGTCGGTCGAGCCGGTGTCGACGGCCACGACCTGGTCGAGCCGCGCCCGGGCGGAGTCGAGTCCGGTGAGCACCGCCGGCAGCCAACGGGCACCGTTGTGGCTGACGAGGAGAGCGGTGACCTTCACGAGGCGCCACCCTAACGAGCGCCTCCGATCACCCGAAATGCTGTGACCGGCCCCTCGCAGCGCCGGTCGCGCAGATCACACCGCGCGCTTCTTCAGCTTGCGCCGCTCCCTCTCCGACAGGCCGCCCCAGATCCCGAACCGCTCGTCGTTCATCAAGGCGTACTCCAGGCACTGCTGGCGGACCTCGCACGTCAGGCAGACGCGCTTGGCCTCCCGGGTGGAGCCGCCCTTCTCCGGGAAGAACGCCTCCGGGTCGGTCTGCGCGCACAGAGCGCGCTCCTGCCACCCGTTCTCGTCCGTCTCGTCTTCGTCCTGCAACAGGAAGAGTTCTCGCACGGTTTCGCCCCTTCGACCCTGCGACCCCGACGGGCCGCGATTGCCCCGTATTCTCGTGATCTTCCCCACCGACGCGTGTCGGAAATGAAAAAATACACTGATGTGATTACATGCCTGTCGCGCACGGGAAGTCAAGCCCCGATCTGCTAGGGGTAGACCGGCAGGCACACTGCTCCCATGACGATCTCGCCCGAGCTGCCCTCCCGGATCGCCGTCCTCTCCGGGGGCGTGGGCGGCGCCCGGTTCCTGCAGGGGCTGCTGCGCCTGGCCGAGCGGCGGGGCGCTGCCCCGGAGATCACCGTGGTGACCAACACCGGCGACGACATGTGGGTGCACGGCCTGAAGGTGTGCCCCGACCTCGACACGGTGATGTACACGCTGGGCGACGGCATCGACCCCGAGCGCGGCTGGGGCCGGCGCGGGGAGACCTGGCAGGCCAAGGAGGAGCTGGCTGCGTACGGCGTCGAGCCCACCTGGTTCGGGCTCGGGGACAAGGACCTGGCCACCCACCTGGTCCGCACGCAGATGCTGGACGCCGGCTATCCCCTCTCCCAGGTCACCGCGGCGCTCTGCCGGCGATGGCAGCCCGGCGTGCGACTGCTGCCGATGTCCGACGACCGGGTCGAGACCCACGTCGCGATCGACGACCCGGACACCGGTGAGCGTCGGGCGGTGCACTTCCAGGAGTACTGGGTCCGGCATCGCGCGCAGGTCCCCGCCCACGCCGTCGCCTCCATCGGCGCCGACCGCGCCCGCCCGGGCCCGGGCGTCCTGGAGGCGCTCGCGCAGGCCGACGTGGTGCTGCTGCCTCCGTCGAACCCGGTCGTCTCGATCGGCAGCATCCTGTCCGTGCCCGGCATCCGTGAGGCGCTCCGGTCGACCCCGGCACCGGTGGTGGGTGTCTCGGGCATCATCGGCGGCGACCACGTGCACGGCATGGCGCGCCAGTTGCTGGACGCGGTCGGGGTCGAGTGCTCGGCCGCGGGAGTGGCCGAGCACTACGGCGCCCGCTCCGGCGACGGCATCCTCGACGGCTGGCTCGTCGACAGCAGCGACGACGCCGCACTCCCCCGGCTCGAGGCCGCCGGGATCAGGGCGGCCGCCGTGCCGCTCTACATGACCGACGCCGACGCGACCGCGGACATGGTGACGGCCGCCCTCGGCCTGGGCGACCGGTGACCCCGCCCGTGACCGGGCCCGCGATCGACGCGCTGGTGGCCCTGCCCGTCGACGGGCTTCCGGAGGTCACCCCGGGGGCCGACCTGGCCGGGATGCTCGCCTCGGTGGCAGGCCTCGCCGACGGCGACGTGCTGGTCGTCACCAGCAAGGTCGTCAGCAAGGCGGAGGGGCGCGTGCTCCGCGGCGACCGAGCCGGCGCCGTCGACGCCGAGACGGTCCGGGTGGTCGCCCGACGCGGCGAGACGCGCATCGTCGAGAACCGGCAAGGGCTCGTGATGGCGGCGGCCGGCGTGGATGCCTCCAACGTCGAACCCGGCACGGTGGTCGTGCTGCCCGAGGATCCCGACCGCTCCGCGCGCAGGCTCCGCGAGGAGGTCCGCCGCCGCACCGGGCGCAACGTCGCCGTCGTCGTCAGCGACACCGCCGGCCGGGCCTGGCGGCTGGGCCAGACCGACATCGCCATCGGCGTGGCTGGCCTGGTGCCCCTCGAGGACTTCGCGGGCCGGGTGGACGCCCACGGCAACGAGCTGGCGGTGACGGCTCCAGCGGTGGCCGACGAGATCGCCGGCGCCGCCGAGCTCGTCGCCGGAAAGCTGGGCGGCCGACCGGTCACCGTCGTACGGGGCCTCGCGCAGCGAGTCCTCGCTCCCGGCGACCACGGTGCCGGGGCCCGCGCGCTGCAGCGTCCCGCGGAGAGCGACCTGTTCGCGCTCGGTGCCCGGGAGGCCGTGGTGGCGGCCCTCGCCGGCACCACGGACCCGGCCTTCGGCACACCGGCGAGCGCGGCCGAGCTGGCCGAGGCGCTGCACACGTGCGGCTACACCGGGACGCAGGTGCGCGACGCGACTCAGGGGGTGGTGGTGGAGCTTCGGGCAGCGGCCGACGACCCGGTGCTGACCGCCCTCCTGCACGCGCACCGGTGGCACATCGATTCCGGGGACAGCGTCCTGACCCTTGCGGCGCTTCCGTAGACTCCCCCCGACTTCCCGACCCCGTCCCCGGAGCGAAAGAGCTGACCTCGTGGCGAAGAAGAACCCCAAGAACCTCGAGCGGCGGGCGAAGGTCGAGCAGCTGCGCCAGCAGCAGGCGCGCCAGGAGAAGCGGCGCAGCTACCTGATCCTCGGTGTGTGCGTCGTGATCGTGGCCGGTCTCCTCGCCGCGGCGCTGGTCCCGTACCTCCGCGACCGCGCCAAGGAGCAGGAGCTGGCCGGGACGTCGGTCGCCAAGATCGGGGTGAGCGAGGCCGCCGCCGACTGCGGGGAGATCATCACGAAGAAGACCGACGGCAAACAGACGCACATTCCCGACCCGACGCCGATCACCTACGCCGACGCGCCGCCGTCCTTCGGGGCGCACCGGCCGCAGTCCGCGTCGTTCGAGCGCAACTTCTACACCGCCGCCGACCGGCCCGAGGTGGCCGAGCTGGTGCACAACCTCGAGCACGGCTACGTGATCGCGTGGTACGACGACACGCTGGCCGAGGACCAGGACCAGCTCGACCAGCTCAAGGCGATCGCCGACAAGTACCAGGACGCGAACACCAGGTTCATCGCCGCGCCGTGGACCGGTGCGGACGGCAAGGCGTTCCCGCAGGGCAAGCACCTGGCGCTGACGCGCTGGTCGGCGGACGCCAAGGAGCCGGGCAACCAGGACAAGCAGCGGGGCAACTGGCAGTACTGCGGCCAGGCCAGCGGCGCGGTGATCTCGGACTTCGTGGCCAAGTGGCCCAACGCCGAGAGCCCCGAGCCGGGGATCATGTGAGGTCGTCGCGGCCCGCCTGACGGACCCGCTCGACCATTGCCTTCACTTCCTGGGCGTGTGCCAGGTCGGTGACCAGCAGCACGTCACCGGTGTCGACGACCACGACGTCGTGCAGGCCGACGACGGCTACCGGCCGGCCACCGGCGACCACCAGGCCGCTGGCGTCCTGGCCGAGCACCAACCCGTCGCCCACCTGGCGCAGCCCACGGCCGGTCGTTGTCCCGTCCTGGCCGGCCAGCAGATCGTGGAGGGCGGCGTAGTCGCCGAGATCGGCCCAGCCGAAGTCACCGGGCACGACCGCGACCCTGCCCGCGGCGGCCGCCGGCTCGGCGACCGCGTGGTCGATGGCGATCCGGGTGAGCCCGGACCACCTCTCCTCGGAGAGCGCCGGCGCCGCAGCGAGCCCACGCAGGTCCCTGGCCAGCTCGGCGTGCTGCTCGGCCAGCAGCTCGAGGAGGGTCCCCGCCCGCGCCACGAACATGCCGGCGTTCCAGCGGTAGTGGCCCGACGCCACCCATTCCTGCGCCCGGTCCAGGTCCGGCTTCTCGACGAACGCCTCGACGTGGCGGGCCGTGGGAAAGCCGGGCAGCGGTGTGCCGGCACGGATGTAGCCGAAGCCGGTGGCCGCGTGGGTCGGCTCGATGCCGATGGTGACCAGCAGACCGGTGCGGGCCACGTCGGCCGCCTCCCGCACGCAGGCCACGAAGCGGTCCGGCTCCGTGATCACGTGGTCGGCGGCGAAGGACCCGATCAGTGCGTCCGGGTCGCGCCGCTCCACGATCGCGGCGGCGAGCCCGATGGCGGCCATCGAGTCGCGCGGCGAGGGCTCGGCCAGCACCTGGCCCGGGTCGAGGCCGGGCAGCTGGCGTCGTACTGCCTCGGCGTGCGCGCGACCCGTCACGACCAGGACCCGGTCACCGACCACCGGGCCGAGCCGGTCGACGGTCTGCTGCAGCAGCGTGCGGCCCGAGCCGGTGAGGTCATGCAGGAACTTCGGGGACGAGGCCCGCGACAGCGGCCACAGTCGCGTGCCGGCTCCGCCCGCGGGCACCACGGCCCAGAGCGCTGGCGTCTGCTCGTCGTCCATGGGCAGGAATGATGCCAGCACCGGTGTGGCAGATAGCCTGCACCGGATGACCACGTTCCCCGAGCTGACCGCCCGACGCCTCGCAGCCGATCCTGGTCGCCCGTTCCTCACCTACTACGACGACGGCACGGGTGAGCGCACGGAGCTCTCGGTCACCACGTTCGCCAACTGGGTGGCCAAGACCGCCAACCTCCTGGCCGACGAGCTGCTCCTCGACCCCGGGGCGGTGGTGGACCTGCGCCTCCCGCCGCACTGGCTCGGTCCGGTCTTCCTGGGAGCGGCGTGGTCCGCCGGGCTCGTGGTGGCCGACGGCCACGACCCCACCGCCGACCTGGTCGTCACCGGACCGCAGTACGACGAGCCGGTCGGCCCGGTCGGCGCCGAGCGGCTCGCGTGCTCGCTCACCCCGTTCGCCACCCGGATCACCGACCCGCTGCCCGAGGGAGTGCAGGACTTCGGCCTGCTCTGGCCGGGGCAGGGCGACGTGTTCGTGCCGGTCGAGCCGGCCCACCACGACGACCTTCATCCGAGCGACGACCGGGTGCTGACCGACCTGAACCCGCTCAGTCCCGCAGGCCGCCGGCTCCTTCTGGACCACCTCGCGGGCGCTGGCTCGCTCGTGCTGCTCGGGGGCGACCCACGGGCGCACGAGTGGGAGCGGCATGCCCGCGACGAGCGGACCACCGCAGCTCAGCGCGCCGGCTGATCGGGACCCTGGCCGACCCCGCCTCCGGCCGACACGCCGGTGTCCGCGCCGATCGTGGCGCCCGCACCGGACGCGTCCCGCTGCACCGCAGCGGGCGACCGGTGCGACGCCTCGTGCTCGGGGGCGACGATCCGGAGCGTCAGCACGCTCGCGGACGAGACCCCGACCGTCAACACCGCTGCCGTGACCAGCAGCTGCTGGCACACGGTGACGTAGCGGTCACGGTTGAGCGGCATCGGAGAGGGCTCCTGGCGGGCGCAGGGATCACATGACCCTCAATGCTCACACCGGTCACAAGGGATCCCGCAAGGGCTTCGCGACAACTACAACGCTGTAGTTCTTCGATGCAGCCCGATCAGATGTCCGCCCCGATCTCCTCGTCCGCTGCGGTGTCGTCGTCCGTGGGCTCGTCGTACTGGAGGTAGTGGATGCCCGCGTCCACGTCGCCGTCGAAGTTCAGCCGACCCGACTCGAGCACCAGGACGCGGTCGCACATCTGCCGCACGGAGCCGGTCGCGTGGCTCACGTAGAAGATGGTGGTCCCCTCGGCGCGGATCTCCTGGAGCTTCTCGAGGCACTTCTTCTTGAACGGCCGGTCGCCCACGGCGAGCACCTCGTCGGCGAGGAAGATGTCGGCGTCCACGTGCACGGCGATCGAGAAGCCGAGGCGTGCGTTCATGCCCGAGGAGTAGTGCGAGACCGGGGTGTCGAGGAACTTCCCGAGCCCGGCGAACTCGACGATGTCGTCGAACTTGCGGGTGATCTCCTTCTCACCCATGCCGAGGATGGCGCCGTTGAGGTAGAGGTTCTCCCGGCCGGAGAGCTGTGGGTGGAAGCCCGCGCCCGTGGCGATCAGGCCCGCGACGCGTCCTCGGGTGCGGATCCTCCCCTCGTCGGGCCGCATCACTCCGTTGATCAGCTTGAGGAGGGTGCTCTTGCCCGATCCGTTGAGGCCCATCAGCCCGATCGACTCACCCTGCTCCACCGTGAACGACACGTCTTCCACGGCCTTGAAGTGCTCGCGCAGCGGCAGCCGGCGGAGCTTCGCGACGGCCATCTGCTTCAGGCTGCGGTGATAGGCCATGGTGAACTGCTTGGTGACGTCCTCCACCACGATCGAGGTGCTCATCAGAGGAGCTCCGGGATACGGCCCTCGACCCGGGAGAAGAAGCGCTGGGCCAGGAACACCAGCAGCGCGCACACTGCGAGCATGATCACACCACGCTCCCAGAGGTCGGCAGGGAAGTTGGCCTCGAGGCTCTCCGGGTGCGCGGCCAGCGGCTGCCAGAAGAACTTCTGCAGCAGCATCACCGCCTCCGCCAGGGGATTGGCGAGGTAGAGCTGGTAGATCACCGGGTGACGCTCGCCGATGTCGGCGATGAAGCTGAAGGGATAGATCATCGGCACCATGAAGTGTAGGAACTGCCCGAAGGTGCTCACGATGTTCTGGGTGTCCTGGGCGTAGACGTTCAGGGCCGAGAAGATCATCGCCATCGCCATGGAGAACAGCACCAGGATCGCCAGCCCGAGCAGGCCGGCCAGGACGGCGGTCCAGGTGACGTGCCAGCCGATCAGGAGGCAGACGACCAGGAGCAGCAGCAGCTGCGGTCCGGTGTGGTAGAACGCCACGATCATCATGGAGACGGGGAAGATCTCGCGCGGTACCCGCATCTTCAGCACCAGCTGCCGGTTGGTCCGGATCGACCGGGTGCCGCCGGCCCACGTCTCGGTGAAGTAGTGCAGGAAGACCATGCCGCAGAAAAGGTGCACGGCGAAGTTCGGGACGCCCCGGTGCACCTGCATCACCATCCCGAAGATGAAGTAGTACACGACGAACCGGGTCGCCGGCTGCACGTACGACCAGAGCAGCCCGAGCACGGAGGCGGCGTACATCTTCGCCAGCTCGCGCCGGACGATGAGCCGCAGCAGGTAGCGCATGGACAGCACCTCGAGGATGCCGCCGTGCGGCGCCGGATCAACCAGCTCCGCGTCCACCACCCGCTCGTGGCGGGGTCGCTCGACGTCGTCCACCAGGGGCATCGCCTCGGCCTGCTGCTCGGCGAGCTCACGGGCCCGTCGCGCGGCGTCCCTGCGGCGGCCCTTCTCGTCGGTCCGGCGCCGAGCCTGCTCCTGCGCCTTGTTGGCGGCGCGCATCAGGCCGCCTGCACGCCGGTCACTCGTCCACGCCGCCGGAGTTGAGCGCGGCACCCTCGGCGAAGTGCGGCTTGAGCAAGTTGTCGTACATCGACAACGCCGAGCCGATCGCCATGTGCATGTCGAGGTACTTGTAGGTGCCGAGCCGGCCGCCGAACAGGACCATCGGCTCCTTGCGGGCGAGGTCGCGGTACTTCAGCAGCTTCGCGCGGTCCGCCGCCGTGTTGATGGGGTAGTACGGCTCGTCGTCGACCTCGGCCGACCGGGAGTACTCCCGCACGATCACCGTCTTGCCCTTGGCGTCGGGGTACTCGCGCTCCGGGTGGAAGTGCTTGAACTCGTGGATCCGGGTGAACGGCACCTCGAGGTCGTTGTAGTTCATCACCGAGGTGCCCTGGAAGTCGTCGACCGCCATCACCTCGGGCTCGAGGTCGACGGTGCGCCACGACAGCCGTCCCTCGCTGTGCCCGAAGTACTCGTCGACCGGTCCGGTGTAGACGATCGGCACCCTGCCCTTGTAGTGGTCGGCGACCTCGAAGAAGTCGGTGTCGAGCCGCACCTCGATGTTGGGGTGGTCGGCCATCCGCTGCAGCCACGCGGTGTAGCCGTCGACCGGCAGGCCCTCGTACTTGTCGTTGAAGTAGCGGTTGTTGAAGGTGTAGCGGACCGGCAGCCTGGTGATGATGTCGGGGCTGAGCTCCTTGGGGTCGGTCTGCCACTGCTTGGCGGTGTAGCCCTTGACGAACGCCTCGTAGAGCGGCCGGCCGATCAGGCTCACCGCCTTCTCCTCGAGGTTGGTGGCGTCGGCCGTGTCGATCTCGCTCGCCTGCTCGGCGATCAGCGCCTGCGCTTCCTCGGGCGTGTGCGACTTGCCGAAGAACTGGTTGATCAGTCCCAGGTTCATCGGGAAGGAGTACACCTGGCCCTGGTACTTCGCGAAGACGCGGTGCTGGTAGTCGGTGAAGTCGGTGAACCGGTTGACGTACTCCCAGACCCGCTCGTTCGAGGTGTGGAACAGGTGCGCGCCGTAGACGTGCACCTCGATCCCGGTCTCCGGGTCCGGCTCGCTGTACGCGTTGCCCCCGATGTGGTGCCGCCGCTCGAGGACGAGGACCTTCAGGCCCAGCTCGCTGGCGCAGCGCTCGGCGATGGTGAGGCCGAAGAAGCCTGATCCGACGACGACGAGTTGGGGGTCCACACAGTCTCCTCTTGCGTTGGGCAGGTCCGGGCCAGTCTAGTGCCCGCCCCTTCCCGTCCGGTTCGCCAGCAGCGTGCGGTAGGCCACCTTCCGCAGGCTCTCCGGGACCAGCCGGTAGCCGCCACGCACCGCCACGTTGCGGACCAGCTCAGCCCGGCTGGTGATGCCCAGGGCGTGCAGGCGCCGCTGCAGCTCCAGCTCGGAGCGGAACAGGTCCATCCCGCCGCGGCGGGCGTAGGCGCCCTCCCCCACCCGGTAGAGCACCAGCGGCTCGGCCAGGTTGGCCGGGCGAGCGCCGCCCGCGACCATGCGGGTGAAGAGCAGGTAGTCCTCCAGCAGGGGCAGGTCGGTGTAGCCCCCGGCCGCGAGCACGGCACTCCGCCGGTAGACGACCGTCGGGTGGTTGAACGGGTCCCGGAAGCGGACGACGCGGCGGATCTCTTCGGGGTCGGTCGGGGGCGTACGACGCCCAACGATGTCCTCTGGTCCGGCGCCGAACTCCAGCAAGCCAGAACCGACGATGTCCGCCCCGGCCTCGATGACCGGCAACTGGTGGGCGAACCGGTCCGGCAGGCTGACGTCGTCGGCATCCATCCGCGCGACCACCTCGTGCCTGCAGGCGGCGAGGCCGGCGTCGAGGGCCGGACCGAGCCCCACGTTGTCGGGGAGCTCGAGGTGCCGGACCGGGACGGGGCTCTGGGTGACCAGCTGGCGGATGCGCTCCGCGAGAGCGGCCGGGACCGGCCCGTCCTGCACCAGGACCACCTCGGCCGGCCGCCGCGACTGGTCCTGCACCGACGAACGGAAGGCAAGCGCGAGGAAGTCCGGGTCATCGCCTGCCCAGCAGCTCACCAGCAGGGAGAAGGGCTCCCGCGCGGCTGGGCGCCGGACCGGCCGGGCCCGGTCGAGCACCTCGGCGTTGCTGCGCGGCCGACGCACGCCGGACCGCAGCCCCTTGGTCAGTGCCCGTCGGAGCCTGGGCCGGTCGGTGGAGGCTGCGAAGGTGCCCCGCCACCGCCGCAGGGTCGAGCCGCCGTAGAGCACCTTCTCGGGCACGGACAGGCCGGTGCTGTGCACGAACGTCCAGAGCTTGTTACGGACCTCGTAGAAGAACCGGTCGCCCGGATCCACGTCGGTCGACCCGAAGGTCTTCGTCTTGTGCACCACCACACTGGCAGGGACGTACAGCCCGACGTTCCCCCGGATCAGCCGGGTGGTGTACTCGAAGTCGTCGTTCCAGAGGAAGTAGTCCGCGACGGGCAGCCCGCGCTCGCGGACGACCTGGGCGTCGCACATCGCCGACACGAACGATGCTGACCGGATCGGCATAGCCCCGACAGCCTCGGCCGAGGCCAGCTCCCCGCGGCCGGCTCCGGGCTTGCGGCGCGGCGTGTTCATCGGGTGGTCGCGGCCGTCGCTCCACACCACCCTGCTGGCCAGGACTGCCGGGCGCCTCCCCGGGTGCTCCACCCAGGCGCGGACGAGCACTTCGGCCGCGGTCGGCTCGGGCACGGTGTCGTCGTCCAGCAGCCACACGAGGTCGGGGTCGTGGCCGAGCGCGCGCTCGATTCCTGCGGTGAACCCGCCGGCACCGCCGGTGTTCTCCCGCAGGTGCAGCACATCGAGGGCGCACTCACCGAACGACGCCTCGGCGTACGGCGAGTCGAGCAGCTCGGCGGTTCCGTCGGTCGAGGCGTTGTTAACGACCACCACCGCGGCCGGGGCGTGCGACTGACGGCGGACCGCAGCCAGCGACTCCTCCAGCAGCGCCCTGCGGTTCCACGTGACCACGACGGCGACGACCCGGGCGTCGCGGACGGTCGGTCGGGGCTCGGCGGGCACGCGCAGAACCCTAGCCAAGCGCGGCGGCCGACCGCTCCGGGCGCCGGCCGCACCACCGACCGGGCCAAGGGGTCAGCACACGGCTCCGAGGTCGTCCGCCTGGTTGGCGGCGTAGCCGTCGGAGAGGCTGCCGATGGCTCCTCCAGTCGTGCCGCCGGCCGCCGGTGCGGCGCGGCGGTGCGCCTTGCCGGTCGTGGGCGCCGGCTTCTGGCCCTCCGCCTTGGCGATCGCCTTCTCGACCGTGGTGTGGATCTTGTCGATGTCAGGGTGGCCGGTGTTCACCATCGGCGGGACGAACGAGACGGTGGTGAGCGGGAAGCTGCGAGCCTTGAGGGCGAGCTCCATGAACCGGTCGATCTCCGAGCCCGGGATGTCGGTGGTCACCAGTGACTTGCCCGCGTCGGCGATCTGCTCGAAGTTGAGCACGACCTTCCTCGGGCTGAGCTGGTGCAGCATCGCGTTCATCACGCACTTCTGCCGCGCCATCCGCGAGTAGTCGTCGGCCGACTCGCGCGAGCGAGCGAACCACAGCGTCTGGAAGCCGTTCAGCTTCCGCACACCGGGCTCGATGTAGCCGGTGACCGGTCCGCCCACCCCGCCGATCGGGATCCGGTCGCGGACGTTGAGGCGGACGCCGCCGACGGCGTCGACCATCTTGGTGAAGCCGGCCAGGTTCACCATCGCGTAGTAGCTGATCTCCAGGCCGGTGATGCCCTCGACGGCCTCCGTCGTCGCCTCCACGCCGGGGTTCTGCACGCCCTTGAAGAGCGGCTTGTGGTCGGCGGCCCACGTCGCGAGGGAGTTCAGCTCGCACTCGGTGCCGCAGTCGTAGCCGTCCGGGAACTGCTCGGCCATGATCGAGCCCTCGGCGAACGGGAAGTTGCGCATGTTGCGCGGCAGCCCGAAGAGCACGGTCTTGCCGGTGGTCGCGTCGATGCTCGCCACGGTGATGCTGTCCGGACGCAGGCCCCACCGGTCGGCGCCGGAGTCGCCACCGAGCAGCAGGATGTTGAACCGGCCGTGTGCGGCGCCGGCGACGGGACCGTCACCGAACATCGCCGCCAGCAGGTCCTTCTGGACGTTCACCACGTGCGCGCCGAAGAGCAGCGTCCCGGCGACGGAGAAGCACAGCACGCCGTTGATGCCGACCATCGCCAGCCGCTGCTTCTGCCGCAGCGCCAGCGGGTTGCCGAGTCGCCAGGCGTCGATGAAGAGGAAGGCCCAGCCGATCGCGACCGCCATCAGCACCAGCCGGACCAGGCCGAGCACGACGGTGTTGGACAGGAACCAGAAGACGAAGCTGTCGAAGACCAGGCCGATCAGGAACAGCAGGAGCCCGGTGCCGATCAGCGACATCCAGACGCGCATGGCCAGCCGTCCGGTCTCGCGGCGCCCGGCCACCAGTTGCGCCGACCCGGGCACGGCGAGCGTCATCAGCATCAGTGCGACGGCACGCCGGAACCTGATCCTGCCGAGCTGCACGCGCGGGTCGACAGGGGCCGGCCCGGGGGAAGAAGCGGGCTGCATGGCGCCCAGTATCACCAGTCACTTCCGTCACATCCGCGGCGGCGCGCCGACGGACGGCGGCCGGTTGCGGCCGTCACGGTAGCGTCGTCGCCATGCCTGACCGACCCCAGGAGCCCCCCGAGTACGACTGGCTCTACGGCAAGAACCGTGCGGCGGCCGGCGACGACGCCGACCACACGCGGGTGCTGCCCACCATGGATCGTCCCGAGACCGGCCGGCGGGCTTCCTCGGGTCCACCGCCGCGCCGGGTCGCCCCGACTCCGGGCGGCGAGCGCCCCAGGAGGCGACACCGGATCGGTCCGCTGAGGCTGGTCCTGCTCATCGCGCTTCTCTACGTCGTCTACCTGGTCGCCGTACCGTTCTGGGCCTGGCAGAAGATGGACACGGTCGCCGCAGACCCCTCAGGCGATCGTCCCGCCGAGCAACCCGGTACGACGTACCTGGTGGTCGGGTCCGACAGCCGCAAGGGTCTCACCGCGGCGGAGAAGAAGAAGCTCGGCACCGGCGGGGTCGGTGACATCGGCCAGCGCACCGACACGATCATGCTGCTGCACACCGGCGACGGGCCGAGCCTGCTGATGTCGATCCCGCGCGACTCGATCGTGCCGATCCCCGGCCACTCCACGACCAAGATCAACGCCGCCTTCGCCTACGGCGGGGCGCCACTGCTGGTGAAGACGATCGAGCAGAACACCGGGGTCCGCATCGACCACTACGTGGAGATCGGGTTCGGTGGCTTCGTGAACGCGGTGGACGCGGTGGGCGGGGTCACGATCTGCCCGAAGGACGCCATGAAGGACCCGCGGGCGAACCTGGACATCAGGGCCGGTTGCCAGGAGGTGGACGGCATCACCGCGCTGGGCTACGCGCGTTCGCGGCACGCGGCGGAGGCAGGCGACATCGGGCGGGCCGCGCACCAGCGCGAGGTCGTCAGCGCGATCGGCGACAAGGTGAAGTCGCCGTGGACCATCCTGAACCCGGTCCGCTACTTCCAGCTCAACATGGCGATGACCGAGTCGCTGCGGGTAGGCAAGGACACCGGGCCCCTCGACATGGCGCGGATGGCCCTCGCCATGACCCAGGTCAACGGCAAGGACGGCCTCACCTGCGGCATGCCGATCGCCGACCTCGCGGTGCACTGGGACCGCGAGCGTGCGCTGGCGCTGCTCCGGTTCATCAAGGAGGACCGGACCGCCGACATTCCCGCCAAGCTCTGCACGCCGAACGGACTGCCCGGATGAGCTACGAGACGATCGCCCTCGAGCACGGCGACGACGGCGTCACCCTGCTGACCCTGGACCGGCCGGACGCGCTGAACGCGTTCACGGTGACGATGGCCGGCGAGCTCGAGGAGTTCTTCCGGGCCGCCGCTCGCGACGACAGCATCCGCGCGATCGTGGTCACCGGCGCGGGCCGCGCCTTCTGCGCCGGCATGGACCTGTCCGCCGAGGGCAACGTCTTCGGGCTGGACGAGGACGCCGCCCCGACCCCTGCGGACCTGGCGGAGCGGCTCACCGAGGAGCCCTTCCAGAGCGGGGTCCGGGACACCGGGGGCAAGGTCGCCCTGGCGATCCACGACTGCCCCAAGCCGGTGATCGCGGCCATCAACGGTCCGGCCGTGGGCATCGGCGCCACCATGACGCTGCCGATGGACATCCGGCTCGCCTCGACGGACGCGCGGATCGGCTTCGTATTCGGCAGGCTCGGCATCGTGCCGGAGGCGACGTCCTCGTGGTTCCTGCCCCGGCTGGTCGGGCTGCAGCAGGCCCTCGAGTGGGTCTACTCGGCCCGCGTGATGACGGCCGAGGAGGCGCTCGCCGGTCGGCTGGTGCGCTCGGTCCACGAGCCGGGCGAGCTCGTCGACGCAGCACTCTCGCTAGCCCGGTCCTTCGTCGTGGGCCGCTCGCCCGTGGCGGTGGCGCTCGCCCGGCAGCTGCTCTACCGCAATGCTGCGGCAGCGCACCCGCTGGACGCCCACCGTGCCGACTCCCTGGCGATGTGGCACACCTCCGTTGGGGACGGCAAGGAGGGCGTGGCGGCGTTCCTGCAGAAGCGCGACCCGGAGTTCACCGGCCGCGCGAGCGAGCTGCCCGAGATCTTCTGACGGCTACGGGTCGACGAGCAGGTCGCCGGTCTCGCGGCTGCGGCCGGTGAACTCGGCCACCACCTCGTCGCCGCGACGCACGGTGACGTCGTACAGCCCGTCGCGGCCGTCGCGCGAGCGCTCCACCGCCGTCGCCTCGAGCTGGTCCCCCAGGCGGGTCGGGCGGCGGAAGCGGATCTCCGCGGCCGCAGCGACGGTGCGGCGACCGTAGGAGTTGCAGGCGAACGCGAAGGCGCTGTCCGCGAGCGTGAACGTCAGGCCGCCGTGGCCGATGTCGTGGCCGTTGACCATGTCGGCCCGCACGGTCATCCGCAGGGTGGCGGTGCCGGGTCCGACGGCGACCAGCTCCAAACCGAGAGCCTGGCTGGCCCGGTCAACGGCCCACATCGCCTCCGCCGCGGCCCGCGCGAGCTGCTGCGGCGTCATGCGCCCGGGTCCTGCAGGGTCTGCTGCAGGGTCTGCGCGAAGAGCTGCTCGAGGGCGGCGAAGTGCCGCTCGGTCGCGGCTTCGTCGTACGACGAGGTGTCGGCCATCGTGTAGCCGTGCGCCGCACCGTCGTACACCTCGTTGACGGCCTCCAGGCCGGCATGGTCGATCGCCCGACCGAGCACGGCGATGGCCTCGGGGGGCATCGAGCGGTCGTTGTCGGCGTGGGCGAACACGAAGCGCGCCCTCGTCTGGTCCAGGCCCAGGTGCGGGCTGTCGGGTGCATCGGTGGCCAGGCCACCGCCGTGGAAGCAGCCGACGGCGGCGACTCCGTCGTCGAGAGCAGCCGCCCGCATCGCCAGGCGCGCGCCCATGCAGTAGCCCGTCACGCCGACCGGACGCTCCGGCACGCCCGGGAGCCGTCGCAGCGCAACCAGGTAGTCGGCGATGTCCGGGACGGCCGCCTCGCTGGTCAGGGCCCGGACGCGCCGCATCGCCTCGCCCATGAAGGCCGCCCGCTGCTCGGGGTCACGGAGGTCTCCGCGTGGCGCGAGCTCGGCGACGGTGCCCTCGCGGTGGAACACGTTGGGCGCCAGGACCACGTAGCCCCAGGACGCGATCCGGTCCGCCATGTCGGCGATCCGCGGCCGCAGCCCGATGGCGTCCATGAAGAGGAGCACGCCCGGGTGCTGCTGCCGGTCGGCGTCGTCCCCTGGCGGCCGGGCGACGTAGGCCTCGGCGGGTCCGACGGAGGTCGACAGCTCGATCAGGTCCACGCGGGCAGGCTAACCCGGCTCACGGGAGCGGCACCCGCCACGTCAGCGTGGTCCCCGCTCCCGCGCCGGAGCGCACCTCGAAGCTGCCGCCGTGTCGTTCGGCACGGTGCCGCATGTTGCCAAGACCGCTCTCCACGGTGCCTTCCGGGAAGCCGCGCCCGTCGTCCGCCACGGACAGGACCAGCTCCTCCCCCACGGAGACGAGGACCCGCACGTGCGCGGCGTCCGCGTGCCGCGAGGCGTTCGAGAGCGTCTCGCGCAGGACCGCGAGCAAGTCCGGTGCGACGGCGTCCGGCACCCGCGTCCGCACCGGGCCGCGGAACTCCACGGACGGGCGGAACTTCAGTGTCTGGGCGGCCGCGTCCACGATCCTGCTGATCTCGGACTGGACGTCTGCGCTGCCCGGCGAGGCCGCCAGCGCGAAGATGGTCCGGCGGATGTCGCGGATCGTCGCGTCGAGGTCGTCGACCGCCCGGCCCAGGCGCTGATGCACCTCGGTGTCACCGGCCAGCCGGCTCACGGCCTGCAGGCCGAGCCCCACGGCGAACAACCGCTGGATCACCAGGTCGTGAAGGTCTCGCGCGATCCGCTCGCGGTCCTCCAGCAACGCCAGCCTCTCCTGATCGTCGCGAGACCTGGCCACCTCGAGGGTGAGCGCCGCCTGCTCGGCGAAGCTCGTCGGCAGGGCGGGATCCAGTGCGTGGGCTCGATCGGCGTTCTCGGGCAGCCAGCACAGGGCGAGGACACCCTCGACACCGACGCTGCTGCGGAGGGGCACCAGGATCCCCGGACCCAGCTCCGGCAGGTCCGCCACCGTGGTGAGCCCGACCGCCCGGCTGTGCTCGGTCAGGCGCTCCACGGAGAGCGGCTCGCCGCTGCGGGCGACCTCACCGGCCAGCGACCCGGCCAGCGGCACCGCGGCCATGTTGCCGAGGTCCAGCCCGGACCCGGCGACCGCCTGGGGCACCAGCAGGTCGTCCTCCACGGAGACGATCCAGGCGACATCGGCCTCGGCGACGTCCTGGGCACGATTCGCAACGGTCTGGAGCGCGGTGTGGGTGGGGCGGCCACTCGACAGCACCCCGGCGATCTCCGCCGTGGCCGAGAGCCACTTCTCCCGTCGTACCGCCTGGTCGTAGAGCTGCGCATTCTCGATGGCCACGCCAGCCGCAGCGGCGAGCGCCACGACGATGCGCTCGTCCTGGTCGGTGAAGTCGGCACCGCCTGCCTTCTCGGTCAGGTAGAGGTTGCCGAAGACCTGGTCGCGGGTGCGCACCGGCACACCGAGGAACGAGTGCATCGGCGGGTGCTCCGGGGGAAAGCCGTAGGAAGCCGGGTGGTCGGCGATGTCGTGCAGGCGCAGCGGTTCGGGTCGGTCGATGATCAGGCCGAGCAGCCCGTGCCCGCGGGGGAGGTTGCCGATCCTGGTCACCACGTCGTGCTCCATCCCGTGGTGGACGAACGTGCGCAGCCGGTCGCCACGACCGTTGCCGAGGACCCCGAGGGCGGCGTACCGGGCGTCGACGAGGGCGCTCGCCGTCCGGACGATCCTGCTGAGCACGCTGTCGAGCGACCGGTCGGCGGCCATGCCGACCACGGCGTCGAGAAGCAGCTGCCAGCGCTCGACGGAAGTGGTCTCGCCGCCGTGGCCGCCCTGCGTCGCGGGGTCGGTCATCGGTCAGTGCTTGTGCCGGGTGGCGAAGATCGCCGCCTGGGTGCGGCTCTGCAGGCCGAGCTTGGCCAGCAGCGAGGAGACGTAGTTCTTCACCGTCTTCTCAGCCAGGCTCATCGACCGGGCGATCTGCCGGTTGGTCATCCCCTCGCCGATCAGCTCGAGGATGCGCTGCTCCTGGCCGGTCAGCTGGTCCATCACCGGGTCCCGCTCCGGTCCACGACGCAGCCGCTCCAGCACCTGGGCCGTGACGGCCGGGTCGAGCATCGACTGTCCGGCTGCGACCCTGCGGACCGTCTCCACGAAGTCGGTGCCGCGCACCTGCTTGAGGATGTAGCCGGCGGCACCGGCCATGATCGCCGCGAAGAGCGCGTCGTCATCGTCGTACGACGTCAGGATGAGCGCCGCGATGCCGGGGTCCTGTGAGCGGACCTCGCGACAGACGTCGATGCCCGAGCCGTCGGGGAGGCGCGCGTCGAGGATCGCCACGTCCGGGCGCAGGGCCGGGATCCTCCGGGCCGCCTCCTGGGCCAGCCCGGACTCGCCGACGACCTCGATGTCCCCCTCGGCCTCGAGCAGCTCACGGATCCCGCGCCGGACCAGTTCGTGGTCGTCGAGCA
>DASSOK010000026.1:0-53992 GCA_035700665.1 Marmoricola sp.
GCGGTGTGCGGGCAAGCCCCGGTTGTCGGTCCGTGGCGACATGGCGCGCGGCATGCCGGCGATCCTCGATCACCTACTCGCCCAGCACGCGGCCGCCGACGCCCCGGCGGCGGATCGGCCGTTCACCCCCGGCGCTCCTCCTCGGTCCGCGGATGGACAGCTACAGCACCGACACCCTCGAAGCGTTCCAGGCCTGGACAGCGGCAGATTGACCTTGGACAGACCGGAGAGCGGCACGTGCCGAGTTGAAGCCTGGCATGTGACGCGCTCCGATGGCGTCCGCATGTCAGCCATCCAATCGACCCTGCGGTTCGCATCGAAGCTCAAGCGACAGTGATCGCACGCCGGTTTGGGAAGGTGCGAGTCGGTACAGCCTGGAACTTCCGCTGAGCGCACGCGCTGCGGCGACCCGATCGAGTAGCTCGCAGTCAGCGCGCGATGGATCACGTTGACGTGGGCTCATCCGGGCGGCCGGAACGTCGTAGCTACATGTGGCAACGAATGGGCGCTCAGGGCTGCCCGGACAACCTTGGGACAGCGATTTTGCTCCATTCGCGGGCCGGGCAAGCTTGAGCTTGAGCACCGCCCCAGGGCGTCCTGCGAACGGGCCGCTGGAGCGGCGGCGACGCAGGACGTTGCGTGGGAGATCCTGCGAGGTGGCTGTCCGGATCGCCCGCGCACCTCCGGAATGGACGAAGCCCCGGATCTGAAGACCCGGGGCCAGTCACACGTGCGCGAGGGGGGAGTTGAACCCCCACGCCCTTTCGGGCACACGGACCTGAACCGTGCGCGTCTGCCTATTCCGCCACTCGCGCGTGAAGCCCGCACAGGCTATCGGATACCCCGCATCGGCCCAAACCGGCGGTGACCGGGCGCGGTCACGGGCGCGGTCACCGCCCTGCAGCGGGACCGCATGGCGAACCACCCGACCGATACGATCGAGCGGCATGTGTGAGGCTGGACCCCGAACCGGGTCGCGGTGACGCTTCGGCGAGCCCGCCGGTCCGCGGACCCGCACCTGCCCACCATGCCCGACCCGGCCCGGCGAGAGGAGGCGACATGGGTGGCCTGCAGCGCTTCGAGAACAAGCTCGAGGAACTGATCTCCGGCGCCTTCGCACGCACGTTCCGCAGCGCCGTACAGCCCGTGGAGATCTCCGCCGCCCTGGCGCGCGAGGTCGACAACTCCGCGCAGATCCTCAGCCGGGACCGACGCCTGGTGCCCAACGACTTCCACGTCGAGCTGTCGCGGCCGGACCACGACCGGCTCACCGCGCTCGGGCCGGAGCTGGACCGCGAGCTGGTGGAGCAGCTCAAGGACCACGCTGCGCAGCAGTCCTACGTGTTCACCGGCCCCGTGCAGATCACCCTCGACTCCGCCGAGGACCTCACGACCGGGCGGTTCCGCGTCCGCAGCAGGTCCGTGGCGCGGGTGAGCCAGAGCGGGCCGGAGGCCAGCGACACCCAGGTACGACGTGCCACCGCGACCGTCGAGGTCAACGGCGAGCGGCTGCCACTGAGTCCACCGGGCATCGTCATCGGTCGCGGCAACGATGCCGACCTGCGCATCAACGACCCCGGCGTCTCCCGGCGGCACGTGGAACTGCGCGTCCAGGACGACGGCGACGGCGCCCGCGTCTCGGCGCACGACCTGGGCTCGACCAACGGCGTGCTCGTCAACGGGCGGAAGGTCTCCCAGGCGACCCTCGCTGACGGCGCCACCGTGCGCATCGGCAACACCACCCTGACCGTCCACCTCAGCGAGCAGAGCGGCTGATGTCGGAGCTGACCCTGGTGCTGATCCGGTTCGCCTACCTGGCGATCCTGTGGATCTTCGTCCTGGCCTCCATCTCGGTGGTCCGCTCCGACATGTTCGGCGCCCGGGTGGCCCGCGACGGCCGGCTGGAGCGGCGTGCCGCCAAGGCTGCGCAGGCCCGCGGCCGGCAGAAGCCGGCCCGGCCACGACGTGGCGCGCCGACGGCGGTCGCGATCGTGGAGGGCGCCAACCGCGGGGAGACGGTCTCGCTCGAGCAGGCACCCCTGCTGATCGGGCGCGGCAACGACGCCGCCATCCGCCTCGACGACGACTACGTCTCCACCCGTCACGCGCGCATCGCCAGCTCCGGCGACCAGTGGTACGTCGAGGACCTCGGCTCGACCAATGGCACCTACGTCGGCAGCAGCCGGATCTCCCAGGCCACCGCCATCCAGCTCGGCACGCAGGTCCGCATCGGCAAGACGATCCTGGAGCTGCGCAAGTGAGCGCACACGGCAGCCCCGGAGGGGACGCCGAGCCGGTGGCCCCCCCCACCGGTGGCGCCCTCCAGCTGCGCTTCGCCGCCGTCTCCGACGTGGGCCGGGTCCGCAAGGACAACCAGGACTCCGGCTACGCCGGTCCGCACCTGCTCGTCATCGCGGACGGCGTCGGCGGCGCGGCCAGGGGCGACGTGGCCAGCAGCGCCGCCGTCGAGGAGCTGAAGCGGCTCGACCGCGCGCCCTCGGACGTCGGCGACGACGCGCTCGGCGCGCTCGCCGGGGCGGTGCACCGCGCCCACGACCGGCTCCGCGAGATCGTCCGTGACCACCCCGACCTCGACGGGACCAGTACGACGATCAGCGCCGGTATCTTCGACGGGCACGACCTCGGTGTCGTGCACGTCGGCGACAGCCGTGGCTACCTGCTGCGGGGCGGTCGCCTCGAGCCGCTGACGACCGACCACACCCTCGTGCAGAGCCTCATCGAGGAGGGCCGGATCACCCAGGAGGAGGCCCGGGTGCACCCGCACCGCAACCTCATCCTCCGTGCCGTCGACGGGGTGCACGAGCCGGAGCCGGACGCCCACACGGTCACGCTTCAGGACGGCGACCGGCTGCTGTTCTGCTCCGACGGCTGCTCGGGCGTCCTCGACGACGACGCCATGGCCGACATCCTCGGCGCCGGCGAGCTGGAGGCAGCTGCTGCCGAGCTCGTGCGCAGCGCGCTCGAGGCCGGCAGCTCCGACAACGTGACGGTGGTGCTCGCTGAGGCGGTCGCAGCGGACGGCGCCCCTGCCGCCGCCGCCCAGGTCGTCGGCGCGGCCGCGACGCAGCCGCACCTCAACATCGTCGACGACCGCACCGGCAGCCTCGACGCCGAGGAGGTCGCGGCGTTCGGCGGCACCGGAGCTGAGGAGGACGACGAGGACTACGACCCGGAGGAGCTCCGCTATGCGCCCCGGCCGCCACGCCGGATGCTCTGGCTGCGGCGCATCGTGGTCCTGGTCGTCGTGCTGGCGCTGATCGCCCTCGGCGCCAACTACCTCTACGGGCTCAGCCAGAAGCAGTACTACGTCTCCAGCTCCGCCGACCGGGTGGCGATCTTCCGTGGCGTCCAGGCCGACCTGCCGGGCCTCACCCTGCACCGGGTCTACGAGGAGACCGACATCGAGCTGAGCGACCTCCCCACGTCGTACCAGCGCCGGGTCCGCAGCGGGATCAGCGCCGAGAGCCTGCCGGCGGCCCGCCGGGTCGTGGAGAACCTGCGCACCTTCGCCGTGTGCGGCGACGAGGCGCCCACCCCCAAGCCCAGCCCGACGAAGAAGCCGACCCGGAAGTCGAGTCCCACGGCGACCGGCACGGCCTCCCCGCGACCGAGGGCCACCGCCAGCCTGAAGGCGACGGGCACCAAGCGCGCCACCCGCTCGCCGTCGGCCTCACCGTCGCCGACACCCAGCGCTCCGTCGGCCGACTGCGGCGAGGCGCCGTGAGCGGGGTCGGTGCGCCCGCCCGGCCGGGTCCGCTGATGGAGTTCGTGCACCGGCGTCGCCGGGGCGCGGAGCTCTTCCTCCTGCTCCTGAGCCTGCTGGTCGGCCTCGGCGCCTATGCGGCCGTGGGGATCGGCGCCAAGGGCGAGGTGCCCGCCGACATGATCGGGTACGGCGGCTGGCTGGCCGCCCTGGTGATCGGATGCCACGTCGTCATCCGGCTGCGGGCGCCGTACGCCGACCCGATCGTGCTGCCCGTGGTCTCCGCCCTCAACGGGCTCGGGCTCGCGATGATCCACCGGATCGACCTCACCGGTGCCAGTGGGACCGGCAGCAACGCCTCCAAGCAGCTGATCTGGATGACCATCGGGGTGTTGCTCTTCGTCGCCGTGCTCGTCGTCCTGCGCGACCATCGCCGGCTGCAGGCCTTCACCTACACCTCCGGACTGGCGGCGCTCGTGCTGCTGCTGCTCCCGCTGCTCCCCGGGATCGGACAGGACATCAACGGGGCCCGGATCTGGATCCGGATCGGCTCGATGAGCTTCCAGCCCGGCGAGCTCGCCAAGGTGCTCCTCGTCATCACCTTCGCCGGCTACCTCGTGCAGCACCGCGACGCGCTCGCCCTGGCCGGCCGGCGGGTGCTGTTCGTCGACCTGCCCCGGGGCCGCGACCTCGGGCCGATCGTCGCGATGTGGCTGGTCAGCCTGGGCGTGCTGGTGTTCCAGAACGACCTCGGCTCCTCGCTGCTGTTCTTCGGCATCTTCCTGGTGATGCTCTACGTCGCCACCGAACGGCCCGGCTGGCTGATCGTGGGGGCCGTGCTGTTCGGCGCGGGCGCGTGGCTCGGCTACCTCACCACCCCGCACGTCCAGGTCCGGGTGCAGGCGTGGCTGGACCCGTTCAGCCACGACTCGGCCTACCAGATCGTCCAGGGCATGTACGGGATGGCATGGGGCGGGCTCGTGGGCCGCGGACTCGGCGAGGGACACCCGGAGATGACGCCGTACTCCTACTCCGACTTCATCCTGCCGTCGTTCGGCGAGGAGCTCGGGCTTACCGGCGTGATGGCGATCCTGCTGCTCTACGGCCTCCTGGTCGAGCGTGCGCTGCGGACGGCGCTGATCTGCCGCGACAACTTCGGCAAGCTGGTCGCCGTCGGCCTGGCCACGGTGTTCGCGCTGCAGGTCTTCGTCGTCGTCGGCGGCGTCACGAAGCTCATCCCGCTCACCGGCCTGACCACACCGTTCCTGTCCTACGGCGGCTCCAGCCTGGTCGCCAACTGGGTGATCATCGCGCTGCTGCTGCGAGTCTCCGACCACGCCCGGCGGCCGCCGCCCGCGCTCGATCCCGCGGGCGACGACACCGACGCCACCCAGGTCGTCAGCCTGCGCGGGCTGCGGTGAGGGCGAGGTGACGCTGAGATGAACCGACCGATCCGCACCCTGGCCATCGGCTGCCTGGTGCTCTTCCTGGCGCTGCTCGTCAACGCCACCTACCTGCAGTACTGGCAGGCCGACGCCCTCAACGACCTGTCCGCCCACCCGGACAACCGGCGGGTGCTGAACGCGGCGTTCTCGAAGCCGCGCGGCTCCATCCTGGTGCGCAACACCGCCGTCGCCGAGAGCAACCCGTCGAAGGACCAGTTCAAGTTCCAGCGGGTCTACCCCGCGGCCCTGCGCGACGCCCACGTCACCGGCTTCTTCTCCCGCGACGCCGGCATCGGCGGGATCGAGGCCACCCAGAACGACGTGCTGTCCGGCAACGACGCCAAGCTCTTCGTCAACCGGGTGATCGACCTCGTCGGCAACGAGGAGCCGCGCGGCGGCAGCGTGCGGCTGACCCTCGACCCGGCCGCGCAGAAGGCGGCGTACGACGGCATGCGGGCCCTCGGTCCGCGGGTACAGGGCGCCGTGGTTGCGCTCGAGCCGACGACCGGCAAGATCCTCGCGATGGTCTCCAGCCCCACCTACGACCCGCGGAAGCTGGCGACGCACGACTTCGCAGCCGCGCTCAAGGCCAAGGCGGCCTATCTCGAGGACCCGCTGTCGCCGATGAACAACCGGGCCATCGAGGCGGCGCTGCCACCCGGCTCGACGTTCAAGATCGTCACGGCGGCGGCCGCACTGGAGAGCGGCAAGTACCAGCCCGACACGCTGGTTCCCGGCGGCGCCCGGCTCGACCTGCCGCTGACCACCACCGACCTGGTCAACGAGAACGGCGGCTCCTGCGGCGGCCAGCGGATCACCCTGACCCAGGCGCTGCAGGTCTCCTGCAATGTCTCCTTCGGCGCCGTCGGCCTCAAGCTCGGTGACGACACGCTGCGCAAGCAGGCGCAGAAGTTCGGCTTCGGCGAGCGCTACTTCCACGAGCTCGACGACGACCTGACCCGGCAGGCGATCAGCAGCTTCCCCGAGGACCCCGACGCGCCGCAGACGGCGCTCTCGGCGATCGGCCAGTACGACGTGAAGGCGACGCCCCTCCAGATGGCCATGGTGGCGGCCGGCATCGCCAACAACGGCGACGTGATGCGCCCCTACCTGGTCGACGAGATCCGCACCAGCGACCTGGACGTCCTCGACCGGACCGACCCCAAGAAGCTCTCCGACGCGGTTTCGTCGGCCACTGCCCGCAAGCTGACCGACATGATGGTCGCTGTCGTCGACGGCGGCACCGGCACGACGGCGCAGATCCCCGGGGTGAAGGTCGCCGGCAAGACCGGCACCGCCCAGAGCGCGCCCGAGCGGCCGCCGTACGCCTGGTTCGTCTCGTTCGCACCGGCCGACGACCCGCAGGTCGCGGTGGCCGTGCTCGTCCAGGACGCCGGTGTCGACCGCGACGCCATCTCCGGCAGCGGTCTGGCCGCACCCATCGCCAAGGACGTGATGGAGGCGGTGATCAAGCAGTGACGCCGCTGTCCACGGACACCGTCCGGGCCTCCCTGGGCGACCGCTACGAGCCGCGCCGCCTCATCGCCGTCGGCGGGATGGGGGAGGTCTGGCGCGCGACCGACCAGGTGCTGCAGCGCGACGTCGCCTGCAAGGTGCTCAAGGCGGAGTTCGCCCACGACCCCGGTTTCCGGTCGCGCTTCCTCAACGAGGCGCGGACGGCGGCGTCGCTGCACCACCCCGGCATCGCCGGTATCTTCGACTTCGGCGAGCGGTCCGGGCAACGCCCCTACCTGGTCATGGAGCTCGTCGAGGGGGCACCGCTGACCGATGCGCTGCGCAAGGGCCGGCTGAACCCGGAGGACGCCCGCGAGGTGGTCGCCCAGGTGGCCGAGGCCCTGGCCGAGGCGCACCAGCGAGGCCTGGTGCACCGCGACATCAAGCCGGGCAACATCCTGGTCCAGGCCGACGGCCGGGTGAAGCTGACCGACTTCGGCATCGCCCGGGCCGCCGACGGTGTCCCCCTGACGAAGACCGGCGAGATCATCGGCACCCCGACCTACCTCTCCCCCGAGCAGGCGCAGGGGGACCCCGCCGGCCCGGCCAGCGACGTCTACGCCCTCGGCGTGGTGCTCTACGAGTGCCTCGCCGGTGAGCGTCCCTTCGTCGCGGACGGCCCGGTTGCGACCGCCCTGGCGCACGTCCAGCAGCCCGTCCCCGAGCTGCCCGACTCGGTCCCGCCGGACCTGGCGGAGATCACCCAGCGGGCGCTCGCCAAGGACCCCGCCGATCGCTACCCGGACGCCGGGGCGCTCGCGGCGGCGCTCCGCGGCGTGCCCGAGAGCACGGCCGTCGGCGCCGGGCTCGCGGCGGCGGCCGGCGCGATGGTCCCTGCCGCGGCGATACCAGGCGCGAGCGACGAGTCGACCCGGCTGATCACCGCCTCCGGAGCGGGTGCTGTGCGCGCCGTGCCTGCCACCGCGACGACTTCGGCGCGAGGCGAGCGCCGGCTGCCGTGGCCGGTCCTGGTGATGGTCGGCCTCGCCGGGGTCCTCGGCATCGCGCTGGTGGCCAGCGCGCTCGCGGACCGCGGCTCCCCGCCACCCGCTGCGTCGGCGAGCGGCACGCCGTCCGCGACGGAGGCGGCCCGCAAGACGGTCGTGGTCGACGCCCGGAAGTACGTCGGCAAGCCGGTGGCGGACGTGGCGAAGGCGCTGAAGGCCCTGGGGTTGAAGACGCGTCAGGAGAAGCGGGCCAACCCGGGTGGCCACAAGGCCGGCACCGTGGCGGCCCTGCAGCCCACGGGCCGCGTGCGCGTGGGAGCGACGATCAGCCTGGCCGTCTGGGGTGCACCGCCCCCTCCGCCGGCCGACACCGGCGACGATGACCACGACGCCTCGGAGGACAAGGGCAAGTCGGACGACAAGGGCAAGTCCGATGACAAGGGCAAGTCCGACAAGGGCAAGTCCGACAAGGGCAAGGGCAAGCACTAGTGAGCAGCAACGCGAACGGAGAGTGGAATGACTGAGCCGTCTGCTGGGTCCGCTTCCGGCCAGCACCGGATCGGTGGACGCTACGAGCTTGGCGAGCTCCTGGGGAGGGGCGGCATGGCGGAGGTGCGCAAGGGCACCGACGTCCGACTGGGCCGGACGGTCGCGATCAAGCGGCTCCGCACCGACCTGGCCAGCGACCAGACGTTCCAGGCCCGCTTCCGTCGCGAGGCGCAGTCGGCGGCCTCCCTCAACCACCCTGCAATCGTGTCCGTCTACGACACCGGCGAGGAGGTGACCGAGGAAGGTGGTCACCCGGTTGCCCAGCCCTACATCGTCATGGAGTACGTCGCCGGGCGGACCCTGCGCGACATCCTCCGCGAGGGGCGCAAGATCCTCCCCGAGCGGGCCCTCGAGATCACCTCCGGCGTGCTCTCGGCGCTCGACTACAGCCACCGCGCCGGCATCATCCACCGCGACATCAAGCCCGGAAACGTGATGCTGACGCCCTCCGGAGACGTCAAGGTGATGGACTTCGGCATCGCCCGCGCCGTCTCCGACGCGCAGAGCACGATGACCCAGACCGCTGCGGTCGTCGGCACCGCCCAGTACCTCTCCCCTGAGCAAGCCCGCGGTGAGACAGTCGACTCCCGGTCGGACGTCTACTCCACCGGCTGCCTGCTCTACGAGCTCCTCACCGGTCGGCCACCGTTCGTCGGGGACAGCCCGGTCGCAGTCGCCTACCAGCACGTCCGCGAGGTGGCGCCCCCGCCGTCGAGCCTCGACGAGGACCTCTCGCCGGAGATCGACGCGATCGTGATGAAGGCGCTGTCGAAGAACCTGAACGAGCGCTACCAGAGCGCCGCCGCGATGAAGGCGGACATCGACCGCCACCTGGCAGGCCGGCCGGTGCAGGCGCCGGCCGTCGCGGCCAGCGACGCCACGGCCTTCATCCCGCCCGGCCCACCGGTGGCGGCGACCCCCACGGCGACGACACCGGTGGTGGGCGTCTGGGACGACGAGCCCGAGCGGAAGCGTCGTACCGGTCCGCTGGTGCTGCTCAGCCTCCTGATCGCGCTGCTGATCGGCGGTGCAATCTATGCGGGGCTGCAGCTCTTCAACGGGCCGGACGTGCAGCAGGTGCCGGTCCCACAGGTGGTCGACAGGACCAAGGCCCAGGCCGAACGGCTCATCCACGACGCGGGGCTCGAGGTCGGCACGGTCACCGAGGAGAACTCGGACGACGTGCCCGCGGGCAGGGTGATCAGCCAGGAGCCTGGTGCGACGGCGACGCTCCCGGAGGGCAGCGAGGTCGACTTCGTGGTCTCGCTCGGCCACGCCGACGTCCAGATCCCCGACGTCATCGGCGACAACAAGCAGGCCGCCCGGTCCCAGCTGGAGGACCTCGGCCTGAAGGTCCGGCTCAGGGGCCGCACCGACGACGCGACCAAGGACGACGTGATCGCGACGTCGCCGGACGTGGGCCGCAACGTCGCCTACGGCAGCACGGTGACGCTGGTCTTCTCCACGGGCCCGCGGGAGATCCCGAACGTGATCGGCAAGAAGGAGGACGCCGCACGGCGGATCCTCGAGAAGGCCGGCTTCCAGGTCGACGCGGTCCCCGACACGGAGACCACCGCGGACAAGGGCACGGTCACCCGGCAGAGCCCCCAGGCGGGCACGCCACAGCCCTCCGGGACCACCGTGACGATCTTCGTCTCCACCTACGAGCCACCGACACCCACCCCCACGCCCACGCCCACGCCGTCGGACACGCCCACCCCGACGCCGACCCCGCCCACGCCGAGCGGCAGCTCGACGTCGGGCACGGAGAACCAGGGACTGATCGGCTGAGGACTCCCGGTCAGGGGTGCTGCACGGGGGCCGAGGCTAGCTCGGCGTATTTCAGCTTCGCCGAGCCGGTGAACGCCGGGATCTGCAGGTCGGTGGAGGCCTCGACGTCGTAGCCGATGTCGTAGTCGATGGACCCCTGGATGATCCCGTGGATGTAGTCGTTGCCGTCGAGGCTGGCCTGCAGCTCGGCGATGTTGCCGATCGCCTTGATCGTGTACGGCGGCGAGTAGGGCACCCCGTGCAGGATCACGGTGTTGCCCACGCACTTGATGCCGGTCGTCGAGATGATCCGCACGTCCTTGATGCTGACCGCCTCCGCGCCGCCCGCCCACAGTGCGTTGACGACCGCCTGGATGTCCTGCTGGTGGATGACGAGCGCGTTGCGGGGCACCTCGCCGGTCTCCTCCACCTCCTGGACCGTGCTCGGCGGCGCGTCGTCGAGCGTGACGGTCAGGCCCTGGCCCTGCACCGCGGTGAAGCCGGCCGGGCCCTCGAGCTTCGCCACCTGCGCCTGGAGCTTCTTGACGGTGGTGTCGTTGATCGTCTCCGTGAGGGTGTTCACCTGCTCGGTCAGCGTGGCCACCCGGTCCTGCTGGCCGTTGACGTGCTTGCGCTCCTGGAGCACGACGTGGTCGAGGTCGGTGACGCTCGACTCGCGCAGGTCGAGCCCGTGGGCGTTCAGCGCGGTCGTCACGAAGAGCGCGCCCGCCACCGTGAACGCACCGAGGGCCGGGAGCCGCCACCGGACCGGCTCGGCACCGACGGGGTGCCCGCCGTTCCGCGGACGCCTCCGCATCCGCTGCAGCAGCGTCTGGCGGTGTTCGTGGGTCACGGGATCTCTCTTCGCGGACATGGACCGGCCGACCGGGTGCGGGGCCGCGTTCGGGCTGCGGTCGGGTCGCGCGGGGGTGCGGGCGGGGCGACCACTACGCTAGCCGACGACCAATGCCTGAGGAGTTGTTGTCGTGTCCAAGCCGAAAGCCCGCAACCAGGACGTCCTGGCCACCGGCTACGAGACCTCGGTGGTCCGCACCGCCGTCGCCATCCTGCTCGTGCTCGCCGGCATCGCGTGGATCGCGGTGTACACCAACGTGGCCATGGACGCCGCCAACTTCGACCCCGCGTTCAAGGGGCAGAAGGGCCCGGGCAACCCGCTCCCGTGGATGGCCGACCTCGCGAAGTGGAACTACGTGATCGGCTTCGGCCTGATCTTCCTCGGCCTGATCGTCGCCGCGCACCCCGACACCCCGCTCGGCCGCGGCCGCGGTGTCGTCGTCGGCATGCTCGGCTGCTTCGGAATCGGCCTTCTCTGGATCGTGGTGTTCTACTTCGCCGGCCAGGAGAGCAGCTTCCGGATCCCGGTGATGGATCAGCTGGAGAACATGAACCTGCTGGTCGGGATCGGCTTCATGGCGGTCGGGTTCAGCTACGCCACCAAGTGGGAGTGACGTTCCGCCGTCCACAGGCTTTCCCACATCTCCACAGCCGAATGACACCGGTGTAGTTCTCCACAAGTTTGCGCACACCTGTGGACAGTCCTGCGCCGGAGCGGCCGCACACCGGTCCGCGAACACCGGGGGCGCCGCTCGCCGACGCGAGGCTGGTCAGGTGGCGAGGGAAAAGGCCCGCAGCACGACCAGGGCGAGCGCGAAGAAGGCGACCACGGCGATGCCGGACCACTGCAGCAGCGACCGGTTCGGCCCTCGCGGCGCGAAGACGATGGTCGCCGCGACCAGCGCGCCGCCGACGAGGCCACCCAGGTGGCCCTGCCAGGAGATGTTGCCGGGCCCGAAGAAGGTGAACAGCAGGGCGAGCAGCAGCCAGGTGCCGAGGAAGCTCACGTCACCGCGGGTCTTGAGGGCGAGCACGAGGAGCGCGCCGATCAGTCCGAAGATGGCACCCGAGGCGCCGAGCGTCTGCGACGTCGCGCCGGAGAAGAGCATCACGGCGGCGCTGGCGGTGAGGCCGGCGACCAGGTAGACCCCGAGGAAGCGGGCCCGTCCGAGGGCTCCCTCGAGGAGCGGCCCGAGGAAGTAGAGCGCCAGCATGTTGCTGGCGATGTGCCAGAACTCGACGTGCGCGAACATCGAGGTGACCACCTGCCACAGCGCCCCGTCGCTGACGCCGGACACCCAGTGGTGCCCCGTGGCCAGGCAGCCGCCCTGGCCGAGGGAGGGGTAGTAGCCGGCACCGTCCGCGGTCTCGCAGCGACCAGTCGGCATCAGCGTGAGCCGGTCGAACAGCCGCCCACGGTCGCCACCCGTGCCGAGGATCGCCAGCCAGACCAGGACGTTGAGGCCGATCAGCACCAGGGTGGTCGTCATCGGGTTGCTGCTCCGGGCGCCGCCGTACGCCGCCCTGCCCGACCGCGTGGCCTTGGCACCCTCCCGCACGCAGGCCGGGCACTGGAAACCCACGGACGCGGCCACCATGCAGTCGGGGCAGATCGGCCGGTCGCAGCGCTGGCACCGGATCCAGGTCTCCCGGTCGGGGTGCCGGTAGCAGCGGGGGACGGCGTCGGCGTCGGCCGGCACGCCGCCGGCCGGGCCGGTGGGCTCGCTCACGCCGTCCTCGCGCCCGTCGTTCGAGTGAGCTCAGTCGCGGACGACGTCGACGGACTCGATGACGATGTCGTCGAGCGGTCGGTCGTTCGGGCCGGTGGGCGCCGTGGCGATGGCGTCAACGACGTCGCGGCTCTCCTGGTCGGCCACCTCACCGAAGATCGTGTGCTTGCGGTTCAGGTGCGGCGTCGGCGTCACGGTGATGAAGAACTGGGAGCCGTTCGTGCCGGGCCCGGCGTTGGCCATCGCGAGCAGGTAGGGCTTGTCGAAGACCAGCTCGGGGTGGATCTCGTCCTTGAACTTGTAGCCCGGGCCGCCGTACCCCTGGCCCAGCGGGCAGCCGCCCTGGATCATGAAACCGTCGATGACGCGGTGGAAGACCAGGCCGTCGTAGAACTTCACGCCCGAGCGTCCCGCGTCGTCCTTGAAGTCCTTGGTGCCCTCGGCGAGGCCGGTGAAGTTCTCCACCGTCGCGGGCGCGTGGTTGGGGAACAGGTTGAGCCTGATGTCGCCCTTGTTGGTGTGCAGGATCGCCTGGAGCTCCGACATGAATTTCCTTCCGCGGGATACGGGACTTCGCAAATCCTTGCACGGGTTTCCCAACTCCACCCGGCGGGGCATGATCGGAGCACGACCCCAACACGCGGAGGGCACATGCTGCTGAAGAAGTCACGGAAGAGCCGTCTCGAGGACACGTTCGACCAGGTTGTCGACCGGGCCCGCAGCCAGGCGAGTGAGCTGGTGGACCGCGTCACCGACGACTTCATCCCGGCCGCGTCGGGCGCCGTCGCGGGGGCCGTGGCCGGTGCACGCGAGGCGGTCCCGGTCGTCCAGGACGCAGCGTCCGAGGCTGCGCACAAGGCGGCCCGGAAGACCGCACGCAACTACCACGACGTGCTGCGTCCGGCAGCCCAGCAGGCCTACCTCGAGACGCGTGACGTCAAGGTCCCCGCTGCCCGGGAGAAGCTGGCCGAGGCTCGCGACAAGGCGGTGCCCGTCGCCCAGACGGCGCTGCTGGCCGCCCAGGAGAAGGCCCGGGACAAGGCGCAGCAGCTCCAGGACAACGTGCCCGGGAAGAAGAAGAAGTCCAGCAAGCTCAAGAAGCTCTTCGTGGCCCTCGGTGTCGTCGGCCTCGGCGCTGCGGCCGCGAAGCTTCTCGGCGGACGCCGGCCGGAGCGGAACCTTCCCTACGTCCCGCCCACGCCCGCGGCCCGGACGACGTCCGCGGAGGCCGCCGCGCACCCCGTCACCCCGGCTGCCACCCCGGATGCCGCCCCGGCCGGCACACCGACGCCGTCCGCGCCGCAGAGCGGTGTCGCGGCCACTGACGCGGGTGGCTCGGCTCCCGGTGAGGCGCTCTCCGACGAGCACGAGGGACCGCACCCGGTGACCACCCCGGACGCCCCGGCCGACTCCGAGTCGGTGGAGGACCCGCGAGCCTGAGGGCGCACCAGCAGTACGACGCCGGCGCGTCGCCCTACCGGGCGGCGCGCTGCCGCTTCTTCTCGGCCCGGAGCTCCCGGCGCACTTCCCGCAGTGGCGGCAGGTCGCGGGGGCGGTGCTCCTCGATCCAGGCGTCGACCTGGCGCCACCAGTCGTAGAGCCAGCCGATCCGCTCCTCCCGGCCGGCGGGGATCTCGGCCGCCGGGATGCGCCACCAGCCCATCAGCAGCTCCTTGTCCATGGGCAACGCACGCCAGACGTCGCGCAGGGTGAGGACGTGGTCGAGTCCGGTGTGCGCAACGAGGAGCACGTCGGTGCGTGGAGCGGCGTCGAGGGCGGCCAGCACGCCGCCGGGCCGGGGGGCCAGCACGTGCCGCATCCCCTCGGCGCGGATCGCCATCTCCTCCAGCCCCTGGGAGCGGAGCCGGTCGATCGCCCGCTGCCGCCGTTGCGGAGTGAAGTTCCCTCCCTCGGGGAAGATCACGAACGCGTCGTTCTCGTCGAGGTTGCGGGCAAGCTCGGCGATCTCGTCCTCGACGTCGTGGCCCCCACGTCCTACCGGGCGTCGTACGGGGGCGATGAACCGACTCGGCAGCCGGGTGAGCACGATGCCCAGGGCCGGGTCCCAGGCCAGCGCCTGCTTGAGGACCACGCGCGGCTCCCGGTGGTACCAGTGCATGAGCGCGTACATCAGCGTGAAGGAGTCACCGGGGCCGGCGTGGCGGCAGAACACCAGCAACGGGGTGCCCGGCATCGCGTCGGGCGTGGGGCCGACCGTGCGGATCCGCAGTCGCAGCACCCGGCGGGCCTCCCGGAAGAAGACGACCAGGTAGGACTGCACGATGTCGTAGTGGACCCGTTCGAAGAACGGCCGGCGGAGGAACAGTCCGAAGCCGCTGGCGATCCACAGCCCGAGCATCTCCAGCAGCGCCAGGCTCTCCAGGGTCAGGTGCACGACCAGCAGCCAGAGCAGGCGCACCGGGCGCAGCCAGCCGGGGGCGAACGGCGAGAGCAGCCCGGTCACCAGCAGGGTGACCGGCAGGGTGACCCAGAGCAACACGGTCACCGCCACCACCAGGGGCGCCAGCACCAGTCGCTGGACGATCGCGGCGAGCACGGGCGGCATCACCACAACTCGTCGAGATAGCGGCGGCTGGCCTCGTGGGCCGCCTCGATCCGCCGGGTGACGAGGGAGGTGTCCCGGTAGGCGCGGGGGGAGTCGTCCTTCTCCGACCCGGCGGCAGGGAGCACGTGAGCCTCGACGCCGTCGGGCAGCTCCGCCAGCTCGCGGACGAACCGGTGCCGCCGGGCGATCTCGAAGGACACCCGGGCCACCTCCCAGGGCCGCCTCGGCGGACGCAGCGGCCGGTCGATGCGGCCCACCTGCAGCACGAACACGCGCCGGGCACCGAGAGCCACCGCCCGGCCCAGGGGGATCGAGTTGACGATGCCGCCGTCGAGGAAGTGCTCACCGTCGACGACCGCCGGAGGCAGCAGTCCCGGCACCGCGGCCGAGGCCATCACCGCCGGGACGACCGGGCCGTCGGTGAACCAGTGCTCGGTGGCCCGCTCGATGCTCGCGGCGCAACACTGGAACGGCACGGCCAGGTCGGCGAAGCCGGTCGCCCCGAACTCGGCCTCGAGTCGCTCCTGCAGCGGCTGTGAGGAGTGCAGGTGCGTGCCGGTGCGCACCGCCCGACGCATCTGTCGCCACGCCGGGTCGGCGTAGATCTCGTCGCTGGCGGCGATGTCGTGCCAGAGCTCCACGAGGCGGTCCGCGGCGCTCGCGTCGGGCTGGCGCGCCACCACCAGGCCGTTGAGCGCACCGACGGAAGTGCCAAGCACCAGGTCGGGGCGGACGTCGTACTCGAAGAGGGCCCGGAGCATGCCGACCTCGACGGCCCCGAGCAGGCCACCGCCGCCGAGCACGAAGGCGGTCGGTCCGGCCATCGCTCAGGCGGTGGCGAGCTCGGGGTGCTCGGACCGCACCTTGCGAGTGGCCCGGTGCTCGGCCCAGAACGACAGGACCGGGACGGTGCCGCAGAGCAGCGTCACCACGGTGAACTCGATGCTCCAGCGGGCGCGACGGGACAGGATGAAGGCCATCAACAGGAAGATCATGTAGAGCCAGCCGTGCGCGATGCCCAGGTAGGTGGTGATCCACTCACCGAGCTGCTGCACCGACGAGTCGTCGGGGGCGAGGTACTTCAGCGGGACGCCGACGAGGATCAGCACGATCAGCAGGGCCCCGACGATGTTGGCCATCACGCGGTAGCGCAGCAGGGCTTGTCTCACGGCTCCGACGCTATCTGCTGGTCGTCGTCGACCACGAGTGAGTCCCGACACCATCGCCACCAGACGAACACCGCGAAGCCGCCGAACACCCACCACTCGACGGCGTAGAGGAGGTTGCGCAGCGCCGTGGTGCTGGAGATCTCCGGGATCGACGCCGTGGTCACCTGCCGCAGCGACGGCTCCTGGACGTCCCGGGTGACCACGAAGCCGCCGTAGAGGTCGCGGTCGACGTGCTCGACGATGCTCGCCGTGCGCATCTCCGGGATGACGTCGTCGTGGACGTCCGTGTCGAGCTGGCCGGAGCCCTCGCTCGGCTGCAACCAACCGGTCACCGTGGCGCGCCCGCTGACCGGTGGCGCGGAGGCGGTCGCGGACCAGCCGCGTACGACGGGCATCGCCGAGTCGGTCCCCTCGACCAGCACGGGCGTGACCACCCAGTAGCCCTTGTCGCCGTCGAGCCACCGGTCGTCGACGTAGAGCGTTTCTCCCGAGAGCCAGCGCCCGGTGAAGGTCACCGGGCGGCCCTCCTGGGTGCCCGGGAACGGGTCGTCGCCGGACATCACGTCGGCCAGCGGCACCGGCGCGGCGGTGGAGATGTCCCGTGCCTCGGCGGCTCGGCGAGTGGCCCAGGCGTCGTACTGCCACACCCCCAGCCCGACCGCGACCGCCAGGCAAACCAGCATCAGCAGGTGGCCGCCCCAGAAGCGCGGTGACAGCAGGGCGAGCACGCCGTCAGCCTACGAGGTGGTGTGGCACGATCTGGCCCGTGGCGAGTGCGATCCATCACCTCAACTGCGCGTCGATGGCGCCCGCGCTGTCGCTCGGTGGCCGGGTGCCGGCGCGCATGGTGGCGCACTGCCTCCTCGTCGAGGGGGACGCCGGCCTGACGCTCGTCGACACCGGGTTCGGCACGGCCGACCTGGCCGCGGCCCGGCAGCGTCTGGGCGCCGGCTTCGTGCGGCTGATGGGCCCGGCGCTCGATCCCACGGAGACGGCACTGGCCCAGGTGCGGGCCGCCGGGTACGACGCCCGGGACGTGCGCAACGTCGTCGTCACGCACCTCGACCTCGACCACGCCGGCGGCCTCGGCGACTTTCCCGATGCGACCGTGCACGTCTTCGCCGACGAGCTCGAGGCGGCCACGCGGCGCGGCTCGCCCAAGGAGAGGAGCCGCTACAAGCCGGCCCAGTGGGCGCACGGGCCGCACTGGCTGCCGCACCGGGTCGAGGGCGAGGACTGGCTCGGGTTCTCCGCCGTCCCGGTCCTCGACGACGTGGTGCTGGTGCCCCTGCGCGGGCACACCCGCGGCCACTCGGCCGTCGGGGTGCGACGGCCGTCAGGCGGCTGGTTCCTGCACGCCGGTGACGGCTACTTCTCCTCCGGTGAGAAGGAGACGCCACCCACCTGCCCGAGCGGCCTGGCGCTCTTCCAGACCTTCATGCAGATGGACAAGCGCGCCCGGCTCGACAACCAGGACCGGCTCCGCTCCCTGCACGCGGAGCACGGCCCGGCGTCGACTGCTCCGCCGGAGCGGAGGGTGACGATCTTCAGCGCCCACGACGTCACGGAGTACGACGACCTCGCCTCCGTCACCGACTGACGCTCGGCCCCGCGCCACGCGCGAGCGTGAGCGTCCAGCCGGATGGGCACTGCGGCTCGCATGAAGCTCTACGCTGACCTTCCCGCCCGACGGGCACGCCAGGTCGCCGGTGACGTCCTCCTGGTGCTCTGGCTGCTGGCCTGGTCGTGGCTGGGCCATGCCGTGCACGACGCGACGCTCCAGCTGGCGGAGCCCGGTCACCGCGTGGAGAGCGCGTCCACGAGCCTCTCGGAGCGCCTGCACGAGACCGGCGCCCGGGTCGCCGACCTCCCCGTCGTCGGCGACGCGGTCCGCGCTCCGCTCGACGACGCCGGCGCGGCTGCCGGCCAGCTGGCCGAGGCAGGGCGCGCGCAGGTGGAGGCCGTCGAGAGTCTCGCGCTCTGGCTGGGCTGGTCGGTCGCCCTGGTGCCGATCCTGGTGGCCCTGCTGGCCTACCTGCCGTTCCGGGTCCGGTTCGTCCGCCGGGCGAGCGCCGGCCGTGCGCTCGTCGACGCGGCGGCCGACCTGGACCTGTTCGCGCTGCGTGCCCTCACCCACCAGCCGCTGCACCGGCTGGCTGCGATCTCCGACGACCCGGCCCGAGCCTGGCGCGAGCGCGACCCGGCGGTGGTGCCGCGGCTGGCGGCCCTGGAGCTCGCGAGTGTGGGGCTTCGCCCCCGGGACGTCCCGCGAGACGAGGACAGTGAGTGGAGCCTAGGGGACTCGAACCCCTAACCCCCTGCTTGCAAAGCAGGTGCGCTACCAATTGCGCCAAGGCCCCTGGTGGAGCCGGACGGCCCCGGTGGAGTGCTGGTCAGGCCTTCCCGACGTTGTCGGTGGCCTGCTGCCACAGCGCCTGCTCGTTCTTGCTCTCGTCCATCTTCTTCTTGACGACAGCACCGGCCACGGCGGCGAGGGCAATCAGCAGCAGCTTCTTCACGTCGACCTCCAGTCGAATGTGCAGTGGGCCTAAGAGGACTTGAACCTCTGACCTCTTCCTTATCAGGGAAGCGCTCTAACCGTCTGAGCTATAGGCCCGCGATGGTTCGCAGCAGAACCGAGAGGGAAGGCTACCCCATGCCGTCGAGCCGTCACAAAACGGGCGGCGGTCGGTGCCGGACCGCCGGTCGACCGGCTGGGCAGCGGTCTCAGTCGTCCTCGGCGAGGGTTACCTCGACCCCGCCGAGCAGGGTCGCGGCGAGGTTGTAGAGGAACGCGCCGAGCGTCGCGATCATGGTGATCAGCACGACGTCCACCACGGCGACGATCATCGTGAAGCCCAGCACCCGACTGGTCCCGATGTACTCCTCGATCTGGAAGGGCGAGCCGCTGGAGTCGCCGATCGTCTCCTGCACGGCCGAGTCGATCGAGTCCCAGAGTCCGGCAGCGCCGAGCACGGTCCACACGATGGCCACGGCGACGACCGTCACCACCCCGAGCGCGATGGAGAGCAGGAATGCCGTCTTGGTCACTGACCACGGGTCGACCTGGCTGATCCGCAACCGGGCCTGGCGGGGCTGCTTCCCCCGGCCGGCAGGCCTGGCGGGCTGGCTCGTGCGCGGCAGGGTCGACGTGCCGGACGTCGTACCACTCCCGTAGCCGGTGGTCGGGGCCGGCGTCGTGGACTTGTCCGGGCCGGAGGAGCCGCGGCGGGAGCGACGCTCCTTGCCGGTCCGCGGCTTCTTGTCCCGGCCCGAGGGCTTCGGCATCGGCGGCAGCACGGGCTCACCGGAGTCCGCCGACCCGGAAGAAGACCCGGAGGAAGACGCCGAGGAAGACGCCGAGGAAGACGCCGAAGAACCGGCCAGGCTGCGCCGGGGAGCGATCGAGGTGTCGTCGGTGCGGCGGTCGGACATCAGTCCTCCTGCACTTCCGTGTCGGTGTCGGTCTCAGGACCAGCGGTGGTCTCGATTGTTGCATCCCGGTCCGCGCCGATGGCCGGGTCGACCTCAGGGTCGGCCTGCGGCTCGTCCTCGGCGCTGACCCGCTCGGCGACCTGCTCGGCCACTTCCTCGGCCGCGTCGGCGGCGGCCTCGTCGCCCGCCTCGGACACTGCCTCCTCGACGGCCTCCTCGACCTCGCGCTCGACGCTGCGCGCCACCACCGCGACGGAGTCGCCGGACTTCGGGCTGACGAACTTCACGCCCATGGTGGAGCGGCCCGTCGGCCGGAAGTCCTCGTTGATGGGGCTGCGGACCACCTGCCCGCTCGCGGTGATGCAGAGGATCTCGTCACCCTCCTCCACGATGAAGGCGCCGACGAGGGAGCCACGCTCCTGGTTGGCCAGCGACATCGCCTTGATGCCGATGCCGCCCCTGGACTGCACGCGGTACTCGGTGATCCGGGTGCGCTTGGCGTAGCCGCCATCGGTGATCGTGAAGACGTACTGCGGGTGCAGGCCGAAGTACGGCCCGGCAAGCTCCCCGGCCGGCGTCTCCGCGACCTCCTGGACCGCCGCGTCGTCGAGGCCCTGCTCCTCGGCCTCCTCCTCGGCCGCCACCTGGGCGGCCCGGATCACCGAGAGGGACAGCAGCGAGTCGCCGTCGCGGAACTTCATGCCCTGCACACCGGAGGTGGCCCGGCCCATCGGCCGCAGCTGGGTGTCGTCGGCCTGGAACCGGATCGACTGGCCCTTGCGTGAGACCAGCAGGATGTGGTCCGCAGGCTGGACCAGCTCGGCGCCGATCAGCTCGTCGTCGGCCTCGCGGAAGTTGATCGCGATGACACCGGCCTGGCGGGGGCTGTTGTAGTCGCCGAGCCGGGTCTTCTTCACCAGCCCGTTGCGGGTGGCGAGCACGAGGTACGGCGCCTGCTCGTAGTCGCGGATCGCCAGCACCTGGGCGATCTGCTCGTCGGGCTGGAAGGACAGCAGCCCGGCCACGTGACCGCCCTTGGCGTCGCGCGAAGCCTCGGGGAGGTTGTAGGCCTTGGTGCGGTAGACGCGCCCCGCGGTGGTGAAGAACAGGATCCAGTGGTGGTTGGAGGTCGCCATGAAGTGCTCGACGACGTCGTCACCCTTCAGCGCCGCACCACGCACCCCCTTGCCGCCGCGCTTCTGGGTGCGGTAGTTCGACGCCAGCGTGCGCTTGGCGTAGCCGCCGCGGGTGATCGTGACGACCAGGTCCTCGTCGGGGATCAGGTCCTCCATGGAGAGGTCGCCGTCCGCCGCGATGATCTGGGTACGGCGCTCGTTGCCGTACTTCTCCACGATCGCGGTGAGCTCCTCGTCGACGATCGTGCGCTGGCGACTGACGTTGGCCAGGATGTCCTCGAGGTCGGCGATCTCCAGCTCGATGCGGGCCAGGTCGTCGATGATCCGCTGCCGCTGCAGCGCCGCGAGCGAGCGCAGCTGCATGTCGAGGATCGCGGTCGCCTGCAGCTCGTCGATGTCGAGCAGCTCGATGAGGCCCTGCCGGGCCTCGGCGACGTCGGGCGAGCGCCGGATGAGGGCGATCACCTCGTCGAGCATGTCCAGCGCCTTGACGAGGCCGCGCAGGATGTGCGCGCGCTCCTCGGCCTTGCGCAGCCGGAAGGCGGTCCGGCGGCGGATCACGTCGATCTGGTGCTCGACCCAGCTGGTGACGAACTGGTCGATCGACAGTGTGCGCGGCACCCCGTCCACCAGCGCCAGCATGTTGGCGCTGAAGTTGGTCTGCAGCTCGGTGTGCTTGAGCAGGTTGTTCAGCACGACGCGGGCGACGGCATCGCGCTTGAGCACCACGACGAGCCGCTGGCCGGTCCGGTCGGAGGTGTCGTCACGGACGTCGGAGATCCCCTGCACCTTGCCGCTGTCGGCGAGCTCGGCGATCTTCACCGCCAGGTTGTCCGGGTTGACCATGTAGGGCAGCTCGGTGATCACCAGGCAGGTGCGGCCCTTGCTGTCCTCGTCGACCTCGATGACGGCGCGCTGGGTGATCGAGCCGCGGCCGGTGCGGTAGGCCTGCTCGATGCCCTGGTGGCCGACGATGAGCGCGCCGTTGGGGAAGTCGGGGCCCTTGATCCGCTCCAGCAGCGCGTCCTGGAGCTCCTCCCGAGTGGCGTCGGGGTGCTCCAGCGCCCACCGGGCACCCTCGGCGACCTCGCGGAGGTTGTGCGGCGGGATGTTCGTCGCCATGCCGACCGCGATGCCGGCCGAGCCATTGACCAGCAGGTTCGGGAACCGGGCCGGGAGGACGACCGGCTCCTGGGAGCGGCCGTCGTAGTTGGGCTGGAAGTCGACGGTGTCCTCGTCGATGTCGCGGACCATCTCCATGGCCAGGGGGGCCATCCGGCACTCGGTGTAGCGCATCGCCGCCGCGGAGTCGTTGCCCGGCGAGCCGAAGTTGCCCTGGCCGTGGACCAGCGGCGCCCGCATCACCCACGGCTGCGCCAGCCGGACCAGGGTGTCGTAGATCGCGGTGTCGCCGTGCGGGTGGTACTGGCCCATCACGTCGCCCACGACGCGAGAGCACTTGGAGAAGCCTCGGTCGGGACGGTAGCCACCGTCGTACATCGCGTAGAGCACCCGCCGGTGCACCGGCTTCAGGCCGTCGCGCACGTCGGGCAGCGCGCGCCCGACGATGACCGCCATCGCGTAGTCGATGTAGGCCTGCTGCATCTCGTCGCGCAGCTCCACCACGCGGACACGCGGGTTGTCCTCGAGCGGCTCGCCGGGAAGGTCGTCGCCGGGGTTCTCGGGGGGGTTCTCACTCATGTTCGTCCTTGTCGACCATCAGATGGCTGTGTTGGATTTCGACATCTCTGCGGGGCTCGCCTCCGGCGCGACTCGTCCCTCGTCCCACCTCCGGCTCACTCCTCTAGATGTCGAGGAAACGAACGTCTTTTGCGTTGCGCTGGATGAACGAGCGGCGCTGCTCGACGTCCTCGCCCATCAGGATCGAGAACATCTCGTCGGCCTGCGCCGCGTCCTCGATGCTCACCTGGAGGAGGAGCCGGTTGTCAGGGTCCATGGTGGTCTCCCACAGCTCCTTCGCGTTCATCTCGCCGAGGCCCTTGTAGCGCTGGACCGGGTTCTCCTTGGGCAGCTTCTTGCCCGCCTCGAGGCCGGCCTGCATCAACGCGTCCCGCTCGGCGTCGGAGTAGACGAACTCGTGCTCGTGCGGCTTGTTCCAGCGCAGCCGGTAGAGAGGCGGCTGCGACATGTAGACGTAGCCGTTCTCGATGAGCGGCTTCATGAAGCGGAACAGCAGGGTGAGCAGCAGCGTGTTGATGTGGTGGCCGTCGACATCGGCGTCGGCCATCAGCACGACCTTGTGGTAGCGCAGCTTGTCGAGGTCGAACTCCTCGTGGATGCCGGTGCCGAGAGCGGAGATGATCGCCTGGACCTCGGCGTTGCCGAGCACCTTGTCGATGCGGGCCTTCTCGACGTTGAGGATCTTGCCGCGGATGGGCAGGATCGCCTGGATGCGCGGGTCCCGCCCCTGTCGTGCGGAGCCGCCCGCGGAGTCGCCCTCGACGATGAACACCTCGCACTCGGCGGGGTTGTTGGACTGGCAGTCGCTCAGCTTGCCGGGGAGGCCGCCGCCGCCCAGGAGGCCCTTGCGGGAACGGGCCAGGTCACGGGCCTTGCGCGCGGCCAGCCGCGCCGAGGCTGCTGCCTGGGCCTTGCGGATGATGTCCTTGCCCTCGTTGGGGTTCTTCTCCAGCCACTCGCCGAGCTGGTCGTTCACGACCCGCTGCACGAAGCCCTTGGCCTCGGTGTTGCCGAGCTTGGTCTTCGTCTGCCCCTCGAACTGCGGCTCGCCGAGCTTGATGGAGATGATCGCGGTGAGGCCCTCGCGGATGTCGTCGCCGGAGACCCGGTCCTCCCGCTTCTTGATCAGGCCCCACTCCTCGCCCCAGCTGTTGACCAGCGAGGTGAGCGCCGCCCGGAACCCCTCCTCGTGGGTGCCGCCCTCGTGGGTGTTGATGGTGTTGGCGAAGGTGTGCACGGACTCGTTGAACGAGGTGTTCCACTGCATCGCGAGCTCGAGGCTCATGTGGTTCTCGACGCCCTCGGGGGTGTGGGCCTCGAAGTTGATGATCGTCGGGTTCGCCTTGTCCTTGCGCCGGTTGAGGTGCTCGACGTAGTCGACCAGCCCGCGGTCGTACTTGAAGCGCCGCTCCAGCCCGCCGCCCTGGGCAGGACGGATCGCGTCGGCGCCGGCCTGGTCGACCTCGTCCGGCACGGTGTCGTCCTGGACGGCGTCGACGACCTCCTCGGCGACCGGGCGCTCGTCACGTACGACGATCTCGAGGCCCTTGTTGAGGAAGGCGTACTCGCGGATCCGGCTGGTGATGGTCTCGAGGTTGTAGGTCGTGGTCTCGAAGATCTCGTCGGAGGCGTAGAAGGTGATGCTGGTCCCGGTCCGCTCGCCGTCGGTCATCGGCCGGATCTCCTCGAGGTCACCGTCGGGGACCCCGACCGTGAACGTCTGCCTCCAGAGGTGGCCCCGGTTCTTCACCTCCGCGATCACCCGCGTGGACAGGGCGTTGACCACCGAGATGCCGACGCCGTGCAGGCCACCGGACACCTTGTAGCCGCCACCGCCGAACTTGCCGCCGGCGTGGAGCATGGTCAGCGCCATCGTGAGCGCCGAGATGCCCTCGGTCGGGTGGATCCCGGTGGGGATGCCCCGGCCGTTGTCCTCGACCCGCACGCCACCGTCGTCCTGCAGGGTCAGTACGATCCGGTCGCAGTAGCCGGCCAACGCCTCGTCGACCGAGTTGTCCACCACCTCCCAGATGAGGTGGTGCAGGCCGCGCTCGCCGGTGGAGCCGATGTACATGCCGGGGCGCTTGCGGACCGCCTCGAGACCCTCGAGGACCTGGATGGCGGAGGCGTCATACGTCGTCTCCACCCGGTCGCGTGCCGCGGGCGCCTCGTGCTCCGGACCCCCGGTCCCCTCGACGACTTCGTCGGTGCTGGCCGGGAGTTCAGGCTCGTTCGCCACGCGGTTCCCCTCTGGTCGGGCGCCCCGACGGACGGGGCGTGAAGGCACAGGAAAGGTCGCCGCTCGCAGTCCGTACGCCGCTCGGACGACCCAACGGTCCAGTTTACCCGTCAGGACGCCGAAAACACGCTCCGGCGTCCACAGGTCGGGGGCATCTTCACCGGAAAACGCCTCTCAGCGGCTCGGAAAGGCCTCTGCAACGCGCTGCTGGGGGTGCAGATGGGTCCCTGTATGTCCGGCGGTGGCCCAGAACCGCTGCGACGACCTCTGCCGGACCGCCCGCGAGTACGGGAACCTCCGCTCAGCCGTAGGTGTCGCGCGGCCCGCGGCCCTTGACACGGAACCGACCGCGTGTCCACGAAGGCGTGTGCGGGCCGAGCACGTCGATCAGCTCCACAGTGCCGTCGCCGAGCACCTCGTTGAGCCGTCGTACGACGTCACCGGCGAGCAGCTTCATCTGCGTCGCCCACGCGGTGGAGTCGGTGCGCACCACGAGCCGTCCCTCGGAGTAGGTCTCCGGCCGCACGTGCTGGGCGACCTCGCCGCCCACGACCGAGGCCCACCGGGTGAACACCCCGTGCACCCGCAGCTCCGTGCCCCACCCGTGCTCGGTGACGAAGCGGCCGAGCGTCGCGTCCAGGGTCTGGGGGTCGCGCTCATCCGGGTGGGCGCCGCTGATGCCGCCCGGCGCCCTCGGGGAGCGGCCCCGACCGGTCCCGGGCTTGGTGAAGGTACGACGCGCCGGACCGGTGCGCCCGGCGAGAGAACGGGCGATGCTGCGCGCGAGGTCGAGCCCGTCGTCGTCGTGCTCGGGCCCCGACTCCTGGGGTGCGGCACCGTCCTGGTCACTCGTCACGGCTGACCCCCTCCTCCGTGACGGTGAACCGCGCGCCCCGCAGCTCGGCGGGGACGTCGTCGGGCACCGCGGCGGTGATGAGCACCTGCTCGGCCCCGGCGACCAGGTCGGCGAGCTGGGAGCGCCGCCCCGTGTCCAGCTCGGCGAAGACGTCGTCGAGGATCAGCACCGGGTCGTCGCCGTCCTGGCGGAGCAGGTGGTACGACGCCAGCCGCAGCGCCAGTGCGAAGGACCACGACTCACCATGGCTCGCGTACCCCTTCACCGGTTGCTCCCCGAGCCGGAAGGTGAGGTCGTCGCGGTGTGGCCCGACCAGGGTGACCCCCCGGTCGATCTCGTCCTGGCGCCGCCGGCCCACCTCCTCGAGGAGGGCCTTCTCGATGTCGTCGGCGCCGGTGCCCTCGAGGGGGACGCTCGACTTGTAGGACAGCTGCGCGTCGTCGCGCCGGGCGCCGCGGGCGACTGCCTCGTAGGCCTTTCCGACGAGGGGACCGAGCTCGTCGACCAGCCGGAGCCGCCGGGCGACCATCTCCGCTCCCAGCTGGGCGAGCCGCGAGTCCCACACCTCGAGCGTGGAAAGTGCCGAGTCGGCGGACCGGCCGCCCCGTCGGGCGATGCCGGTCGTCTTGAGCAGGGAGTTGCGCTGCTTCAGCACCCGGTCGTAGTCGGAGCGGGTCCCGGCATACCGGGGCTGCTGCAGCACCAGCAGGTCGTCGGCGAAGCGCCGCCGCTCGGAGGGGTCGCCCTTCACGAGGGCGAGGTCCTCCGGCGAGAACAGCACCGTGCGGACCAGGCCCACCAGCTCACGGGCCCGGGGCAGCGGTGAGCGGTTGACGCGCGCCCGGTTGGACCGGCCCGGGTTGATCTCGACCTCCAGCACGGCACGGCGCTCGTCACGGACCACGGCCGCGCGGACCACCGCCTGGTCGGCGCCGATCCGCACCAGGGGCGCGTCGCTGGCCACCCGGTGCGAGCTCAGCCGGGACAGGTAGTCGACGGCTTCGACGATGTTGGTCTTGCCCAGCCCGTTGCGGCCCACGAAGGCGGTGACCCCCGGCGCCAGGTCGAGCTCGAGCGCTCGGTGTGACCGGAAGTCGTGCAGGGAGAGGTGGGCGACGCGCACGGGACCAGTCTGCCCTCCGCGACCATCGCGCCGGGGACGTGGCTCCTTCCCGGCTCAGCTCTCGCTGTCGGTCTGGGGTCCGGTGTCCTGCTTGCCGGCGCCGGCGTGCTGGGACTCGGCCGACTGGGCCGGCTCGCCTGTCTCCGACGGCTGGACGTCCGGCTCCTTGGCCACGTCGCCGCCGACCGGCGGTGCGGTCTGCAGGGCGTGGCCCCCGAACTGGTTGCGCATCGCGGCGATCGCCTTCATCGCCGGGCTGTCGTCCTGCTGGGAGACGAACCGCGCGAAGAGGGCCGAGGAGATCGCGGGCATGGCGACGCCGTGGTCGATGGCCGCCTGCACCGTCCACCGGCCCTCGCCGGAGTCGGCGGCGTAGCCCTCGATGCCGGACAGCTTGCCGTCGTCCTCCAGTGCCGACACGAGCAGGTCGAGCAGCCACGACCGGATCACAGTGCCCTCACGCCAGGAGTTGAAGACCTCGGTCACGTTCTCCACGAGGTCGACCGCCTGCAGCAGCTCCCAGCCCTCGGCGTAGGCCTGCATCATCCCGTACTCGATGCCGTTGTGGACCATCTTGGCGAAGTGCCCGGCACCGGGCTGGTGCCCCGCGTGGACGTAGCCGCGCTCACCGTCAGGCTTCAGGGAGTCCAGCGCAGGCTGCACCTTCGCGACGTCCTCGGCGGCACCGCCGCACATCAGCGCGTAGCCGTTCTCGAGGCCCCAGACGCCGCCAGAGACCCCGCAGTCCACGAAGCCGATGCCACGCTCGCCCAGCATGGCGGCGTTCTCGGCGTCGTCGGTCCACTTGGAGTTGCCGCCGTCCACGACCAGGTCTCCCTCGTCGAGCAGCTCGCAGAGGTCCTTGATGGTGCTGCGGGTCGGGTCGCCCGCGGGGACCATCACCCAGACCACCCGCGAACGGCCGTCACCTCCGGGCAGCGCCTCGACCAGCTCCTGGAGCGAGCCGACGTCGGAGACCTCGGGATTGCGGTCGTACCCGACGACGTTGTGCCCGTCGTTCTTGAGGCGGGTGCGCATGTTGCCACCCATCTTGCCGAGTCCGACGAGTCCGATGTCCATTCCGTGCCGCCTCCTTGGGGTTGCTGCCTTCATCCTCGCAGTCCCCTCCCGGCGCCCGGCGCAAACGCCCGCGAGCTGCTCAGGAGAGCAGGCGACGCGGCATCAGCAGGTAGCGGAAGTCGCTGTCGGTCTCGCCGTCGGGAGAGTCCACGCCGGAGATCACCACGGGCTTCGACGCCGTGGTGAACGCCAGCTCGACGAAGGGGCTCTCGATCGCGGTGAGCCCGTCGAGCAGGAACTGGGGGTTGAAGCCGGTGGTGAGGTCGTCACCGGTGATCCGCGCCTCGATCGACTCACTGGCCATCGCCTCCTCACCACTGCCCGCGTCCAGGGTGAGCACCCCGTCGGAGAAGGCCAGCTGGACGGCGGTGTTGCGCTCGGCGACCAGCGCGACCCGCTTGACGGCGTCGACGAGCACCGCCTTGTCGACCCGCGCCAGGGTGAGGTGCTCGTTGGGGAACAGGGACCTGACCTTGGGGAACTCACCGTCGAGGAGCCGGGTCGTCGTACGACGGACACCGCCGCCGGCAGAACCCTCGAAGCCGATGATGCCCTCACCACTGCCCGAGGCGGACAGCGCGATGTTGATCTCGGAGCCGCCGGTCAGCGACTTGGCGGTGTCGGCGAGCACCTTGGCCGGCACCAGTGCGGCGGCGGTGGCGTCGGGGGAGCCGGGGGTCCACTCCAGCTCTCGGTGGGAGAGCCGGAACCGGTCGGTGGCCAGCATCGCGATGGAGGAGCCGTCGAGCTCGAGGCGGACACCGGTCAGGACGGGCAGCATGTCGTCACGACCGGCCGCCGTGACGGCCTGGGCGACCGCATGGGCGAACAGGTCGCTCTTCACGCTGCCCCGCGCCTCCGGCATCGCCGGCAGGGTCGGGTAGTCCTCGACCGGCATGGTCTGCAGGCTGAACCGGGCCGAGCCGCAGGTGAGCGTGACCTTGGCGCCGTCGACGGTCATCTCCACCGGCTTGTTGGGCAGTGAGCGGCAGATGTCGGCCAGCAGCCGGCCGCTGACGAGCGCCCGGCCCTCGGCCGAGACGTCCGCGTTGAGGGTCGCGCGCGCGGACGTCTCGTAGTCGAACGTCGACAGGGTGAGCCCCTCACCGCCACCGGCACCGTCGCTGAGCGCGCCGGCCTCGATGAGCAGGCCGGCGAGAACGGGGGCACTGGGTCGCAGCGGCAGCGCCCGGGCCGTCCAGGCGACGGCTTCGGCGAGGACATCGCGCTCGACGCGGAACTTCACGGGTGGTGCCTCCTGCTGTGTGGCCTCGTCGTCCCCAGCTCGGGACGGGATGCGGTTCGGGCGCCCCGGAGCACGGGGACGGGAAGTGCATCCTGCCACGCAGCGCTGCTCCGCGGGAGGTTGTCCCCAGGGAGGGCGGCATCCGGTTGTGGTTCGACGAGGGGATCAATGATGAATTCAGTCGTCGTAGTAGGGCCGGTGGATTCTGTGGACAACCGGCGTTGCCGCAGGTCAGGCGGCTCGACGGCGTCCCGCGAGCCTGTGGACTCGACCTGCGCAACCAGCGCCCGCATGTGGCTCGCGGCCACGGATGTGTGCGTCACTCCCCGGTTGTGCACAGGGTTTCCCCCGCAGATCCACCGATCCGGGGCCGACGAATCACAGGCTGCGGCGCCCGCTGCGTGGCGTGCAGCCGCAGGCCGCCCCGGCGTCACGCTTGCTTGGCCTGCTGCTTGATCCGGGTGGTCAGCTCGGTCACCTGGTGGAAGACGTTGCGGCGCTCGGCGAGGTCCTTGCGGATCCGGCGGTCGGCGTTCATGACCGTGGTGTGGTCGCGGCCGCCGAACTGCTTGCCGATCTGCGGCAACGACAGCTGGGTGAGCTCGCGGCACAGGTACATCGCGATCTGCCGGGCCGTGACGAGCGCGCGGGTGCGGCTCGGGCTGCACAGCTCCTCGATGCTGTAGCCGAAGTACGACGCCGTCTGGGCGATGATCAGCCCTGCGGTGACCTCCGGCTCGCCACCCTCCGGGATCAGGTCCTTGAGAACGATCTCCGCGAGGGTGAGGTCGACCTCCTGGTGGTTGATGCTGGCGAACGCGGTGACCCGGATCAGCGCGCCCTCGAGCTCGCGGATGTTGGTCTGGATCCGGCTGGCGATGAACTCGAGCACGTCGGCGGGGGCGTGCAGCCGGTCGGCCGCCGCCTTCTTGCGCAGGATCGCGATCCGGGTCTCCAGGTCAGGTGGCTGCACGTCGGTCAGAAGCCCCCACTCGAAGCGGTTGCGCAGGCGGTCCTCGAGCTGGGTGAGCAGCTTGGGGGGCCGGTCGGAGCTGATCACGATCTGCTTGTTGGCGTTGTGCAGCGTGTTGAAGGTGTGGAAGAACTCCTCCTGCGTCTGCTGCTTGCCCTCGAGGAACTGGATGTCGTCGACCAGCAGGACGTCGACGTCGCGGTAGCGGCGCTGGAGGGCCGCGGTGTTGGCGTCCTTGATCGCGTTGATGACGTCGTTGGTGAAGGCCTCCGACGAGACGTAGCGGATCTTCGCGCCGGTGTAGAGGCTGCGCACGTAGTGGCCGATCGCGTGCAGCAGGTGGGTCTTGCCCAGTCCGGAGTCGCCGTAGACCAGGAGCGGGTTGTAGGCCTTGCCGGGCGCCTCTGCGACCGCGACGGCGGCGGCGTGCGCGAACCGGTTGGACGAGCCGATCACGAAGGTCTCGAAGGTGTAGCGCGGGTTCAGCGGGCTGTCCGGGATCCCGGTCACCAGACTGGCTCCCAGCCCATTTGTCGACAAATCGGTTTGTGGCTTTATCTGGTTGTGGGCGGTGTGGCTGGGCATGCTCGGCGGGACCGGTTCCTGGAGAGCGGGCCGTTCTGCGGGCTCGACCGCTGCGTCCGGCTGCGCCGGCGGAGTGGTGCCGGGCAGGACCGGATCGGTGTCCAGGGTGTCGTCCACGGTGACCGCGATGCGGATCGGCTTGCCCAGCTTCTCGCTGAGCTCGTCCTCCAGGCGGGTGCGCAGCCGACCCTCGAGCTGGCTGCGGGTGAACTCGTTGGGCACGGCGATCACCGCCGTTGTCTCCGCCAGCATCACCGGCCGGCTGGCCGAGAGCCACACGCGCTGCGTGGGGGCGAGGATCTCCACCAGCCCCGGCCACAGCTGGTCGAGCTCGGCTCCGGGGCGGCTCCCGCCCGTGCTGGTCCCCGTGCTGGTCCCCGGGCCGTCCGTGTTTGCCTCCACGCGCTCTCGCGCTCCCCTCTGTCAGGTCCCGGCGTTGGTGCAGTCCACACCTTTGTCCACAGCTTGTGCAGCACCGCAGGTGGTCGGATCAACGCGGAAATCCGCTGGCAGCACGGCATCGGGCGGTGGGTGCGGTGCCCCGGAACCTACCGACGATCCCGGCCGTCCGGCAACCGGTTGTCCACAGGCGCCCGGAACCCCGTCCGGCGTGTCGCGATGCCCTGCTGATCCTTCTCTGGCAAGGTACGTCATTTGGCCGGAGGGCACACCGGCAACGCCGCCGAATTGACCCTCCTCGTGCCGCTCGCGTACCGTGGAGCGGTCGAAACCGGTTCGACCGGTGCCGCATGTCCACGACCGGTCCACGACCTCGTCGCCCGACGGGGTCAGGGGCCATGTTGCGCGGGCGAGCGGTGCCAGTTGTCCCCTGGATCCCTGGCGACCTCGTGTCGTGCGAGCCGGTCGTCGACTCCATCAAGGAACACGTGGGAGTTGAGTCGTGAGCAAGCGTACGTACCAGCCGAACAACCGGCGCCGCCACAAGGTGCACGGCTTCCGCCTGCGGATGCGCACCCGCGCCGGTCGGGCGATCCTGTCCAGCCGTCGTCGCAAGGGCCGCAAGAGCCTGGCAGTCTGAGGCCGGCGGCCCAGGGGAACGACGGGTGTGCTCCCGGCGAGCAACCGGCTGAGGTTGCCGGAGGACTTCCGACGATGCATCCGGGCGGGTGGTCGGTCAGGCGGCCCGCTGGTCGTCGTACACCTGCTCGTGCCGACGCCCGGCACCCCCGACTCCACCGCCGGCGCGCAGCCCCGCGTGGGCTTCGTGGTGTCCAGGGCGGTGGGCAAGGCCGTGACCCGCAATCTCGTGAAGCGTCGACTGCGCCACCTCGTCCGGGAGCACCTGAGCGTGTTGCCGGACGCCGCCCTGCTCGTCGTACGCGCGCAGCCGGCCGCCGCCACCGCCGACTACGCGGAACTCGGTGCCGAGCTCGAGCGTTGTCTGCAACGTTGTCTGCGCAAGGTGGCCTGATCTCGTGAAGTACCTGCTCATCGGCCTCCTGCGCGCCTACCGGTTCCTGATCAGCCCGCTCTACGGACAGGTCTGCCGCTACCACCCGTCCTGCTCGGCGTACGCGCTCGAAGCCGTCACCGTGCACGGCAGCATCAGGGGCAGCTGGCTCGCCGTACGACGCCTGGGCCAGTGCCACCCCTGGGCGGCCGGGGGCTATGACCCGGTCCCGCCGCATCCGCTTGCCCGCCCGTCCGACCTGACTCGAGGAGTCTGAGTGGATTTCCTGTCTGCCATCGGCAGCTTCATCATGACGCCGCTGTACTACCTGATCTCAGTGGTGCTCGTCGGCTTCCACCAGGTCTTCGGAGCCGTGTTCGGGGATGCCTCGGGAGCGTCCTGGGCGCTGAGCATCGTCGGCCTCACGGTGGTGATCCGGGCTGCGTTGATCCCGCTGTTCGTCAAGCAGATCAAGTCCAGCCGGAACATGCAGCTGCTGCAGCCGAAGGTCAAGGAGCTGCAGAAGAAGTACGGCCACGACCGCGAGCGGCTCGCGCAGGAGCAGATGAAGCTGTTCAAGGAGACGGGCACGAACCCGTTCTCCTCGTGCCTGCCGATCCTGGTGCAGATGCCGATCTTCTTCGCGCTGTTCCGGCTGCTCGACAAGGCGTCGAAGAACGCCGAGGGCCACGGCGTCCTCAGTGACAAGGCGGCCGCCCAGTTCGCCAACGCCAAGATCTTCGGTGGCGAGATCTCCTCGACCTTCGTCAACTCCGACAACACCACCGTGAAGGTCATCGCGGCGGCGCTCGTGCTGGCGATGACGGCCACGACGTTCCTGACCCAGCGGCAGCTGATGAGCAAGAACATGCCCGCCGACGCGATGTCCGGTCCGTACGCCCAGCAGCAGAAGATGCTGCTCTACATCCTCCCGCTGGTCTTCGCCGTGGGTGGCATCGCCTTCCCGATCGGCGTGCTGCTCTACTGGACGACCTCGAACCTGTGGACCATGGGCCAGCAGTTCTACGTGATCCGCAACAACCCCGCACCCAACACGGAGGCGTTCCGGGCCAAGGAGCGGCGGGACGAGGAGAAGCGCCGCCGCAAGGGCGAGCCGGAGCCGGTGCCTGAGGGCGGGGCCGTGGCGACCGAGGGCCCCGCCGGCCCGCCGGTCGACCGGCGACCCGCGCCGCGACAGCAGCCCAAGCGGCAGAGCCGCCAGCAGCGCAAGAAGAAGTAGGCCCGCACGGCCGATGCGGACCACCCAGCCCGTGACGACGAGGGAGACCAGATGAGCCCCCAGACCGACGACCAGACCGACCAGAAGACCGGCGTGGACGCCGAGAACGAGGTGGCCGTGGAGCAGGATCCCCGGCCCGACATGCAGTCCGACACCCAGTCCGACGGGGACACCACGGCGGAGACGGGCTCCGGTCGCCGCGAGCGCCTGGAGCGCGAGGGTGACGTTGCCGCGGACTACCTCGAGGAGCTGCTCGAGATCGCCGACCTCGACGGCGACCTGGACATGGACGTCGAGGGTGATCGAGCCACCGTCTCCATCGTCGGGGCCTCACTGCCGGAGCTGATCGGTCCGGACGGCGAGGTACTGGAGGCGCTCCAGGAACTGACCCGGCTCGCCGTCTACCGGGAGACCGGCGAACGGTCCCGGCTGATGCTGGACATCTCCGGTCACCGGGCCAGTCGTCGGGAGGCCCTGGAGCAGCAGGCGGCGGACGTGGTCGCGCAGGTCCGTGAGTCCGGTGAGCCAGTCTCGCTGCAGCCGATGTCGCCTTTCGAGCGCAAGGTGGTGCACGACGCCATCGCGCAGGCCGGTCTGCGCAGCGAGTCCGAGGGAACCGAGCCGCAGCGTTACGTCGTGGTGCTGCCGGCGTGATCGGAGGTTCGTTTCACGTGAAACCGACTTCTTGTTTCACGTGAAACCGGAGATCGACGGAACCGCACCCTCCCCGCCCGATGTGGCGCGGAGGGTGTTTTCCGGAGCGCTGCCACAGGCGGAGGCCTTCTGCTCGTTGCTGGCCCGAGAAGCGACCGTGCGGGGCTTGATCGGCCCCCGGGAGGTGCCGCGGCTGTGGGAGCGCCACCTGGTGAACTGTGCCCTGGTGGCCGAAGTGATCCCCGACGGCGTAACGGTGGCCGACCTCGGGTCCGGTGCTGGGCTGCCGGGACTCGTGCTGGCCATCGTGCGCAGCGACCTGAAGCTCACGCTCGTGGAGCCGTTGCTCCGCCGTACCACCTTTCTCAGCGAAGCGGTCGCCGAGCTGCACCTCGGTGACCGGGTCGAGGTACTTCGCGGGCGCGCCGAGGAGCTCCACGGCAGCAGGACCTTCGACGTGGTCACCTCCCGGGCCGTTGCCCCGATGGACCGGTTGGCCCGGTGGTCGCTGCCCTTGGTCCGTTCCGGCGGCGAGCTGGTGGCGATGAAGGGCGCGTCCGCCGCCGACGAGGTCGCAGATGCTGGGTCGGTGGTGACCGAGCTGGGCGGCGAGCTGGTCGGGATCGACCGGCTCGGCGCTGGACGCGTCGATCCCCCCGTGACTGTGGTGCGCGTGCGCAAGCGCACGGGTTAGGGTGGGGCACCGATGGTCCCGGGAGGCTTTCCGCGGTCCCCCCGTCCGCAAACGGGCATCCGGTTATCCACCGGCGATCTTCCCCCGCTGAGCGTGGCAATCCACAGACATGCCCCGGTTGTCCACAGCCCGGCGGCTTCCGTTTCACGTGAAACATGTGCAGAGGATCCAGTGTGAACGAGCCTGAAACGTCGGCGGAGTCGGCGACTTCTCCGAGGCCTGACCGGTCCGACTCCGACACTCCTGTCGAGGCCGTGACCAGCGCCGCGGCCGACATGGCCGCCGAGCGGTCATCGACGTCGACGTCGCCGACGCCGGTGGTGTCGCCGATCGCCGCACTGGGTGCCCCCACCGCCGGCGACCTCGCAGGTCAGGGTTCCACCCTCGAGCCGGACGTCAGCACCCCGCTCGCGCGGGCCATCGAGGCCGAGCTACGCGTCCGGAAGGGTCTCCGCTACCACGATGAGCTCCCGCGACCGGAGCGCACCCGCGTGATGGTGGTGGGCAACCAGAAGGGCGGCGTCGGCAAGACCACCTCGACGGTGAACCTGGCCGTGGCGCTGGCGCAACAGGGCCAAAGGGTCCTGGTGGTCGACCTGGACCCCCAGGGGAACGCCTCGACCGCGCTGTCGATCGACCACCGACGCGGGACGCCGTCCACCTACGACGTGTTGGTCGACGGAACGCCGGTGAGCGAGGTGGTCCAGCAGCACGACGACCTGGCGAACCTGTGGGTGGTCCCAGCCACGATCGACCTCGCCGGCGCCGAGATCGATCTCGTCAGTGTGGTGGCACGGGAGAGCCGGCTGCGCAAGGCGCTGGCGGCCTACCCGCGGATCGGCGGCGCCGAGGCCGGCGACGACCGCCTGGACTACGTGCTCATCGACTGCCCGCCGTCCTTGGGACTGCTCACGCTGAACGCCCTGGTCGCCGGCGTGGAGATGCTCATCCCGATCCAGGCGGAGTACTACGCGCTGGAGGGGCTGGGCCAGCTGCTCGAGACGGTCGAGATGGTTCGCCAGCACCTGAACGTCGACCTCGAGGTCAGCACCATCCTGATCACCATGTATGACAGCCGCACCAACCTGGCCGCCGGCGTGGCCGCCGAGGTGCGCGAGCACTTCGGTGACCGGGTGCTCAAGACCTCCGTCCCGCGGTCCGTCCGGGTGTCCGAGGCGCCGAGCTACGGCCAGAGCGTGATGACGTACGATCCGGGATCGCCGGGGGCACTGAGCTACTTCGAGGCAGCTCGCGAGATCGCGGTCAAGGGAGCGGATGCATGAGCGAGAAGCGGCGGGGACTCGGCCGGGGGCTGGGTTCGTTGATCCCCACGCAACCACCGGCCGCCCTGGAGGATGTGGCCGCCGAGGCGGCTGGCGGAGCCGACCCGGCGCAGGCTGCCGCCGCAGGTCCCGACAGTGCTGACCAGTCCCCGGCGGCCCAGGTGGCCGGCGCTTGGTTCGCCGAGATCCCCGTCGACGCGATCACCCCGAACAGCAGACAACCCCGGCAGGTCTTCGACGAGGACGCCATGGCCGAGCTGGTGCACTCGGTCAAGGAGATCGGGCTGCTCCAGCCGATCGTCGTACGTCCCCTGGCTGAACCGGGTCGCTACGAGCTCATCATGGGCGAGCGCCGGTGGCGGGCGACCAGGGAGGCCGGGCTCGACAAGGTTCCCGCCATCGTCCGGGCGACCGGCGACGACGACATGCTGCGCGACGCCCTGCTGGAGAACCTGCACCGGTCGCAGCTCAATCCGCTGGAGGAGGCGGCGGCCTACCAGCAGCTACTCGACGACTTCGGCTGCACCCACGAGGAGCTCTCCACCCGCATCGGCCGCAGTCGTCCGCAGATCTCCAACACGCTGCGGCTGCTCAAGCTCTCCCCTGCCGTGCAACGCCGCGTCGGCGCCGGCGTGCTGAGTGCCGGGCACGCACGAGCCCTGCTCGGGGTAGCCGACGCCGAACAGCAGGACCGGCTGGCCGCCCGGGTGGTGGCTGAGGGCATCTCGGTGCGCGGTCTGGAGGAGATCGTGGCCGTGGGCGACACCGGCGACGGCGCAGACACCGAGTCGGTGCGGTTCAAGGCCAGCCGGCCGACCGCTCCGGGCCTGGCCGACCTCAACGAGCGGCTCTCCGACCGCCTGGACACCCGGGTGAAGGTCAGCCTGGGCAAGTCCAAGGGCAAGATCGCGATCGAGTTCGCCTCACTGAGCGACCTCGAGCGGATCGTGAACATCATCGATCCCCGCAATCGCAACGACAGACCGATCTAGTGCTATCTCGATAAAGTGCTTTGTCGACAAATCACTTTATCGAGGAAGTGATCAGTCCCCGGTCTCGCGAGCCCGCTTCCGTTCGGCGCGCTGCCGCTTCTCCTCGGCGTCCAGTCGGGCCGCCTCGCCGGGGGTGGGCGCACTGCCCCCCAGCCGGGCCGGCAGCCACCACGAGCCTGGCGGCTGCTCCTCGGCGGGGTAGGTCCGGATCGTCTCGTCGAGCAGCCTCGCCAGCCCGTCGTGGAGCTGCTGCGACTCCGCGGCCGGGTCGCCGCCCGTGGGATGCAGAGGCTCACCCACGGCGATGGCGATCGTCTTGCCGCGCGAGAAGTCTCGGGCGTGGTCCTTGGTCATCAGTCGCTGGGTGCCCCAGAGGACCGCAGGGATCAGCGGCACGCCGGCCTCGGCAGCGATCCGGGCGGCCCCCGACTTGATCTCCTTGATCTCGAAGGACCGGGAGATCGTCGCCTCGGGAAAGATCCCGACGATCTCGCCGCGACGCAGGTAGTCCACCGCCTGGCGCATCGAGGCGGCCCCCTCGGCGCGGTCCACCGAGATGTGGTGTAGCGAGCGCATCAGCGGACCGGAGACCGGGTGGTCGAACGTCTCCCGCTTCGCCATGAACCGGATCAGCCGGCGGGACGGCTGGGCGGCGTAGCCTCCGAATACGAAGTCGACGTACGACACGTGGTTGAACGCGATCAGCGCGCCGCCCTCGCGCGGTACGTGCTCGGTGCCCGACATGGTGAACCGCAGCCCCATGGCACGGAACAGCGCCTTGGCCGTCCAGATGATCGGCGGATAGGTGATGTCGAGCATGCAGGACCCTTCGGGCAGGCGGCGATGCGCCGATCGTTGCACGAGCTACGAAAGCGTAGGTAGTCCCGCGGGACGAATATCACGCTCGCCCGGGCCGGGCGCTCTGAGAGACTGCTCCGCATGCGCCCGATCGTCCAGAGCCGCAAGCTCCAGAACGTCCGGTACGACGTCCGCGGGCCGATCCTCGTCGAGGCGCAGCGGCTGGAGTCCGAGGGCCACAAGATCCTCAAGCTGAACATAGGCAACCCGGCGCCGTTCGGCTTCGAGGCACCCGAGGCGATCGTGGCGGACATGGTGCACCACCTGCCGGACGCCCAGGGCTACTCCGACTCCCGCGGCATCTACGAGGCCCGCACGGCCGTGGCGCAGTACTACCAGGGCCGGGGACTCACCGAGACCTCGGTCGACGACGTCTTCATCGGCAACGGCGTCTCCGAGCTGATCAGCATGGTGCTGCAGGCCTTCGTCGACGACGGCAACGAGATCCTCGTGCCTGCTCCGGACTACCCGCTCTGGACGGGCGCCGTGACGCTGTCGGGCGGGAAGGCGGTGCACTACCGCTGCGACGAGGACAACGGTTGGAACCCCGATCTCGCCGACATCGAGGCGAAGATCACCCCGAACACCCACGGCCTGGTCGTGATCAACCCCAACAACCCGACAGGCGCCGTCTACAGCGAGGAGACCGTCAAGGGCCTCGTCGACATCGCCCGCCGTCACGACCTGGTCCTGTTCAGCGACGAGATCTACGAGAAGATCCTGTTCGACGACGCGGTGCACCACCACACGGCGTCGTACGCCGGGGACGACGTGCTGTGCCTGACCTTCAGCGGCCTCTCGAAGGCCTATCGCGTCTGCGGCTACCGCGCGGGATGGGTGATGATCTCCGGGCCGAAGCACCTGGCGGCGGACTTCCTCGAGGGGCTCACGCTGCTGGCGAACATGCGCATGTGCGCCAACGTGCCCGCCCAGCACGCGATCCAGACCGCCCTGGGCGGCTACCAGTCCATCAACGAGCTCATCGTGCCAGGGGGCCGGTTCTACGAGCAGAGCAAGACCGCCGCCCGGCTGCTCAACGAGATCGACGGCGTCACCTGCGTGGAGCCGCGCGGGGCGCTCTACTGCTTTCCTCGGCTGGACACCGAGCTGTTCGGCATCACCGACGACGAGCAGTTCGTCCTCGACCTGCTCCGCGCGAAGAAGATCCTCGTCACGCACGGCACCGGCTTCAACTGGTTCGAGCCTGACCACTTCCGCCTGGTCACCCTGCCCGACGTCGACCTGCTCACCGACGCGGTCGGCCGGATCGGGGACTTCCTCGCCACGCTGCGCCGCTGATCGCCGTACCGCCCGGGCAGCGGACGCCGGCCGGACTAGGCTGGGCGCCGTGGGACGCCAGACCACCCGGCTCACCCTGGACAACCTCGAGCGGCTGCCCGGCGGGTGTGACACGTGCGTCTGCTGGGAGCTGGACCCGGTACGACGCCAGCAGGTGCGCGGCCACGAGGCAGAGGAGAAGGCCGGCTGGGTCTCCACCGTGCTGCGCCAGTGGGGGTCCTGCGGCCGGGTCGTCTGCATCGACGACGAGCCGGTCGGCCACGTGGTCTTCGCCCCCGGGGTGTTCCTGCCGGGGACCGAGCGCTTCGCGACCGCGCCCGCCAGCCAGGACGCCGTCGTACTCGCCACCGGCTATGTCGCCCCGGAGCACCGGCTCGGCGGACTCGGGCGCATGCTGGTGCAGGGGATGGCCAAGGACCTGATCCGTCGCGGCGGCATCAATGCTGTCGAGGCCTTCGGCGCGGTCGCCCCCGAGCCGGGGGAGTGCATCCTCCCGGTCGACTTCCTCCTCGCCGTGGGGTTCAAGACCCACCGGCCGCACCCGCGCTACCCACGGATGCGGATGGACCTGCGCACCGCGATCACCTGGAAGGAGGAGGTCGAGGCGGCGCTCGGGAAGCTCATCGGCGTCGTGGGGAAGCGTCGGGAGCCGGTCCCCGACCATCGGGCCACCCGCCGCCTCCTCTGAGGTGCCGGTCTCTCACGAAGGCGGCTGCTCCTAACGCGGTGTCCACGACGCTGAGTGGGTGGCGTGCGCCTTGTCCAGCGTCAGTAACCCCGCGTTACAGCGGACGCGGGATTCACCGCTCCAGCTGCGCCAGCCCGGCCCGGAGCTCGCTCAGGCGCAGGAAGCCGGTGTGCGCATCCGCCTCGGGGCTGAGGTAGAAGCGCTGCACGGCCACGACGACCGCCTCCGCCACGACGTCGCGGAAGTGGGCGTCGGCGAGCCGCTCGGCATCCCGGCGATTGCTGAGGTACCCGACCTCCACGCGCACCGCCGGCATCCGGGTGCGGCGCAGGAAGTCCCAGGCCTTGGGGTGGATGCGCAGGTCGAGCAGGTCGGTCCGGGCGACGATCTCGCGCTGCACCAGGCTGGCCAGGCGCTCACCGGCGGTGGAGCGGACGTTGTGGTTGTCGGAGCCGAAGAAGTACGTCGCGACCCCGCTGGCGTCGCGGTTCGGGGAGGCGTCCACCGCCAGGGAGACGCACAGGTTGGCATTCGTCTCGTTGGCGAAGAGCGCCCGCTCCGCCTCGTCGGTCTCGGCGACCTCCCGGGCGTGCCGGCCACCACCCGGGCTCCCCGGACCGGCCGGACGCGGCGCCGTCAGGTAGGCCTGCACGCCGGTGGCGACCAGCCGCCCCTCGATCCGCTCGGCGAGGTCGTGGGCGATCTCCCGCGCGGCGTCGGCGTAGTCCTCCGCGACCCGGATCGGCGCCGGGTCGACCACGACGACCTTCCCGCGCAGCTGCGGTCCGGCCTCGCGGATCCGCTCCTGTGCCCGCATCGCGTTCGGTGCACCGCCGCTCACGAGGGGGCGCAGCCGGGTCAGCGCCTTCAGCGTCGCCGGACCACAGGTGCCGTCGGCCGGAACGCCGAAGTTGCGCTGGAACTCGCGCAGCCCCGACTCGGTCTCCGGTCCGAAGTAGCCGTCGACCCGCCCGACCCGGAAGCCCAGCTCGAGGAGGCGCTGCTGCAGCGCGAAGACGTCGTCGCCGGCCATCGGGTTGGCCGGCAGGTGGGTGAGGATCCGGTCGCCCAGGGACCAGCGCGCCTCGTCCAGCCGCCGGAACGTCGCCGCCCCGACGACGCCGTCGACGTGCAGCCCTCGTTCCTGCTGAAAGGTGCGGACGGCCAGCTCCACGCGTTCGTCGTAGGACGTGGGGCGGCCGCCCTCGAGCAGCCCCATGTCGTCGAGCAGCCCGATGATCTGGTCGACGGCGGGCCCGTGGTCGCCCCTCTGGAAGGCCGGTCCGGTGCCCGAGACGGACGAAGCACTCACGGGGAACTCCCGAATGGTCGGCGATGGACGGCACATGACGCTGCGCCGCGGCGCAACGTCCCTACTGAAACAGACCACGCGCCGGGAACCAAGATGGTTGCCGGCGCGCGGTGTGCTCGGGCGTGTTGCCCGGGTGGGACGCTCAGATGAAGTCGGCGAGCTCCTTGAGCAGCGCCGCCTTGGGGCGGGCGCCGACGATCTGCTTGACGACCTCGCCGCCCTTGTAGACGTTGAGGGTCGGGATGCCGGTCACCTTGTAGCTCGACGGCGTGACGGGGTTCTCGTCGACGTTCATCTTGACCAGGGTGATCTTGTCGCCGTGCTCGGCGGCGATCTCGTCGAGGATCGGGGCAACCTGGCGGCACGGACCGCACCACTCCGCCCAGAAGTCGACGAGGACGGGCTTGTCGGCCTTCAGCACGTCAGCCTCGAAGCTGGCGTCGGTCACGGTCTTCAGATCAGACATGCGGTTGCTCCTTGTAGTTCCTCGTGAAGAGTGTGCTCGTCCGTAGTGAACACCGTCCGGCGGACATTTCTTCCCGTACCCAGCCGTGGCGGCGCCACGAGCGTCCGGGGTCGGGCGTCAGACCGTCGCCTGCACCGGGTCCTTGGTCGCCAGGGCGTGGTCCAGGTCGGCGAGGTAGCGCTCCGCGTCGAGTGCGGCGGCGCAGCCGGTGCCGGCCGCCGTGATGGCCTGGCGGTAGGTGTGGTCGACCAGGTCGCCGCAGGCGAAGACGCCGGAGAGGTTCGTCTTGGTCGAGGGGTGGTCGACCAGCACGTAGCCCTCGTCGTCGAGCCGCACCTGGCCCGGCAGCAGCTCCGAACGAGGGTCGTGCCCGATGGCGATGAACAGCCCGGTGGCCGGCAGCTCGCGCGTCTCACCGGTCTGCGTGTCGCGCAGGGTGAGGCCGGTCAGCTTGTCGTCGCCGTGGATTTGCGCGACCTCGGAGTTCCAGGCGAACTCGATCTTCGGGTCGGCGAAGGCCCGCTCCTGCATGATCTTGGACGCGCGCAGTTCCTCACGGCGGTGGATGATCGTCACCTTGGAGCCGAAGCGGGAGAGGAAGGTCGCCTCCTCGATCGCGGAGTCGCCGCCGCCGACGACGGCGATGTGCTGCTCCCGGAAGAAGAAGCCGTCGCAGGTGGCACACCAGCTGACGCCGTGGCCGGAGAGCCGGTCCTCGTCGGGCAGGCCGAGCTTGCGGTAGCCCGAGCCCATCGCGAGGATGACCGCCCGCGCCCGGAACTCGCCTTCGGCGGTCCGCACGACCTTGGTGTCGCCGGTGAGGTCCACCTCGGTGACGTCGTCCGCGACCAGCTCTGCGCCGAACCGCTCGGCCTGGGCGCGCATCTCGTCCATCAGCGCGGGGCCCTGGATGCCGTCGCGGAAGCCGGGGAAGTTCTCCACCTCCGTGGTGTTCATCAAGGCGCCGCCGGCCGTGACGGCGCCCTCGAACACCAGCGGCGCGAGGCTCGCGCGCGCGGCGTACACCGCGGCGGTGTAGCCAGCGGGGCCGGAGCCGATGATGATCACGTTGCGGACGTCGGTGCGCTCAGACATTCGACCTGCCTTCGAGGGGAAGCTTCCACTGGGCTGCAACCGATCCTATGCAGCCGTCATTCCCCCGGGGGCCCCGCCCGGCTGCGGCCCCGGAGTGCTCAGCGGTCCACCCGTACGACGGTCTCCGCGAGCCGACGCTCTCCGCTGCAGGTCCACAGCTCGGCGGTACGACGCCGGGGGTCCTCGGCCGTCGCGGGCCGCACCACCAGCGCGACCGGCTGACCGCGGTAGCGCACGATGATCGAGGCACCGCGCACCGGCGAGGGGCCCGGGCAGGAGGTCGCCGACTGGTCTGTCGGGTCGGCGTCGCGCGCCGGGGGGACGGCGGGCGTGGCGGCCAGGCCGGAGAGCGGCACGGGGTGCTCGGCCAGCGCCCGCGCGACATCGGCCTGCAGGTGGTCCCTCCGCACGGTGGCCAGGTCCTGGATGCCGTCCGCGGACTCGGCGCTGGTGCCGCCCGGCTTGCCGGCGTCGCCGCCCGATCGCTCCTGCGCCCCGTCGTCGGCCGAGCTCTCCGCCTGTTGCGCGGTCATGGTGTCGGACCCCCCGCCGGCGCCCGGACCCTGGAGGAAGACGGTCCCGACTCCGCCGACGAGCGCCAGCGCAGCCGCCGCCAGCAGCAACCGGGGAGCCAGCCGCCGGCGCGGTGGTACGACGCCGGCCTCCCCGCGACGCAGGCCGGCGAGCGTCTCGTCAAGGCGGGCCGCCACGTCGTCAGGGACCGGGTCCTCGACGCGCGCCGATGCGAGCAGCGCCCGGAGCTCCTCGTGGGACCGGTCGTCGAAGTCCGGCTCGGCGTCGGTCATGCGGGCGCACCTCCTCGGGGCAGCTCGGTGGGTGGCAGCGGTGTCGGCGTTGACAGGGCTCCCGGATGGGACGCGGTCGCTTCGTCGGTGGTTCCTCGCGGCGAGACCGTGGTGAGCAGCTCGAGCAGCCGCGCCCGTCCACGAGCGCAGCGGCTCTTCACCGTCCCGGTGGGGCACTCGAGGATCCGCGCCGCCTCCTCGACCGGGTAGCCCTCCATGTCGACCAGCACCAGCGCCGCCTTCTGCTCGGGGGCCAGCCGGTCGAGGGCCTGGAGCAGTCGACGGCGCTGGTCGGCGGCCACGGCCCGGTGCTCGGGGTCGGCGAGCTGGTCGGCCGAGGTGAGGACGGCTCCGCGGCCGGCGTACTCCTCCAGGTCGTCGGGCAGGGCGTCCGCGGCACGGACCTTGTTGCGGCGCAGCCGGTCCAGGCTGGCGTTGACGACGATCCGGTGCAGCCACGTGGTCACCTGGGCGTCCCCTCGGAAGCTGTCGGCGCGACGGAAGGCGGAGACCATCGCGTCCTGCAGCGCGTCGGCGGCGTCCTCGGGGTTCCCGGTCGTGCGCAGGGCCACCGCCCAGAGGCGGTCGCGGTGCCGGCGGAACAGCACCCCGAACGCCTCGTCGTCACCGCCGGTGAAGGCACTCAGCAACGCGCGGTCGTCGAGGCCGTCAAGGGCGCTCACGAGTGCACCGTCACCTCGGTGATCTCCCCCCGGTATCCCCCGGACACGGCGGGGAGCCGGGTCATCCAGATGACGAGGAAGCGGGTGCGCAGCTCGCCGTTCGGCCGCAGCGTGACGTTCTCGTCGGCCTTCGTCGAGTTGGTCACCTGACGCAGGTCGCCGAGGTCGGCGGGCGGTTCGCTCACGCCGGTGTCGGTGGCGTAGAGCTCGAGCTGCGTGGGCGCGCCGGCAAGGGAGATCTCGACGGAGCCGACATCGCGGTCGGCGCCGAGGTCGATCATCAGGCCGACTCCGCTCTTCAGGCCGCCGAGCTCCGGGTTGCCTTCGTAGGTGAGCGTCTGCCAGCCGGTGTTCGGATTGCCGTCGATGGCGAGCGGCACCTCGTCGGGGTTCTCGGTCGATGGCGAGCCCTCGGGGTCGAAGTCCTGGGCGCCCACGATCTGCAGCCGCTCGCCGACTGTCGGGGACGGCGACGTGCGCTGCGGCTCGGTGCGGGGTTCGCGCTCGCCGTCGCCGCGGCCGTAGTTGAAGGCGAGGAACATCGCAACCAGCAGGGCGATCACGATGGCGATGACGGCGGCCAGGCGGAGCCAGCCCCGGCCTTCCTTGCCGGTGAAGCTGCCGGTGTCCTCCGGTCCCTCCTCGAAGGGCCAGTAGTGCAGTCCGGAACCGGTCCCGGCCGACGTCGCGGCGCCGGTGCCCGTGCCGGCCGTTGCGCCGGTCGCCGACGACTGGCGGGGCTCCGAGGGGTACGGCGGCAGCACGGGCGCGTCCTTGGGCACCCGGCGCTGGTGCTCAGCGAACAGTGGCCGCTCCGGTGGCTGCTCGAAGGGCGGCGGCCCCGGATCGGGAGCGGACCTGGTCGCGCCTCCGGCCGGAGCCACCTCGCCCAGGCTCTCCGTCGGCGACAGTTGCTGCGTCGACTCCGGGCCGGCCGCGGGCGGCACCGGTGCCGCGGCCAGCCGGGTCGCCTCCGGGTCGTCCTCGTTCGGTCCCGGCGGTGGGCCGGACGCCCGTGGCGGGAGGGCCACCGTCGGCTCGGCGTACATGCTCGGCACGTCGAACGGCGCCGCCGACGTCGGGTCGCCGACGAAGTCGGTGAGCGCCGCGGCGACCTCGTGGGCCGTCTCGATCGGCAGCGAGTGCTGGGACGCCTCCTTGGTGAGCACCCGGTCGCAGATCTGGTCGAGGATGCGCGGGATGCCCGCGCGCACCTGCCGTGGCCGCAGCGGACGACCACCGTCGCGTGGCGCCGGGGGCACCGCGGAGGCCGAGACGCCGGCCCACTTCCCGGTCAGCGCCGCGTAGAGGATGCCGGCGAGGTCGATCACGTCGGCCTCGCGGGGGTCGAGCCGCCCATAGGGTGTGGGGCCGGCAGACGGGCCCTCGAACGCCTGCTGGGTGACGAACCCGATCACCTTCACGGCGCCGGAGTCCGTGACGAGCACCGACTCCGGGTTCAGTCGCCCGTGGTGGACGCCCTCGGCATGCGCGGCGGCGATCGCCTCGGCCACCTCGCGGGCGAGCCACGCCGCGCGGCTCGGAGGCAGCGTGCCGCGCTGGAGCATGAGGTCGAGGGAGAGGCCGCTGCCCCACTCGTTGATGACCCAGGTGAGCTCACCGTCGTCGTCACAGTCGAGCACCCGCAGGAAGTGCGGGTCGGTCACGGTGGCGGACTCCCGGGCGGCCTCGAGCACGTCGTCGGCCCGCTCGTCGTCGCTGGGCACGGCGTGCACCGCCACGCTGCGTGCCAGCACCAGGTCGGTGGCGCGCCAGAACCGGGCACCGTCGTGATCGGTGAGGAGGTCGTCGAGGCGGTAACGGCCGCCGAGGACGGTGCCGGGGCCCATCGAGTGCGAACCCACGTCCCTCCTCCGGTCGGATGACGTCCCTGTCGTGCAGTCGTGCTCATCGTAGGACCCGCGCGTCAGCGGCGCAGTCGTCGTGTGAGCACCCCCAGCACGTCGGTGACCTCGGCGATGCGGAGCATGCGGGCGAGCGCCAGGTAGCAGACGACGTCGACGAGACCGACCACCAGCAGGGCGACGACGGCCTCCAGCTTGTCGAAGCCACCCGCCGGCCCCGCCCACCAGGTGCGGAGCAGCCAGGCCACCAACGCGGCCGCCCCCGTGGAGATGCCCACGGCGATGAGCATCCGCACACCGAACTGGACCAGCCGGCCGGTCTGCAGGCCGCCGACGATCCGTCGCAGCACGGCGTAGGAGACCACGGCCCCGACGGCATAGGCACCCGTGTAGGCGAGGACGAGCCGGGGCGCCGTGTCGGCGGGATCGATGTCGCGGGTCAGCGCCACCGCGAGGAGGATGTTGACCACGGCGATGACGCACTGGACCCAGAACGCCGCCCGGGTCATCTCGAGGGCGTAGAAGCCGCGCAGCACCAGGTAGTGACTGGTGAAGAAGAACAGCCCGACGGCGAAGAAGGACAGCGGCAGCGCGTAGTCCTCGTAGGTCGCGCTCGCCGCGCCGTACTTGAAGAGGATGTTGCTGACGTCGAGCGCCACGACGGGGAGCAGCGCCGCGAACGGGATGATCAGGGCGTAGGTGGTGCGCAGCGTCTGCGCGACCCCCCGGCCCAGTTCCGCGAGCCGGCCGTCCGCGGCGAACGCCGAGAGCCGCGGCAGCATCGCCGTCGCCAGGGACACCGTGGCGATCGAGTGCGGCACCATGATCAGCAGGAACGCGCTGGAGTAGACCGTGTAGCCGGTGCCGGCCTCCTGCGCACCGGCGGCGCAGGAGCTCGCCGCGGCCGCCGCCGTGCCGCCGGAGGCGATCCGTACGACGACCGTGTAGGCGATCTGGTTGACCACCACGAACAGCACCGTCCAGATGCCCAGTCGCAGCGTGTGGCCCAGGCCGCTGCCCCGGAAGTCGAACCGGGGGCGGAAGGAGAAGCCGGCCCTGCGCAGGTAGGGCAGCAGCACGAGCAGCTGCACCGCGATCCCCAGCGTGGAGCCCAGGCCGAGGAGGAGCTCCGCCCCTGGCGCATAGCCGGCACACCGCTCACTGCCCTCGGCAGCACCGATCGTGACCAGGTAGGCCACCAGCACGGCGACCGAGATGACGTTGTTGGCGATCGGAGCCCACATCATCGGCCCGAAGCTGCCGCGTGCGTTGAGCACCTGGCCGACGAGCACGAACATGCCGTAGAAGAACACCTGCGGCAGGCAGTAGCGCGCGAAGTCGATCACGGACTCTCGCTGCGCGGCCAGCCCGGGCTCGTAGAAGGAGCCGTCGAGCAGCACGCGCATCACCAGGGGCGCTGCCAGCACCAGCACGGCGGTCACGCCCGCGAGGAAGAGGGCCGCCAGCGTGATGATCCTGTTGGTGTAGCCCTCGCCGCCGTCCGGGTCGCTCTTCATCGAGCGGATCAGCTGGGGGACCAGCACCGCGTTGAAGATCCCGCCGGCGAGCAGGATGTAGAGCATGTTGGGGATCGTGTTGGCGATGTTGAAGACGTCGGCGTGCAGCTGGGTGCCGAGGGCGGCCGCGAGCAGCGTCGTACGGACGAAGCCGCTGAGCCGGGAGACAACCGTGCCGGCCGCCATCACCGCCGACGACCCCAGGACCGACGATCCCTCGCCCGGCCGGCGGTCGCCGCTCATGCACTCCTCCGGTGGGAGCGGACGCGCTGGACGATCCGGAGCACGACGGCGGCGAAGAACAGCGCCCCGACGCCGATCATGATGATCCAGATCAGCCGGCCCACCTGGCTGATCCGGAGGTTGAAGGTGAGCGGCTCGCCGAAGGCGCGGCCCGACACGGTGACCGGTGACAGCGCCACCTCGTGGACGCCGATCCGCGAGGCCTCGGCACGCAGCCGGACGGCGACCCGTTCTCCCGGGCCGACCCGCACCGGGTCCGGCGCGACGATCCGCACCTCGCTGTCGCTGGTCGTCGCGCGCACCCCGACGGTGACCGGCTGCTCCAGGTCGTTGACCAGGGAGACGGTGAGCGTGCCCTCCCCACCGGAGAGGGTGACGAAGTCGGTGCCCAGCTCGACGTGCACCTGCTCGGCCCGCTCGCGCAGGGTGATGGTGCGGGCACGCACCCGGTCGGCCGCCTCGCCGCCGTCGCGGGCGTGGTAGGAGACGGCGGCCAGAGCGGCTCCGACCAGGCGGGAGCGCACGTCGTTGGTGGTGTCGAGCAGCTGGTCGTAGAGCCCGCCGATACCCATCAGGCCGAGCGCGGCGGTGACGTTCGGGCGGTCGATCTCCTGGCGGCGCGCCTCCGCGGGGTAGCGCAGGGGCCGGTCGTACGACGGCCGGTCGGCGGCGTCGCCACCGCCGAGCGCCACCAGGCTGAGCCAGCGTTGCCGCAGCCCGTCGAAGAACCCGGCCGAGCGCCAGCCCGGCCCGGGATCCCAGTCGGAGGGCAGCGCGACCACGAGCGGCGAGTCCAGGCCCTGGAGGGTCCGGAGAGCCGCGTCGGACAGGATCCGCTGCCGCAGGGCCAGTGCACCCAGCGGGTCGCCCGGAGCCGGGCCCCCGGCCGCGACCAGCTCGTCGCCCAGCACCAGGGTGGCCCCGGTGCCACTGGCCCAGACGGTACGGCGCTGCGGGTGGCCGTGGTCGGAGAGCAGCACCGTGCCGACGCCGTCCAGCCCAGCGAGGCCCTCCTCGTCGAGCCAGCCCTCGGGCGGCGCGGCGGCCAGCTCGGCGTCGAGGTCGCGGGCGGTGAACCGCTCCTCCGAGTGCCGGAGCGCCTGCCGGAGCAGGGCAGGACGCAGTCGGGCCAGTGCGGCGACGTCGGGATCGGCGTACCCGAGCCCCAGCACCGCCTGGGCCCTCGCCGTGGCGAGCAGGCGCTCGAGCCAGTTCGAGGTGAGCTCCTCCGCCGCCGGGGCCAGCCGGACGGTGCCGGCGCCGCCGGACGGTGTCGGTGTCGGGGTGCCGCCGGGCTGCTCGGGGCGCGGCTCACCCAGGGAGAGCGGCGGGTTGCCGTGGGCCAGGTCCGCCGCGGCGTCGAGCACGGCCGGGTCGATCAGCCACGTGAACGGCTGGGGTCCGGCGCTCTCCGCCAGGTCCAGCAGCCGCCCGAGCCGGCCGTCGTCCGACAGCGCCTGGGCCCACTCGTCCGCGTCCGCGACCCGCCCGTCGAGCGTCCGCGCCACCTCTTGGCGCAGCGGCAGCACCAGGGCGACGTCGGTGTGCTGCCGGCCGCGCGGCACCAGGGGGATGAAGGTGCGCACTCGCCCGTCGGCGAACGAGTCGCGACCTTCGGTGTTCGTCCCCAGGGCGTGCGCGCCGATCCAGTAGACGCCGGGGGCACCGCTGATCGAGAGCTTCGCGCGCGGCAGCGCGATGCGGAAGGGGCGGCTCTGCCCGGGGTCGAGGTCGCCGATCGAGACGAACACCGACGGGTCGGTGATCCGGGGAGCGATCTCCGCGCTCTCGTCGGTGGCGGCCTGCTCGGCGAGGTCCGACCGGCTCGTGATCGGGGAGGTGCTGACGATCGGCAGCACGTTGATGTCCTGCCAGGTCTCGTCGGAGTCGTTCGTGACCGTGCCGCGGAGCACGATCCGGCCGCGCTGCGGCACGGTGGCCGGGGCCATGCTGAGCAGGCGCACCGTCAGGGGCGTCCGCTCCGCCTCGTCGGCCAGTGGCGCCTGGGCGCCCGGGACGTCCGTCTGGGCCCGCACCGCTCCCCACTGGGCCGAACCACCGGCGGGCGCCGGCTCCGCAGCGGCCGACGGAGCCGCCGCCAGGAACGGGAACCCCACCACGGTCAGCAGGGCAGCGACGACCGCTGCCGTGGGTCGGGGCAGGCTCACCCCGTCAGGTTAGTGGTGCCGGTTGCGCGCCCCGGGACCCCACTCCGCGTGCGGGTGCGGTCGCTGCACCGCACAACTCGTAGAGTTGTCTCCCGTGTCCTCCGAGCCCCTGCTGATGTCCGAGGTGCAGGCGCGCGTCGTCGAGGAGCTGCAGCGCCTCGGTCCGGTGATCGACGACCTCGGGGGGCGGTTCGCCGCGGCAGGCGAGGAGATCGCGCTCGTGGGCGGGCCGGTGCGCGACGCCATGCTCGGCCGGCTGCAGAACGACCTGGACTTCACCACCAGCGCCCGGCCGGAGGTCACCGAGCGACTGCTGAAGGGATGGGGCGACGCCATCTGGGACATCGGTCGCGCCTTCGGCACGATCGGCTGCAAGCGCGGCCCCTGGACCATCGAGATCACCACCTACCGGTCGGAGCAGTACGACGCGGGGTCGCGGAAGCCGGCCGTGGACTACGGCGACTCGCTCAGCGGTGACCTCGGCCGCCGTGACTTCACCGTCAACGCGATGGCGCTCACCCTCCCGGCGCGGGAGCTGGCGGACCCCTACGGCGGCATCGTCGACCTCGCCCACCGGACGCTGCGCACGCCCGGGCGCCCGGAGGACTCCTTCTCCGACGACCCGCTCCGGATGATGCGGGCCGCCCGGTTCGCCGCCCAGCTGGGCTTCGACGTCGCCCCCGAGGTGGTGGCGGCGATGACCGACATGGCCGAGCGGATCACCATCGTCTCCGCCGAGCGGGTCCGCGACGAGCTGGTCAAGCTGGTCTGCGCGCCCCACCCCCGACGGGGCCTGACCCTGCTCGTGGACACCGGCCTCGCGTCGTACGTCCTCCCGGAGCTGCCGGCGCTGCGCCTCGAGCGCGACGAGCACCACCGGCACAAGGACGTCTACGACCACACCCTCACGGTGCTCGAGCAGACCATCGACCTGGAGGACCGGCTCGGCGGCGGTCCCGACTTCGTGGCGCGCTTCGCCGCGCTGATGCACGACGTCGGCAAGCCGCGCACGCGACGGTTCCTCGACGACGGCGCGGTGACGTTCCACAACCACGACGTGGTCGGCGCCAAGCTGACCCGCAAGCGGATGCGGGCGCTGCGGTTCTCCACCGACACCATTGACGCCGTCGGTCAGCTGGTTGAGCTGCACCTGCGCTTCCACGGCTACGGGTCCGGAGAGTGGTCGGACTCCGCCGTGCGCCGCTACGTCCGGGACGCCGGCGAGCAGCTGGAGCGGCTGCACATCCTGACCCGCGCCGACTGCACCACCCGCAACCGGCGCAAGGCCGAGCGGCTGGCGCGCAGCTACGACGACCTGGAGGAGCGGATCGCCCGGCTCTCGGAGCAGGAGGAGCTGGCCGCGATCCGCCCGGACCTGGACGGCAACCAGATCATGGAGGTCCTCGGGATCGGACCCGGTCGGCGGGTGGGCGCCGCCTACCGGCACCTGCTCGAGCTGCGGCTGGACAACGGGCCGATGTCCTACGACGACGCCAGGGCTGCTCTGCTGGAGTGGGCCCAAGGCGAGGCCCAGACTCAGACCGGCGAGTAAGGCAGGTCACTGACGGACCGGCGACCGGTGGCTACCCTGCGGTAACCGAACCCGAGGAGCCCTCCCATGCCACTGACCGACGTCGCCCCCCTCGAGGCGAGCATCGACATCTCCGCCCCGCCCGCCCGCGTCTGGGCGCTGGTCTCCGACCTGCGGAACATGCCGCGATGGAGCCCGCAGTGCCGCAAGACGATCGTGCGCGGCGGCGCCATGCAGGTCGGCGCCAAGCTGTTCAACATCAACCGGCGCGGGTTCCTGGTGTGGCCGACCCAGGCGATGGTCACCGAGTACGAGCCGGAGCGCCGGGTCGCGTTCCGGATCCGGGAGAACTGGACCGTGTGGTCGTTCACCCTCGAGCCGACCAGCGACGGCGGCACCCGGCTGGTGCAGCGTCGCGAGGCGCCCAAGGGCATCTCCGACCTGTCCGTCGGACTGACGAAGAAGGTCTTCGGCGGCATGGAGACCTTCACCGACGAGCTGCGCCAGGGCATGCAGCAGACGCTCGCCCGGATCAAGGCGGACGCGGAGCAATAGGCCGCTTTCGGCGCTCCGTGGCGCTCGGGTCGGCGTACGGCCTGCGAATGTTGCGCATGTGACCAACGGGACGCTGAAGGGCCGTCCCACCCGCAACAATTGCGGGCCGTTGGCCGCTTCCGGCACCGTGGTCGGATGACCTCGGACGAGCGAATCCTGGCCCGGTTCGTGCAGGACGGTCGGCTGGTCACGATGCCGACGAGGCGGGCCAAGCGGCTCGTGGTGCTCGACCACGTCGCCCAGTCCTTCGAGCTCGGCGTGACCTATCCGGAGGCGCACGTCAACGAGATCCTGGCCGGCTTCCACGACGACTACGCCGCGTTGCGCCGGTACCTCGTCGACGAGCAATTCCTGAGCCGAGACGGCGGGGTCTACTGGCGCTCCGGCGGTACCGTCACGCTGTGACCGCCCTGCTGCAGCGCTTCCCCGACCTGCGCCTGGACCACGTCGACCTCGGCAGCACGCCGACGCCGGTCCGGCGGATGGAGCTGGACGGCGTCGGCGCGGAGCTGTGGCTCAAGGACGAGAGCGGCTTCGGCGACGGGTCGTGGGGCGGCAACAAGGTCCGGAAGCTGGAGTGGATCATCCCCGAGGCGCTCGGCCGGGGGGTCCGGACGCTGTTCACCGTGGGTGGCATCGGCACGCATTGGGGACTGGCGTGCGCGTTGTACGGCGCCCGGTTCGGCCTGCACACCGTGCTGGGCCTCGTCGACCAGCCGGTGGACGACCACGTCCGTCACCAGCTGGCCCGGCTCGAGGCGTCGGGTGCCTCGATCCACCGCTACCCCGACCAGCGCCGCCTCAGGCGCGCCGCCCCCTGGCTGTTCGCACGCCACACGACCTGGACCGGCGGCCGACCGCGACTGCCCTGGTACCTGCCGGCCGGCGGCTCCAACCCCTTCGGCACCCTCGGCTACGTCGACACCGCCCTGGAGATCGCGCAGCAGGTGGAGGACGGCGTGCTGCCCGAGCCGGGCACGGTCGTCGTGCCGATCGGCTCAGGGGGGACCGCCGCCGGACTGGCCCTCGGGCTGCAGCTCGCCGGCCTGGACACAAAGGTCCTCGGCATCGTCGTCAACGACGCCTTCCCGCTGGACGCGCCGGTGATCGCGCGACTGGCGAACCGCACTGCCCAGCTGCTCCGCGACCGCGGTGCCCACGACGTGCCGCACATCGAGCCGACCGACCTCAGCACGCGCGGCGACTGGCTCGGCACGACGTACGGCGACCCGACGCCGGCCTCGACCGAGATGGTCGCACTGGCGGCCGGACACGGGCTGGAGCTCGAGCCGGTCTACACGGGCAAGGCGCTGGCGGCCGTGCGTGACCTGGCCGCCGAGCTGCCCGGCCCGGTCCTGTGGCTCAACACCCACGGACCCCGCTGACCCGGTCGCTCGGACGTCCTGCAGGTTGGCTCCCCTGACGACCGGGACGCAGGACGTCCCGTCCGGCGTGTGGCTCAGACCAGGGAGTCCGAACCCCATCGGGCCAGCTGCCAGCCGTCGGCGTCGACGACCAGCTCGACGGCCTCGCCATTGTCGAGCCGGCGGTCGGCGGTCAGCGCCCCGGTCAGGTTGTCCGCGAGCAGGGGGAGCGCGAGGCTCGCCACCTCCTGGTGGGCGACGACGAGGACGGTCTCCCCACGGTGCTGGTCGGCGATCGAGGCCAGCTCGTCGCGGAACCGGGCCACCACGTCGTGGCCGGTCTCGCCGCCGGGGAAGCCGACGTCGAGGGAACCGTCGTACCAGCGTCTGGTGACCGCCTCGAGCGCAGCCCTGGAGAACGGCTGGCCGAGCAGGTCACCGACGTGCACCTCCCGCAGGGCGGTGCTGGTGGTGACCCCGACGCCGAGCCGGGCGGCGACGATCTCGGCGGTCTGCACACAGCGCGCCGCGTCCGAGCTCCAGATGTGCGCGACCCGGCGGTCGCGCAGGGAGTCGGCGAGCTGCGTCGCCTGCCGGCGCCCCTCGAGGGTGAGGGAGCCGCCC
>DASSOK010000027.1:0-26611 GCA_035700665.1 Marmoricola sp.
CCACTCGGCGGTGCTCGTCCACAGCGGTCGGGACAGCTTCCAGCCGCCGGCGTTCGCGCCGCGGACGATGCTGCCGCGAGCTCCCAGGACGACCACCACCTGGCGGGCGATGGCGACGTCCGCCTGGTAGCGCGTGCCGGCGCCGCGGGTCAGCCGGGCGTCCAGGGCCGGCAGGGCCGCGCGGATCTGCGCCGTGCCCATCGGACCGTCGAGCTCCAGCAGGTGGAGGACCGCCTCCAGGTGGGCCTGCGTCCACGCCGCGCCGTCGGCGGCGATCCCCGCCTCCTCGACCTCCCGCGCGAGCCGGCGCTCCTGCTGCCCCGCGACCCTCGCGGCGGCACTGCCCCACACCGCGGACAGCAGCTCCCTGGGGAACGCGAAGACGGTGCGCCGCATCGCCAGCTGCTTGACGACCGACCGGTCGTCGTACAGCGCCCGGTCGACGTCGGCCAGCGACGCCTCGGCCCGCGCCCGCACGGCCAGGTGGACGGACGCCGGCTCGGTCGCGTGCAGGCAGGTCATCGCGCCGGCCACCTCCGCAACGCTGCCGAGCGGCGCGAACAGCCCATGCCGCCGGGCCAGCCGGGCGCGGCGCTCCTCGTCGGTGATCAGGCGCACGCCGCCATCCAACCGCACCGGCAGAGGGAATCGACCAGACGCCCGGATGGTTGACTGCGGGAGTGAGCGCCCCGCCGACGACAGCCGTGCCCGCGAACACCGAGAGCAGGCTGCAGAAACTTCTCGTCGTCGTCGGCATCGTGGCCCTGGCCTTCAACCTCCGGCCCGCCATCACCAGCGTCGGCGCGGTGCTCGAGGAACTCACCTCGGGGCTGTCGATGGGTCCGGCTCAGGCCGGCCTGCTGACCACGCTGCCCGTTCTGTGCTTCGCCAGCGTCGGAGCAGTCGCCCCGCGGCTGGCGCGCCAGATCGGTGTCCACCGGGTCACCCTGCTCGGACTGCTGCTGGTCAGCCTCACGCTGTGGGGCCGCACCGAGGTCTCCGACGGCTGGGCCTTCATCGCGCTCTCCTTCGTCGCACTGACAGGCGCGGCGACCGCCAACGTGCTGCTGCCCTCGCTCGTCAAGCTGCACTTCCCACGGCGGGTTGGACTCCTGACGGCGATCTACTCCACGTCGATGGCGATCGGGCTGACCCTCGGCTCGGTGACCACGGTCCCGTTCAGCCGTCACGCGGGTGAGATCGACTGGCGGCGCGGCCTGCTGGTCTGGGCGCTGACGGCGCTGGTCGCCGTACTCCCCTGGCTCGCGCTCGTGCGGCACGACCGAAAGGAGCGGGCCCAGCAGCGCCGCTTCGGCATCGGCGACGTGGCCAGGACCCGACTGGGATGGGCGATGGCGATCTTCTTCGGGCTGCAGTCGCTGCAGGCCTACTCCATCTTCGGCTGGTTCGCGAAGCTCTACCGGGACGCCGGCTTCGACGCCGACACGGCGGGACTGCTTCTCGGCGTGATCACGGGGATCAGCATCCCGCTGTCCTTCGTGATCCCGTCGCTGACCGCCAGGGTGCGCGACCAGCGGATGCTGCTCACGCTCATCATGGCCTTCTACCCGATCGGCTACCTGGGGTTGTGGCTGGCACCGGTCGGCGGTGCCTGGGTCTGGGCTGTCGCCGTCGGGGTCGGCGCCTGCACGTTCCCCTTCATCCTCACCCTGATCGGGCTGCGGGCGCACACCCCGGCGGGGACGGCGGCGCTCTCGGGCTTCGCCCAGTCGGTCGGCTACCTGATCGCTGCGGTCGGGCCCTTCGGCGTCGGCCTGCTGCACGACGCCACCGGCAGCTGGGCCGCTCCGTTGTGGGCGTTGCTGGTGCTCTGCGTGCCGCAGTACGTCGCCGGGCTGTACGCCGCCCGGCCGGCGTACCTCGAGGACGAGATCGGCGCACCGACCCCCCGCTGAGGCCCCTTGCAGCGTTGCGACGAAACGTCCTGCGTGTCGGTCGCCCGGGCATCCCGCCCGCCGGCGTCCTGGTCGGTGCTCGAGCTCGAACCTGGCCGGCCCGCGAATGGAGCAGAATTGCTGTCCCAAGGCTGCCCCGGCAGCCCTGAGCACCCATTCGTTGCAACACGTAGCGCCGACGACGTTCCGGATGGGCGCATCTGCCGCAGTCGGCCCGTTCGCCGGGCAGGTCTGGCGCTGGGACCCGCCGCTCGAGAGCGGCTACTCGCGAAACGCCTCGGCGAGCGCGGTCAGCTTCGCCACATAGGCCGGCCAGTCGTAGCCGTCGGGAACGTTGTCGCCGGGCTGACGCCAGCCGACGCTGCCGTCGACCTGCTCACGCAGGATGTCGGCCTGGCCGTTGTGCTGGGTGAGGTCATTGAAGTTGTGCACCAGGATCCACTGCAGCGTGACCTCCGTGCCACCCCAGTGCCGGACGTGACCCACCGCGTCGAGCTCCAGCAGCTCGACGGTCTGCTCGCAGTGAGCGATCACCCGGCGATAGAGCTCGATGATGCCGGCAGTGGTCTCGTCGGCGGTGGCGTACCAGTCGGCCTGCGGATCCGCCTCGTACGCCGCCTCGGTGACCAGCTCCTCGGGCTGCGGGAACGGTCGTCCGAACGTCGCACCGAGGTAGACCGCCTCCACGTTGAGGACGTGCTTGATGATGCCGACCAGGCTGGTTCCGGTCGGCGTCCGGGGTCTGCGGGCCTCGTACTCGGACAGGTCCTCGACCTTGGAGATGAGCGCGTCACGGCGCTCCTTGTAGTACCTCTGCCAGATGGCCTTCTGGTCGTGGGGCATGTGCCGAGCCTAGGCTCGCCAGCGCCGTTGCGGGGCGCTGGCGCGGCGTCGCGCGCCCTCAGACCACCGACAGCGGCAACAGCTTCTGGCCGGTGGGGCCGACCTGGATGTCGGTGCCCATCTCCGGGCAGACCCCGCAGTCGTAGCAGGGCGTCCACCGGCAGTCCTCGACGTCGGCGGAGTCGGGGTCGAGCGCGTCCTCCCAGTCCTCCCAGAGCCAGTCCTTGTCGAGACCGGAGTCGAGGTGGTCCCACGGCAGCACCTCGTCGTAGTCCCGCTCGCGGGTGGTGAACCAGTCCAGGTTGACGCCGGCCTCGGCGCCGTCGAGCGCGGAGAGCTGCTCCTCGGCACAGCGCATCCAGCGCTCGTAGGAGAAATGCTCGCTCCAGCCGTCGAAGCGGCCACCGTCACGCCACACCGCCTCGATGATCCGCCCGACACGGCGGTCGCCTCGCGAGAGCAGGCCCTCGATGATGCCCGGCTTCCCGTCGTGGTAGCGGAAGCCGATGGCGCGCCCGAACCGCTTGTCCGCGCGGACCGCCTCACGCAGCTTGCGCAGGCGTTCGTCCGTGGTCTCCGCATCCAGCTGCGCCGCCCACTGGAACGGCGTGTGCGGCTTCGGCACGAACCCACCTATGGAGACGGTGCAGCGGATGTCGTTCCGGCCGGAGACCTCGCGACCCTTGGCGATCACCTTCTTCGCCAGGTCGGCGATCTCGAGCACGTCCTCGTCGGTCTCGGTGGGGAGCCCGCACATGAAGTAGAGCTTCACCTGTCGCCAGCCGTGGGAGTACGCCGCGGCCACCGTGCGGATCAAGTCCTCCTCGGTGACCATCTTGTTGATCACCTTGCGCATCCGCTCCGAGCCGCCCTCCGGCGCGAAAGTGAGGCCGGAGCGCCGGCCGTTGCGGGAGAACTCGTTGGCCAGGGTGATGTTGAAGGCGTCGACCCGCGTGCTGGGCAGGCTCAGGGACACGTTGGTGCCGTCGTACCGGTCGGCCAGGCCCTTGGCGACGTCGCCGATCTCGGTGTGGTCGGCGCTGGAGAGCGAGAGCAGGCCGACCTCGTCGAAGCCGGACTTGCGGATGCCGTTCTCGACCATCTCGCCGATGGTGTTGATCGAACGCTCCCGCACCGGGCGGGTGATCATGCCGGCCTGGCAGAAGCGGCAACCGCGCGTGCACCCGCGGAAGATCTCCACGGAGAACCGCTCGTGCACCGTCTCGGCCAGTGGCACCAGGGGATTGCGCGGGTAGGGCCACTGGTCGAGGTCCATCAGCGTGTGCTTGCGGACCCGGGCCGGCACGCCGGCCACGGTGGGGGTCACTGAGGCCAGCGCCCCGTCGGCGTACTCCACGGCATAGAACTGCGGCACGTAGACGCCACCGCTCACGGCCAACCGGCGCAGCAGCTCCAGACGCGGGCTCGGCATCTCGCCGGCGGGACGCCCCTCGGCCTTCCACTCGCGGACCACCTCGGTGATCGCGAGCACGACCTCCTCACCGTCACCCAGCACCGCCGCGTCGACGAAGTCGGCGATGGGCTCGGGGTTGAACGCCGCATGGCCACCGGCGATGACGACCGGGTCATCGCTCCCGCGGTCCACGGCGTGCAGCGGGATGCCGGCGAGGTCGAGCGCCGTCAGCATGTTGGTGTAGCCCAGCTCGGTCGAGAACGAGACGCCGAAGAGGTCGAAGGTCCTGACGGGGCGATGGTTGTCCACGGTGAACTGTGGAATCGGTCCTGCGGCATCCCCCGCGCGCATCTTCGCCTCCAGGTCCGGCCACACCGAGTAGGTGCGCTCGGCCAGGGTGCCCGCGGCCTCGTTGAGGATCTCGTAGAGGATCTGCACGCCCTGGTTGGGCAGGCCGACTTCGTAGGCGTCCGGGTACATCAGCGCCCAGCGGACCGTCTCCCCCGGCGCCCCGCAGTCCCAGTCCTTGGCGACCGCGTTCAGCTCCCCGCCGACGTACTGGATCGGCTTCGAGACCGAGGGCAGCAGCGGCTCCAGTCGTGGGAACAGCGACTCGGGCATGACGGGACCTCACAGCAGGGGAAGGGAAGGTCCTAGGGTACGCGGAGACCCGACCAGGACCCGAACCCCGGCGGGGTGGCGTACGACGTCAGCGCCGCACCGGCGAGCGCAGCGGCACCGGGGCCCGCGCGGGCCGAGTGCTGGACCTGGCGTGGATGTTGAGCAGGAGCCCGATCGCAGCCAGCGTGGCGAACATCGAGGAGCCGCCGTAGGACACCAGCGGCAGCGGCACCCCGGTGACCGGCATGATGCCCAGGCACATCCCGATGTTCTGGAAGGTCTGGAATCCCAGCCAGCACGCGATGCCGGCCGCCGCGAGTCGGCCGAACATGTCGTCGGCCCGGACCGAGATGAGCAGTGCCCGCCACAGCAGCACCGCGAACAGGGCGATGAGCAGGCCGGCGCCCAGCAGGCCGAGCTCCTCCCCCGCCACGGTGAAGATGAAGTCGGTGTGCTGCTCGGGCACGAAGCCGGACCGCGTCTGTGATCCATCGAAGAGACCCTGCCCGAAGAGCCCGCCGTTGCCGATCGCGATGCGCGCCTGGGTGGTGTTGTAGCCGGCACCGCGCGGGTCGAGGTCGGGGTTGGTGAACGCCATGAAGCGGTTCACCTGGTAGGCCTTCAGCAGGCCCAGCACCACCGCGGCGGCCGCAGCGGTGACACCGGCCAGGAAGATCGACCCGATCCAGCGGCGCGGCGCACCGGAGATGGCGAGCACGCCGAAGACGGTCGCGGAGAGGACCAGCATCGTGCCCAGGTCCGGCTGGAGGAGGATCAACGCGGCTGGTACGCCGGCGATCGCCAGCATCCCGACCACCTCGACGGTGCCGACGCGGCGCTTGCGGGACCCCTCCGTCCGCTCGGCGAGGAGCAGCGCCATGCCGACCACGACCGCCAGCTTCGCGAACTCGGCCGGCTGGAGGGACAACCCTCCCAGCATCAGCCAGGACCGCGAGCCGTTGACCGTCGTACCCATCACCAGGACCAGCAGCAGTCCCACGATGGAGCCGACGTAGACGACCGGGGTGAGGATCCGCAGCCACCGGTGGTCGGTGACCACCACGCCGGCGGCGAGCGCCAGCCCGATCAGCACGTTCACGACCTGCCGGGCGAGGTAGCCGGTCGGGTGGCCCCCGGTGAGCCGGTCGTCGGCGGAGGTCGCCGACCAGACGAGCAGCAGGCCGATGACCAGGATGGTGCCTGCCACCGACACCAGAACCCAGTCGGTCCGGGGCAGGTTCGGTCTCGTCCGCCGCAGCGGGAGAACGGATCGGACGGGCAGTATCGTCATGGCGCTCCTCCGGTCGAGCGGGGCGGCAGGATCGAGCCGTCCCGGGTGAACACCGGCAGCCCCTTGGGCGGCACGATGCCGGGGATCACCGCCTTGCCGGGGACGGGCCGCGCACCCTCACCGGCGATGCCGTAGAGCTTCTCCCAGATCGCCCGGACCGCGGGACCCGAGGTCCCGGAGCCGGTCCCGCCCTGCGTCACCATCATCACCACGACGTAGTCCTTGGTGTAGGTGGCCACCCAGGACGTGCTCTGCTTGCCGTAGACCTCCGCGGAGCCCGTCTTGCCGCGGACCTGCACCTGGTCGAGCGGGAACCCGATGAACTTCCACGCCAATGTGCCCTCCCGCGGGGTCCCCTTCAGCGCGTTGTCGACGTAGCGCAGTGCCGCCTTCGACGACTTCACGTGGCCGGCGACCTTCGCCCTGATCCGCTTCACGACGCGGCCCTGGGGGTCGACCACGGCCTTGGCGACCCGGGGCTCGAAGAGGGTGCCGCCGTTGGAGAGGGCAGCGTAGGCACGGGCCAGCTGCAGCGGCGTGACCATGGTGTCGCCCTGGCCGATGGCGTAGTTGACCGCGTCACTGGCGCGGTAGTAATTGCCCTCGAGGCAGAACTCGTGCGCGTAGACCCTGGTGAACTCGTTCTTCGCGGTCCCCTTGCGGTCGATCTCGCAGTACTGGTCCTTCAGCGCCTTCCAGTAGGCCAGCTTCCAGTGCCGGTCGGCGATCCGGCCGCTCGCCTCGCCCGGGAGGTCGATGCCCGTCTGCTCACCGAAGCCGAACGACTTCGCGATCGACACCAGGGGATCCTTGGCATCGACGTTCTCGGGGTCGGAGCCGTACTGGTTCCAGAACTTCAGGCCCACACGGTAGAAGAAGGTGTCGCAGGAGAGCTGCAGGGCGCGGGCGAAGTCGATGTAGCCGTACGACGCCGACTCGTAGTTCTTGAACCAGCGGTTGCCCACCTGCAGGCCCGAGGAGCAGTCGAGACGGGTGGCCGGCGTGAAGCCGTTGTTCAGCGCGCCCACGCTCATCAACGGCTTCCAGGTCGACCCGGGCGCGAACTGGCCCTGCAGCGCGCGCTGCACGAGCGGGGTGCCGTTCTTCTCGCTGTAGAGGTCCTTGAGCTGCTTGCTGGTGATGCCGCCCACCCAGACCGACGGGTCGTAGGTGGGCTCACTGGCCATCGCGACGATGCGGCCGGTCCGGGCCTCCATCACGACGACGGCACCGCTGTCGGCGGCGTAGTTCCTGCCCGTCACCTTGTCGAAGGTCTTGCGGGCGTTCACCAGTGTCCGGTGCAGCTGGTCCTCCACGAACCCCTGCAGCCGGGCGTCGATGGACGTCACGAGGGTGTCCCCGGGGGTGGCCTGCACCTCGCCGGTGTCACCGAGCACCCGGCCCATCGAGTCGACCGCCACCTTGCGGTAGCCGGGCTGGCCTCGTAGCCAGCTGTCGTAGCTCTTCTCGAGCCCGGCACGGCCGACCACGGACGCGCCGTTGACCGAGTCGTCGTGGCGCCGGGCGGCTTCGTCCAGCTCACCGGCGGTGATCGGGCTGAGATAGCCCAGGACACCGGCAGCATTGACGCCGAACGGGGAGGGGTAGGCGCGCAGGCTCTCGGTCTGGGCGAGGATCCCCGGGTAGTCCTCGGCCTGCTCGCGGATCTTGACCGCGACCGCCTGGGAGACGTCCTGGGCGATGGGGACCGCCTGGTACGGCGAGCCGTTCCAGCAGACGCCCTGCTTCGCGTCCGGTTGCCCGCAGAGCACGAGACGCGCCTCGATGCGGCGTACCGGCACGTCGACGATCCGGCTGACGCGCCGCAGCAGGTGCGCACGATCCGCCTCGTCCAGCCGGCCCAGCACGGTCCGGTCGGCGCTGATGACCCAGCTGGCCCGGTTGGCGACGAGCGGTCGGCCCATCGCGTCGACGATCAGTCCGCGCGGCGGCTGCACGACGAGCTCACGGACCGACTGCTCGGCTGCGCGTGCCTGGTAGACGTCGCCGCTGAGGACCTGGAGGTACCAGAGCCGCGCGAAGAGCGTGACGAACAGCGACAGCAGCAGTGCCTGCAGCACGATGAGCCGCAGCCGGCTCTTGTGCGCCGAGGGGCGGATCAGCACAGCAGCCATCAGTGCCCGATCCGGGACTCGATCCGCTGGGGGCGGAGCCGGTCGAAGACGCGGAGCAGCGCCGGGACGAGCAGCGGCGCGAGCAGCAGGTCCCAGAGTACGCTGATCGCGATCACCTGGATCATCGAGCCGGCGTCCGGTGCGGCGTCCTGCAGCACCAGCCCGGACAGGGCGTAGACGGAGGTGCCGACGAACGAGCAGGCGCCCACGACGAGCACCGCCGTCACGGTGGACGAGCGCGCGTCCCGGCGGACGCGCCCGGCGAGGTAGCCGACCAGCACCAGTGCGAGTGCCCACCGGCCGGCGACGTGGTCGGCGGGCGGCGCCAGGTCCAGGAGCAACCCGGCGCAGAAGCCGAGCACGGCGGCGAACTCCGGCCCGCGTGAGAAGGCGGCCACGACCACCACGACCAGCGCGAGGTTCGGCACCACCCCCTCCACCGCGACGTAGGGGAACACCACGGCCTGGGCGACCGTGGCTGCGACCACCAGGGCGGCGAGGCCGGCCCAGCGTACGGCGGTCACTGCTGCCGCCCGCTGGTGAGCAGCTCTCGGTCGCCGTCCGTGCCGGCAGGCACCACGACGCCCACCGCGTCCAGGGCGGTGAAGTCGACGAAGGGCCGGATGACCGCCTGCCGCGAGGACTCCCGGGGTGAGGAGAACACCGCCTCCACCCGACCGATCGGGATGCCCGCGACGTACGGGACCCCGTCCGTCGAGCCCCACGTCACCACGGCGTCGCCACGGGCCGGCATCACCGTGTTGTCGACCAGGTCGAGGTCGAGCCGACCGCGGTCGTCCTCCTCGCCCCGGCCCTGCAGGAACCCGATCTCCAGGTTGCTGCCCAGCCGACCGCCGACCACCGAGTCGCGGTCCACGATCAGCAGAACCGTGGCGGTCGTGCGGGTGACGCGGGTGACGCGGCCCACGAGCCCCTGGTTGTTGAGCACCGTCATGTCGGCACGGACCCCGGACGAGCTGCCGGCGTCGATCGTGACGGTGTGCGAGAACGACTGGGAGGGGCCGCGCGCGACGACCCGCGCCGCCACCAGGGAGTAGCCCGTGTCGCGGGCGACCCGGGTGAGGCCGTCCAGCTCCTGCAGCCGCTGCCGGTCCACGCCGGAGGTGGCGACCTGGCTCTCCAGCCGGTCGTTGCGGGCCCGGAGCCGCGCGATCTCCGCCCGCAGGGCCTTGTTGGACTGCACGAACCCGGAGACGTCGCTGAACGGTCGCACCGCGTCCGCGGTGGCGGTCTCCACGGGACCCACGACGTTGCCGACCACGGTGCGGGCCGCGTCGAGCGGGGAGCCGTCACCGGAGCTCGCGTCCAGGGTCATCACGGTGAGCGCCGCGAACAACAGCAGGGGGACGACCCGCCTGGAGGGCCGCCGTTCCCCCAGTCCGTCGCCGCGGTGCCCGTGCATGGTCACCTCCGTGGCTCCGAGACGAGCACCTGCTGGAGTGCCTCGAACTCCTCGACACACTTGCCGGCGCCGATCGCGACCGCGCTCAGCGGGTCCTGCGCGACGTGGACCGGCATCCCGGTCTCGTGCCGGATCCGCTCGTCGATCCCCCGCAGCAGCGCACCGCCGCCGGTCAGCACGATGCCGCGGTCCATGATGTCGCCGGCAAGCTCGGGCGGGGTCTGGTCGAGCGTCGTGCGGACCGCGTCGACGATGGAGTGCAGCTGCTCCTCGATGGCCTTGCGGATGTCGGCGCTGGTCACCTCGACGGTCCGGGGAAGACCGGACACCATGTCGCGCCCGCGGATCTCCGCCGTCGGCTCGTGTGCCATCGGGAAGGCCGACCCCAGGGTGACCTTGACCTCCTCGGCGGTGCCCTCCCCCAGCATCAGGGAGTGCTCCTTCTTCATCCACGCGATGATCGCCTGGTCGAGCTCGTCACCTGCGGTCCGCACCGAGAGCGTGGTGACGAGCCCACCGAGGGAGATGACGGCGACCTCGGTGGTGCCGCCGCCGATGTCGACGACCATGTTGCCGGTCGCCTCGTGCACCGGCAGGCCGGCGCCGATCGCGGCCGCCATCGGCTCCTCGATGATGTAGACGGCCCGGGCGCCCGCCATGTAGCCGGCCTCCTTGACCGCGCGCTGCTCCACGGAGGTCACCCCGCTGGGCACGCAGATCACCAGCCGCGGCTTCGCGAGGTACCGCCGCCGGTGCACCTGGGCGATGAAGTGCCGCAGCATCTGCTCCGTGGCGTCGAAGTCGGCGATGACGCCGTCCTTCAGCGGCCGGAGCGCCCGGATGCCCTCGGGGGTGCGCCCGAGCATCCGCTTCGCCTCGTGGCCGACGGCAAGGATCTCGTGGGTCTCGGTGTTGAGGGCGACCACCGAGGGCTCGTCCAGGAGCACGCCCTTGCCACGTACGTAGACCAGGGTGTTGGCCGTGCCCAGGTCCACCGCCATGTCACGGCCGATCAAGCTGTTGGCCATCTCTCGCCTCGCAGGTGCGTCGTGGGGAAGGGAGTACGACGCCCGGCCGGACGGTGCGCGCGACGTATCCGGGGACGAGCCTAGGGAGGAGCAGCGCCGGAACCGCGCAGGACACGCGGCGGGATCAGGTCGTCAAAGAGCGGGGAACCAGAGGGCGATCTCGCGCGCGGCCGACTCGGGCGAGTCCGACCCGTGCACCAGGTTCTCCCGGTTGGACATCGAGAGGTCTCCACGGATGGTGCCCGGCGCCGCCTTGCGCCCGTCGGTGGCGCCGTTGAGCGCCCTCACCACCTCGATCGCCTCGTCACCCTCGAGCACCAGGGCCACGAGCGGGCCGCTGGTCACGAACTCCCGTAGCGGCGGGTAGAACGCCTTCTCCACGTGCTCGGCGTAGTGCTGGTCCGCGGTCGTCGCGTCGATGTGGCGCTGCTCCATCGCGACGATCCGCAGCCCCTTGGCCTCGAACCTCGACAGCACCTCGCCGACGAGGCCCCGGCGGACCGTGTCCGGCTTCAGCAGGACCAGCGTCCGCTGACCGTTGGCGGGCTCGTGCGTGGGGGCCTGTGCACTCATGGCCCGAAGACTACGGTCAGGCAGTCGCGCCGTCGGCACGAGGGCCGGGTCCCAGACGTCGGCGCACCCGCTCCCTCTCCCCGGCCGGGAAGACCGGCTCCGGCAGTTGCAGCCGCGCCTGGCCCGCTCCGATCGTGGCGGTCACCAGGCCGCCCTGCTCGGAGACGGCCGAGAGGTCGTCGTACGGCACCTGGAGCAGTCGACCGCCGCTCTCCAGGACGATGCGGTCGGCGAGGAACGCGGTGCGGTAGGCCTTGCCGGGCGCGAGGAAGGTCCGCCACGCCTGCCGCTGGGCGAGCCACGACACCACCGGCCAGCCGACGGCGAACACCACGAACACCCCGGCGACCACCTCGCTGCCGGGCGCGAACAGGAGCAGCAGCACGGCGACGAGCACGCAGAGGACCGGGAACAGCAAGAACACCGGGGTGAGCAGCCCGCGGGTACCGCGCTGCGCAAACGGTCGGTAGGTGTCTGCGGAGCAGACGAGCTCGTAGTGCCAGGACGGCGGCGGCAGGACGTCCGCCGCCTCGTCGGGCTCCGTGCGACTCTCCAGCGCCGCCTCGTGGTCGTCGATCCGACCGCCCAGCACGTAGGCGGCGACCCACAGCGCGAGGAAGACGATCCCGAGCACGAACATGGCCGTGATCTGCAGGCCCATCGCGATGGCCGCGGCCTGCACCAGCCAGCCGAGGCCGTAGGCCCACGTACGGCGCAGGAGGCCGGCCGCGAGGACGCACACGACGGTGAGGCCGAGGCCGATCCAGAGCGCCTGGGCGCGGTCCACCCCCTGCACCGAGATCAGCACCGGCGTGGTGAGGCCGAGGACGATCGCCTCGAAGGTCAGGATCGCCGCGCAGAGCCGGCGCCTCACCCCTGCGACTCCGTGCCGGGCTCTTCGCCGCCCTCCGCAGGGCGGAAGAGGTCGCGGGCCTCACCGACCGTGACGACCGATCCGGTGACCAGCACCCCGCCGGAGCCGATGGCCTCACCGAACACGCCGCCGGCCTCCGCCAGCGCGGCGGCCTGGTCGATGGCATCGGCCAGGGCCGGGGTGGCGGTGACGCGCTCGTGCCCGAAGATGCCCCGGGCCACCTCCGCCAGCTCGGGGGCGGGGAGGGACCGGGCCGTGGAGTTCTGCGTGCAGACCACGTGGGCCAACCGGGGCTCGAGGATCCGGAGCATCTCCTCGTGGTCCTTGTCGGCCATCACGCCCACGACGCCGATGAGCGGGCTGAACGCGAAGCTGTCCTCGAGTGCAGCTACCAGGGCATGCGCGCCGTGCGGGTTGTGGGCAGCGTCCAGGAGCACCGTCGGCGAGCGGCGGACGACCTCCAGCCGCCCCGGTGAGGTGACCTCGGCGAAGGCATCGTTGACCACGTCGCCGGCCAGTGGCTCGGCACCGCCGATGAAGGACTCGACGGCCGCCAGCGCGAGCACGGCGTTGTGAGCCTGGTGAGCACCGAACAGCGGCAGGAGCACCTCGTCGTACTGCCCACGCAGTCCCTGCAGTGAGACCATCTGGCCACCGACCGCGGGGACCCTGCTCCTGAGCCCGAAGTCCACGCCCTCGCGCAGCAGCGTGGCGCCGACCTCGCGGCACCGTTCGACGATGACCTCGGCGACGTCCTCGTCCTGGACTGCGGTCACCACGGTGGCGCCGGGCTTGATGATGCCGACCTTCTCACGGGCGATCGCGACCGGAGTCGCTCCGAGGTACCTGGCATGGTCGACGCCGATCGGTGTCAGGACCGCGACCTGGCCGTCCGCGACGTTGGTCGCATCCCAGGCGCCGCCCATCCCGACCTCCACCACGGCGACGTCGACGGGGGCGTCTGCGAACGCGGCATAGGCCATCCCCACGATGGTCTCGAAGAACGACAGCGGGTGGTCCTGCTCCGCATCGACGAGATGGGTGAACGGCGCCACGTCGTTGAACGCCCGGACGAACTGATCGTCGTCGAGCGGGTGGCCGTCGACGACGATCCGCTCGGTCATCGACTGCAGGTGTGGGCTGGTGAACCGTCCCGTGCGAAGCCCGCTCGCACGGACCAGCGTCTCGATCATCCGCGCCGTGGAGGTCTTGCCGTTGGTCCCGGTCAGGTGGATCACCGGGTAGGCCCGTTGCGGGTCGCCGAGCAGCTCGGTGAAGGCCTCGATCCGGGCGAGGCTCGGCTCCAGCCTGGTCTCGGGCCACCGGGACAGCAGCGCGTCCTCGACCTCGGCACGGGTCTCGGCGGGGCGGGCGCCTTGCGGGAACTCGGACATCGCTCCACAGCCTAGGGTGCGGTGCCGGGATGGTGGTCCACTGGTCGGCCCCGAGCGGCACGCACTAGCCTCGCCACATGAGGCTGCGACTCACGGACGAGGAAGAGGCGTTCCGCCAGGAGATGCGGACGTTCTTCACCACCAAGGTGCCCCAAGAGATCCGGGACGCCGTGGCGGTTGGCCGCCATGTGGGCAAGGACGGCATCGTGACCACGCAGCGGATCCTCAACGAGGCGGGGCTGGCGGTGCCGAACTGGCCCCTCGAGTGGGGCGGCCGGGACTGGACCCCGCTCCAGCGGCACATCTGGCACGAGGAGCTGCAGCTCGCCTGCGTGCCGCCGCCATTGGCGTTCAACGCCAACATGATCGGCCCGGTGATCGCGAACTTCGGCAGTCAGGAGATGAAGGAGCGGTTCCTTCCGCCGACCGCCAACCTCGACATCTGGTGGTGCCAGGGCTTCTCCGAGCCCGACGCGGGCTCCGACCTGGCCTCCTTGAAGACCCGTGCGGTCCGCGACGGCGACGACTGGGTCGTCAACGGACAGAAGACCTGGACGACACTGGGCCAGCACGCCGACTGGATCTTCTGCCTAGTGCGGACCGACCCGGAGGCCGAGCGCAAGCAGAAGGGCATCTCGATGCTGCTCTTCCCGATGGACTCCCCCGGTGTGACGCTGCGGCCGATCCAGCTCGTCGACGGCAGCTTCGAGGTCAACGAAGTCTTCTTCGAGGACGTCCGCGTGCCCCACGACCTCCTCGTCGGCGAGGAGAACGCCGGCTGGAGCTACGCCAAGTTCCTCCTCGGCAACGAGCGCGTCGGCGTGGCCCCTGTGGGTGCGACCAAGCGTGCCCTCGCGACGCTGAAGGACCACGCCGCCAACGTCGGCGCCCTCGACAGCGCCCTCACCGCGGCGCGCTTCGTCGAGCTCGAGAACGAGCTGCTCGCCCTGGAGCTCACCGCGCTCCGCGTCGTCGCGCACTCCGCCGACGGCAAGCCGCACCCCGCCTCGTCGGTCCTGAAGCTGAAGGGCAGCGAGCTCCAGCAGGCCGTGTCGGAGCTGGCCGTCGACGTCGCGGGCGAGCTCTCCCTGGCCTCCGGTTCCCCCTCGGCTCCGGAGTGGGCCACGGTGACCACTCCGACCTACCTGAACCTCCGCAAGGCCTCCATCTACGGCGGGTCGAACGAGATCCAGCGCCAGATCATCGCCGGCACGATTCTCGGCCTCTGAGCCCGGAAGGACACCACATGGACTTCACCCTCGACGACGAGCAGCTCGCCCTCCGCGACGCCGTCCGTGGACTGCTCAAGGGCTACGACCCCTCGGTCGACGCCGAGAGGCGTCGCAGCGTGACGGCCGAGGACCCCGGGTACGACGAGCAGGTCTGGGCGAGGTTGGCCGAGATGGGCGCGCTCGGCCTGCCGTTCGCGGAGCAGGACGGCGGGATGGGTGCCGGGCCGGTCGAGGTCGCCGTCGTGGCGGAGGAGATCGGCCGGGTGCTCGCGCCGGAGCCCTACGTCGCCTCCGTCGTGCTCGCCGGCGGGCTGGTCGCTGCAGCGGGCAGTGACGACCAGCGGGCGGAGCTGCTGGGCGCCCTCTCCTCCGGGGAGCTGCTGCTGACCTGTGCCCGCGTCGATCCGGCGCTCGGGGACGCCGGCACCGTTGCCGAGCCGGTGATCCAGGGCGCCCGAGCCGACAAGATCGTCTGGCAGGTGGGCCACGAGCTCTTCGTCAGCGACCGGCCCGAAGGAGTCGAGGGCTACCACACGCCCGACGGCGGCCGGGCCGCGCGGCTGGTGTTCGACCGGTCCCGGGCGACTCCGCTGGGCGACGGGGGCGACGCCTCGGAGACGATCGCGCTGGCCCGGGCGCGAGCCCAGGTCGCGGCGTGCCACGAGGCGCTCGGGGCGATGGACACTGCGCTGAGGATGACCACCTCGTACCTCACCACCCGCAAGCAGTTCGGCGTCACCCTCAACCACTTCCAAGCGCTGAACTTCCGGGCAGCGGACTGCTACACCTCACTGGAGCTGACCCGCAGCATGGTCACCTGGGCCACCATGGTGGCCGCGGAGCACGACGACCCGACAGCGGTCGTCGAGGCTGCCGCCCGGGCCAAGCTCCAGACCGCACGCGCCGCCCGCCACGTCGGCCAGGAGGCGATCCAGCTGCACGGCGGCATCGGCATGACGGCGGAGTACGCGGTCGGGCACTACACCGCGCGCCTGACCGCGCTCAACCACTGGCTCGGCGCCGCCGACGAGCAGCTCACCCGCCTCAGTGGAGGACTCACCGACCACGGGGTGCTCGACCCGCTGTCGTGACTACCGCAGCGCGATGTTGACCTGGTCGGCCACCGCGACATAGCCCAACGCCTGGTAGATCCGGTTCGACACCGGGTTGGCCTGGTCGGTGTACAGGCACGGCACCGCGCCGTCGGCCTGCAGGCTCCGCGACACCTCGGCAACCGCGTTGCTGGCGAGGCCCCCGCCACGGTGCTCCGGCGGCGTGTAGACGGGACCGATCCGGGCGACGCCGAAGGCGGGGAGGTTGAATCCGGTGAGGTGGACCGGCCGGTCCTGCTCGTCGACCCAGAAGCACACTCGCCGCTCATCGATGCGGCGCAGCATGCCGTCGCGTTCGTGCCGGCCCTCGCGCAGCGTGCCGGCCGGCCGTCCTGCCTGCTCGTCGGCGGCGTCGGCGAACGCGTCGAACCAGGCCACACACAGGTCCAGGTCCTCGGGCGTCGCGACTCGGAGCCGTCCGGGGACCGGCGCCGGTGGGACCAGTGTCCCGAGCTCGAACAGCCGCATGTGCACGGTGACCTCGCTGGTTCGCCCCGTGAGGGTGGCGATCTCGTCCGCGAAGATGTCGGTGGCGGGGCGGAACCCGTTCGCGGCCTGTACGCACTCGCCCCGCTCGGCCAGCGCGCGCGCCAGTGCCCGGGCGGCGGGCTCGGGCATCGGCATCAGCAGGAGCGGGTGCGGGTCGAACGGAGCGGTCCGCATCGCGCAGCTGACCACCTCCGCCGCCTCGTCGCGCACCACGGCCCACCAGTACGGGCGGTCGTCGGGCGCGCTGCTGCCCTCGGCCCGGGCCTCGCGCTCGGCCATCGTGGCGATGACCGTGCTGACCACCGGGTCGCGTTGCAGGACGGCCGACGCACGTTCGAGGAACTGTGCGGCGTCCGTGAGGAACTCGACCCGGTACATGTTCCAAACCTAGGCGCCGGACGAGCGGCGGCGGAACTCGTTTTCGCCCCGCCACCACGGCCTCATAGGATTCGCTGCATGACTGACGAGCCGACCACCGACCGGACCGCGACGACCGCCACAGCCGCCGTCGTCGTACCGGAGAAGGTGGCGCTGGAGGGCCTGGAGGAGAAGTGGTCGGCACAGTGGAAGAGCGACGACACCTACCGGTTCGACCGGAGCCAGCCGCGTGAGAGCGTCTACGCGATCGACACTCCCCCGCCGACCGTGAGCGGCAGCCTGCACGTCGGGCACGTCTTCTCCTACACCCACACCGACCTCATCGCCCGCTTCCAGCGCATGCGCGGCAAGAGCGTCTTCTACCCCATGGGGTGGGACGACAACGGCCTGCCCACCGAGCGCCGAGTGCAGAACTACTTCGGCGTGCGCTGCGACCCGTCGCTGCCCTACGACGCCGACTTCACCCCACCGGAGAAGCCCGACCCGAAGCGACAGGTGCCGATCAGCCGGCCCAATTTCGTCGAGCTGTGCGAGCGCCTCGTGGAAGAGGACGAGCAGGTCTTCGAGGCGCTGTGGCGCCGACTCGGTCTCTCGGTCGACTGGAACGAGACCTACACGACCATCGGCCCGAAGTCGACGAAAGTGAGCCAGACCGCGTTCCTGCGCAACCTCGCCCGCGGCGAGGCGTACCTGCAGGAGGCGCCGACGCTGTGGGACGTCACCTTCCAGACCGCGGTCGCCCAGGCGGAGCTCGAGGCCCGCGACTACCCGGGCGCCTACCACCGGGTCGCGTTCCACCACACCGCGGACGCTGCTCAGCCCGTGTTCATCGAGACCACCCGCCCCGAGCTGATTCCGGCGGTGGTGGCGCTGATCGCGCATCCCGACGACGAGCGCTACCAGTCCCTGTTCGGGAGCACGGTGACCTCGCCCGTGTTCGGAGTCGAGATCCCGGTACTGGCGCACCCGGCGGCCGAGCCCGACAAGGGTGCCGGCATCGCGATGTGCTGCACGTTCGGCGACCTCACCGACGTGATGTGGTGGCGCGAGCTGCAGCTGCCGGTCCGCACGGTCATCGGCCGCGACGGCCGGCTGCTGCGCGAGACGCCGGAGTGGCTGGCCGATGCGGCACCGTACGCCGAGCTCGCCGGGAAGACGACCTTCAGCGCCCGCGAGGCCATGGTCGTCCTGCTGCGCGAGTCCGGAGACCTCGACGGCGAGCCGAAGCCGACCCAGCGGATGGCGAACTTCTACGAGAAGGGCGACAAGCCGCTCGAGATCGTCTCCACCCGGCAGTGGTACATCCGCAACGGCGGCCGCGACGCGGAGGTCCGCGACGAGCTGCTCGCGCGCGGCAACGAGATCAGCTGGATCCCCACCCACATGAAGCACCGCTACGACAACTGGGTCGGCGGCCTCAACGGCGACTGGCTCATCTCGCGGCAGCGGTTCTTCGGCATCCCGTTCCCGGTCTGGTACGCCCTCGATGACGACGGCGAGCCTGACTACGAGCATCCGCTGCTGCCGGCCGAGTCGGAGCTGCCCATCGACCCGTCGACGCAGGCACCGCGGGGGTACGACGAGGACCAGCGCGGCAAGCCGGGCGGGTTCGTCGGCGACCCGGACGTGATGGACACCTGGGCGACGTCGTCGCTGAGCCCGCAGATCGCCGGCGGCTGGACGACCGACGAGGACCTGTTCTCTCGGGTCTTCCCGATGGACCTGTGCACCCATGCCCACGACATCATCCGCACGTGGCTGTTCTCGCGGGTCGTGCGGGCGCACTTCGAGAACCACGTCGCCCCCTGGTCGCACGCGATGATCTCCGGTTTCATCGTGGACCCGGACCGGAAGAAGATGTCGAAGTCCAGGGGCAACGTCGTCGTCCCGACCGAGATCCTCGACAAGTACGGTGCTGACGCCGTCCGCTGGCGCGCTGCGATCGCCCGGCCGGGCCTGGACTCGCCCTTCGACGAGTCACAGATGAAGGTCGGCCGCCGGCTGGCAATGAAGGTGCTCAACGTCGCCCGTTTCGTGCTCGGCAACGGCGCGACCACGGCGGACCCCGGCCTGGTGACCGAGCCGGTCGACCGCGCGCTGCTGGCGCGGCTCGGACGGGTGGTCGACGACGCGACCACAGCCTTCGAGCGCTACGACTACACCACGGCGCTCGAGGTCACCGAGCGGTTCTTCTGGGACTTCTGCGACGACTACGTCGAGCTGGTCAAGGAGCGTTCGTACGGTGACCTCGGGGCCCCGACCGAATCGGCCCGCGCCGCGCTCGCCACCACCCTGCACACGGTGCTCCGCCTGTTCGCGCCCTACCTCCCCTACGCCACGGAGGAGGTCTGGTCGTGGTGGCAGGACGGCTCGGTCCACCGGCAGCCCTGGCCGACACGTGCGGCCCTGGGCACGCTCGACGGCGACGAGACCGTCCTGGACGCGGTCGCGGCGGTGCTGGCAGGCATCCGGGGCGCGAAGTCGACCGCGAAGGTCAAGATGCGCACCCCGGTCGAGCGCGCCACGGTCACCGCACCCGACGACGTGCTGGAGCGGGTGCGCCTCGCCGAGTCGGACCTGCGTGCCGTCGGCGGGGTGACCGGCCCGCTGGACTACACGACGGGGACTGGCGAGCTGCACGTCGAGGCGGTGCTGGCGCCGGCCGAGTGACCGGTCTGCTCAGCGGTGGCCGGCGGCGCTCCGCTTGGCTGCCCTGGCGTGCCCCTTGGCCTTGGCATGTCCCTTCGCCTTGCCGGGCGCCTGCGCGCTGCGTCCTGGTCCGCTGCTCGTGGTCGGAGCGGGCGGTCGCTTCGAGGTGCCCGTGCTGGTCCGGGCCTTCGTCCGGGTCGTCTCCCGGGCCGTCGTGGTTCGGGTGCCCGTCGAGCCGACGCTGCGCGGTTGCGACTGCTGGGTCACGGACTGATGCTGTGCCTCCGAGGGGAACGGGAGGACGAACCGAGGGTGGTTGCGCGCCTGGTTGCGGGCCTTCGCCTGCCTGGTCGCGTTCTTCTGTGCCACCGCACGGGCGTCCAGCAGGTCGCCGAGCAGGAAGTCCGGCGACAGCGCCCGCAGCACCGGCGACGGAAGGGGGCCGGCCTCGGTGACCGTGTCCGGTGTCCGGTTCGCACCAGCCACCAGCACCCAGACCGCGACGAGCGTGAGCATGACGAAGGCCGTGATCGGCTTCTTCTCTTCGCTTCTCATGGGTTCCCCGAGGCAGGCAGGCACGGCACCGACCCCCCGGGAAGTCCGGCCGGTCGGTGGGCTCAGTCTAGCCGCGGAGAGTCAGGCCGACTTCTTCTTCTTCGACTCCGGCTGACGCGGGACGAGCGTGGGGTTGACGTTGTCCGAGACCACCTCGCCGGTCACCACGACCTTCGCGATGTCGCCGCGCGAGGGAACGTCGTACATCACGTTGAGTAGGACCTCCTCGATGATGGCGCGCAGCCCCCGGGCTCCGGTCCCGCGTTCCATCGCCTTGTCGGCGATGGCAGCGACCGCGTCGTCGGTGAACTCCAGCTCGACGCCGTCGAGCTCGAAGAGCTTCTGGTACTGCTTGACCAGCGCGTTGCGGGGCTCGGTCAGGATCTGCACCAGCGCGGCGACATCGAGCTTGTTGACGTGCGCGATCAGCGGCAGCCGACCGATGAACTCCGGGATCAGGCCGAACTTGACCAGGTCCTCGGGACGGACCTGGGCGAACATCTCGTCGGCCTCGACCTGCCGGGATGCGCGGACGTCGGCGGTGAAACCGAGTGTCTTCTTGCCCACGCGCTGCTCGACGATGTGCTCCAGACCGGCGAAGGCGCCGCCGACGACGAACAGGATGTTCGTGGTGTCGATCTGGATGAACTCCTGGTGCGGGTGCTTGCGACCACCCTGGGGCGGCACCGAGGCCGTGGTGCCCTCCCGGATCTTCAGCAGCGCCTGCTGCACGCCTTCCCCCGACACGTCGCGGGTGATCGAGGGGTTCTCCGCCTTGCGCGCGACCTTGTCGATCTCGTCGATGTAGATGATCCCGGTCTCAGCCTTCTTGACGTCGTAGTCGGCAGCCTGGATCAGCTTGAGAAGGATGTTCTCGACGTCCTCGCCGACGTAGCCGGCCTCCGTCAGCGCCGTGGCGTCCGCGATCGCGAACGGCACGTTGAGCATCCGCGCCAGGGTCTGCGCGAGGTAGGTCTTGCCGCAGCCAGTCGGCCCGATGACCAAGATGTTGGACTTCGCCACCTCGACGAGCTCGTCCTTGGCGTGCTTGGTGCCCGCCGCGTTGGTGACTCCGGCCTGGACGCGCTTGTAGTGGTTGTAGACGGCCACGGCGAGCGTCTTCTTGGCCGTCTCCTGGCCGATCACGTAGGAGTTGAGGAACTCGAAGATCTCCCGGGGCTTGGGCAGCTCCTCGAGGCCGACCTCGCTGGTCTCGTTGAGCTCCTCCTCGATGATCTCGTTGCACAGGTCGATGCACTCGTCGCAGATGTACACGCCCGGTCCGGCGATCAACTTCTTGACCTGCTTCTGGCTCTTTCCGCAGAAGGAGCACTTCAGCAGGTCGCCACCGTCACCAATGCGTGCCACGGGCGGCGTCTCCCCTCATCCGTGCCGACGTGGGCGTCGGCGTGATCTGCGCACTCTGTCGTCGGGCCGCTGCGCGACTCCGATGTCGGGACTCTTCCGACCGTACCCCGTCGCTGCGACGATTGTGCGCGACACGGCGGGTCATGTCATCCACTGCGCTCAGCTGAGCGCAGCCGCCGCCTTCCGTGACTCCAGGATCGAGTCGATCAGCCCGTAGTCGACCGCCGCCTCGGCCGTCAGGATCTTGTCGCGCTCGATGTCCTGGCTGACCTCCTCCTGCGACCTGCCGGAGTGCTCCGCGATCATCTTCTCGAGCAGCTCACGCATCCGGAGCACCTCGTTGGCCTGGATCTCGATGTCGGAGGACTGGCCGTAGGTGCCCTCGGTGTAGGGCTGGTGGATCAGGATGCGCGAGTTCGGCAGTGCCATCCGCTTGCCCGGAGTGCCGGCGGCGAGCAGGATCGCGGCAGCCGACGCCGCCTGGCCCAGGCAGACGGTCTGCACGTCCGGCTGGATGAACCGCATCGTGTCGTAGATCGCCGTCATGGCGGTGAACGAGCCACCCGGACTGTTGATGTAGATCGAGATGTCCCGGTCGGGGTCCATCGACTCCAGGCACAGCAACTGGGCCATCACGGCGTTGGCGATGTCGTCGCTGATCGGCGTGCCGAGGAAGATGATCCGGTCCTCGAACAGCTTCGCGTAGGGGTCGATGCGCCGGAAGCCGTACGACGTGCGCTCTTCCCACTGCGGGATGTAGTAGTTCATGCCGTCGTACCTCTCAGTCCTTCTTGTGGGCCGGGCGGCCCTCGTCAGCGGCCTCGCGGGCGCTGGTGATCACGTGGTCGATGAAGCCGTAGTCCTTCGCCTGCTCGGCGGTGAACCAGCGGTCCCGGTCGGCGTCCCGCTCCACCTGCTCCAGCGGCTGGCCGGTGTGCTCGGAGATCAGCTCGAAGAGCACCTTCTTGATGTGCAGCGACTGCTGTGCCTGGATCTTGATGTCCGAGGCGGAGCCGCCCATGCCACCGGAGGGCTGGTGCATCATGATGCGGGCGTGCGGCAGCGCGTAGCGCTTGCCCTTGGCGCCGGCGCACAGCAGGAACTGGCCCATCGACGCGGCCAGGCCCATGCCGACGGTCGCGACGTCGTTGGGGATGTAGTGCATGGTGTCGTAGATCGCCATGCCGGCGTCCACCGAGCCGCCCGGGCTGTTGATGTGGAGGAAGATGTCCGCGTCGGGGTCCTCGGCCGACAGCAGCAGCAGCTGGGCGCAGATGGCGTTGGCGTTCTGGTCGCGCACCTCGGAGCCGAGGAACACGATCCGCTCCCGCAGCAGGCGCTGGTAGATGTGGTCGTCGAGGCCGTAGCCCGCGACGCCGCCGTTCATCTGGGGGGTCGATGTCTCGTTCACGTCCTCGACCCTAGACGGCTGGACCGCCATTTCCATGCGCCGGGGCCCGATGTTCGCCCACAGCAGATTCGGGCGCATCGCGCGCCCGGCGGTCAGGCGGTGGTGGCCACCTGGGTCCGGTGCCGGAGCCACTGGCGCAGCGCGTCGTGGACCGCGTCGTGGTTGAGCAGGTCGAAGTGCCCGGCTCGCGGGACGTGCAGCACGTCAGCACGGGGAAAGATCTCGGGGCCGCCGCGAGGCTTGGCGATCGCCGAGCGGTAGGGCACCAGGTAGTCACCGATGGTCCCGGCCACGACGTCGCGCGGCGAGGACGACAGGGTGGCGGCCACCAGGTGGTAGCGGGCCTGCGGCACCTCTGCCGCGTCCTCCGGCATGCCGTCGTGCAGGTCAAGCACGCCGGTGGAGCGGCTCTGGAACACCCGCACGTAGGGACTCAGCTCCGGAACCTTGCGGGACAGCTTCATGCCCCGCTCGATGGACCGCTCCACCGGGGAGCCGAGGTGCGGGGTCCCCAGCGTGACGATGTCGCTCACCAGCGGCTTCCAGTCACGTCCGTCCTCGGTGTGCACCGCGCAGGCTGCGCGCACGATGAGCCCGCCCATGGAGTGTCCGACGAAGGCGATCCGGCGTACCTCGGTCGGCCAGGCGTCGACCAGGCGGGAGAGCAGGGCGCTCAGCGCCACGCCTGACTCCGCGACGGACAGCCCCGTGTTGGCCCGCACGTAGACCGGCGACCAGCCCTCCTCGGCAGCCAGCCGGGCGCCGTACGACGGCGTGCTGGCGTCCCGGCCGTGGCCGTCTCGACGCAGTGGCCTCGAGCGGCGGTTCCAGTAGTCCTCGGTCTCGCACAACCCGTGCACGAACACCACCAGCGCGTCGGTCGGCTCGCCGAAGCTCTCTGCGATCGCGTCGGGGTCCAGGGGGACGTCCGCGCCCCCGACCCGGACACCGAGCTCGATCGCCAGCCCGGAGCCCTCGTCGCGCAGCTTGTGGCCGATCAGCCCGTTGACGGCCGACACGACGAACCTGCCGCGCGGGGAAGAGTCCAGGGTCGGCCCGATGCCGCGGCGGTCGACCTCACGGAGCGCACGTGCCGTGGCCTTGAGCCCCGCGCCGATCGACCCGTAGACGACGCCGGCGATCCCGTCGTGCACCCGGTGGCTGACGGTCGTGCCGCCCGCCACGCGGTCGACGACGCCGTGGACACGCCCGGCCACCGAGGTGTGCACGTCGTGGACGGACCCCACGACCAGGTCCTCCAGGTGGTCGGCGGCCACCGCGGCTGCCTCCAGCCAGGTGGCCGCCGGCGCGGACGGGTTGCGCCGGTGCAGGCTCATGGCGCCAAGTCAACGCAGTCGGCGGCGGTGACGTCAACGACCCACGCTGCGGACTGCGTCACTCCGACTCGGCGCTGCCGGTCTCCTCGTCCTGGGCCCGGTCCTGCGGCTCTGGCTGGGCCCCGTCCTGGGTCTCGTCGGGCTCGCCGATGGTGCCGTCGGGGCGCAGGTTCTTCAGCTCCACGTGGTTGCCCGACTCGTCGGTGACCTTGGCCGCCTCGACGATCATGGCGAGCGCCTTGCCGCGGACGACCTCGGAGACCATCTCGGGGATGTGGTTGTGCTCGACCATGTGCTTGACGAACTCGTCAGGGTTCTGACCGGACTGCTGGGCACGCCGGAAGAGGTGCTCGGAGAGCTCGCCCTGGTCGACGCCGATCTCCTCGTTCCGGGCCACCTCGTCGAGCAGGAACTGGGCCGCCAGGGCGTCGCGCACCCGCTTCTCCAGCTCACCCTCGAACTCGTCCTCGGTCTGCTCCTCCTGGTCGAGGTACTGCTGCATCGTCATGCCGGCGAAGGCCAACTGCTGCTCCATCTCCTGCCGGCGGGCGGCGATCTCGGAGGTGACGATCGACTCCGGCAGCGGGATCTCGGCGGAGTCCAGCAGCTTCTCGAGCACCGCGTCCCGGGCGGCGGCGGCCTGCTCGAGGCGCTTGCCGCGCTGGAGCCGGGCGCGCACATCCGCGCGCAGCTCGTCGATGGTGTCGAACTCGGAGGCGGTCTGCGCGAACTCCTCGTCCAGCTCCGGGAGCTCCTGCTCCTTGACGGAGCTCACCGTCACGGTCACCTCGACGTCCTGGCCGGCGAGGTCGCCCCCGAGCAGCTGGCTGGTGAAGGTGGCCGTCTCGCCCGCGGACAGGCCGCGCAGCGCGTCGTCGACGCCCTCGAGCATGTCGCCGGAGCCGACCTTGTAGGAGTAGCCGATGACCTCGCCGCCCTCGACGGTCTCGCCGTCCTTGCGCGCCACCAGGTCGATCGTGACCATGTCACCGTCCTGCGCCGCCCGGTCGACCTCGTTCAGCGTGGCGAACCGCTCGCGCAGGCTCTCGACCTGCTCCGCCACGTCGTCATCACTCACCGCGACGTCATCGACGGTGACCTCGAGCCCGTCGTACGACGGAACGGTGATCTCCGGACGGACGTCGACCTCCGCGGTGAACTCGAGGGTCTCGTTGTCCTCGAACTTCGTGACGTCGATCTCGGGCTGGGCCAGCGGCTGGAGGTCGTTGTCCTGCAAAGCCTGGACGTAGAACTTCGGGAGCGCGTCGTTGATGGCCTCGTCGAGCACCGCACCGCGGCCGATCTGCCGGTCGATGACGGGCGGCGGCACCTTGCCCTTGCGGAAGCCGGGAACGTTCACCTGCTTGGCGATGCGCTGGTAGGCGGCGTCGAGGCTCGGCTTGAGGTCCTCGAACGGCACTTCGACCGTGAGCTTCGCACGGGTCGGGTTCAGCGTCTCAACGGCGCTCTTCACAGCTGTACTCCTTGTCGGGGATGCAGGATGCGGCCCGGCAGGCCGGATAGGTCCGAGACTCCGTGCCGGCTTCGGGCACGGGCTCGTGGTCGGGGCGACAGGACTCGAACCTGCGATCTCCTGCTCCCAAAGCAGGCGCGCTAGCCACTACGCTACGCCCCGGGGCGCCCGTCGAGGGCCCTGGGCAGTCTAGTGGACACGCCGCCGCACCCCGTAATCGGCAGCCTCCGGACCCCCGGCGGGCCGGTTCCGCCTGGGGGCGCGGTCTGTGGCACCATGGGGTCGCGCCCGCCCGCGGGCGCGCTCGCGGATGTAGCTCAATGGTAGAGCCTCAGTCTTCCAAACTGATGACGCGGGTTCGATTCCCGTCATCCGCTCCGATCACCCCACGTCGCCAGGCACAGGACTGCGGTCCGCGGCTGGCCGGTGTGGGCTGAGCGTGGCTAGCGGCGGTGCAGCAGCAGCAGCGCGCGGTCGTCGTTCATCGACTCCAGCCGGTTGATCAGCCGGCGGGCGCCGTTCTCGAAGCCGGCCCGCAGCAGCCGCTCCCCCTGGCCGACCAGCTTGTCGATGCCCATCGCGATGTCCCGCTGCGGCGTCTCCACGAGCCCGTCGGTGTAGAGCAGCAGCGCGTCGCCGGGCTGCAGCGAGCCGTTGACGCAGCTGAACCTCGCGTCGGGGATCACGCCCAGCACCGGCCCCTCGGTGTGGTGCACCCCCCAGCGTCCGGAGCCGGCGTGCAGCTGAACCGCGGGCGGGTGGCCGGCGGCGCGCAGCTCGAAGTCGCCGGTGGCCAGGTCCAGGAGCAGGTGGATCGCGGTGGCGAACCCCTCGCTCCAGTCCTGGCGCAGCAGGTACTCGTTGGCGGCGGGCAGGAACTCATCGGCGTGCATGGCGCCGAGCAGCCCCCCGAACGCGCCGGAGAGCAGCAGCGACCGGGTGCCCGCCTGCTCACCCTTGCCGGAGACGTCGACGACGGCGACCTGGAGCCGCCGTCCGTCCAGGGTCTTGCTGGCGACCATGAAGTCCCCGGCGAACGACGAGCCGCCCGCCGAGCGCATCACCGCCTCGGCGTACCAGCCGGTGGGCAGCTC